>JBEKPK010000119.1:0-13666 GCA_049520795.1 Bryobacteraceae bacterium
TGCGCTGATGCGAGGAAGCGGAATGGCCGTCCGGGCCGGACGCAGGCGTGGCGCACAGGTTGCCGCCCGGCCCGCCGCGGGTGGGGCGCGGAGAATTCATTGCAGGTGCGGCCGATGCCGGCAATGTCTGGATAACGCGCGTTGGGAGCGGATCTTCGCGGAGAAGTTCGCCGATCCGAACTACTACACGCGCCCGGCCGTCCGATGCGTATCGCCGTTGACGTCTCTTTGACGGCTGATGCCAGGTAGGTGACCGTGTGTTAGAAGATGCGCCCGACCGCTCGGAGGTTTTGAATCGCCTCAGCCGGCTTCCTCCATTTCACCCCACCGTACTGCGCCTCCTGTCCATCTCCATCGAAAGCGACTCGGCGCTCGATGAGTATGAAGACATCTTCGGCTCCGATCCGGCTCTGGCGGCGGACCTGTTGCTGGTGGCGAATTCCCCCGAATTCGGTTTCCAGACAAGGGTTTCCGGAATCCGCCATGCCGTGGCCGTACTCGGATTGGAACGCGTGAGCTCGCTCTCCTTCACCATCGCCATGCAGTTCTACCTGCGCCGCTCGCCGCGGATGGCGTTTGTGCAGCCGATATGGTCCCACAGCCTCGCTACGGCGTTTATCTCGGAAATTCTTGCAAAAGCGCGCGGCGCGCCGCGCAACGGCTTGTATTCGTCGGCCCTGGTCCACGATGTGGGAAGGCTCGGGCTGCTGATGAGCATGGGACAGGAATACGCGGACCTGCTGGCGCGGGAGTTTCAGGATATCGACGAATCGATTTCCTACGAGCTAGCGAGCTTCGGATCCACGCACATGGAGGCGGGCGAAGTGCTGGCCGAGCGATGGGGTTTTCCAGCGGCCATGTGCGGTTGCATCCGGCGCCATCACGCCGGATCGTCAGACACGACCTCCGACGCAGCGCTGACAGTGGTCCGGCGCGCGTGCGAAATCGCCGCCGAACTGGGGTACGGCGAAGTGAACTGCTCCAGTGGGGAAAGGCGGGATGGCATCGCAGAGGCGGTCGAGGACGGACGATTGGCGGGCCCGGAGTTGGCGCCGGAGCGGCTCCGTTCCCAGGTCCAGCGGAGGCTCGCCTATTGCCAGTCCCGCTTCGGGTGAAATAGCGGGGCCCCGGGAGCCACCCCGTTCCACAATCCCGGAAAACTGCCGGCGCGTCAACGTTCCGCCGGTGCCATTCGGCTTCGCGAAACGGATAGTCGAGAGGTTCGCGCTTGACACGCCCGGACGCGGCGCGGGATAGTCCGAATATAGGAACCAAATGAGCCAATCTCTCGAAATTCGCAAAGACGGCGCGCTGGACCTGTTGTCTCTGGGCGCGCTGATTCATCGCCTGGACCCCGGAATCATTCCCTTTCGCAAGGCCACCCAGTGCCACATACACGTGAGTGGCGGCGAGTTCAACGTGGCCGCCAACCTGGCGGACTGCTTCCGGATGAACACCGGCATAGCCGCCGCCATGGTGGATTACCCCGTCGGCGACCTGATCGCGGAGCGCGTGCGGGCCATGGGCGTGAAGCCCTTCTACAAGCGGTTTCAGCACAACGGCGTGACCGGTCCCAATATGGCCACCGTCTACAGCGATCGCGGCTACGGCGTGCGCGCTCCGGTGGTGTTCTACAACCGCTCGAACGAGGCCGGGGCGCTGCTCAAGCCGGGAGACTTCGACTGGAAGGCGATTTTCGCCGGCGGAGTACGGTGGTTCCACAGCGGGGGAATCTTTTCGGCGCTTTCCCCTACCACCTCGGAGCTGGTGATTGAGGCCATGCAGGCGGCCCGCGCCGCCGGCGCGGTAATTTCCTTCGATCTTAACTACCGCGAGAAGATCTGGGGCCGCTCCGGCGGCGCCGAGCGGGCGCGGGAAGTGCTGGGGCGTATTGTGCAGAACGTGGACGTGCTGGTGGGCAACGAGGAGGACCTGCAAAAGGGCCTGGGGATTCCGGGGCCCGAAGTGGCGGCCAAATCGAAGCTCGATGCGAGCGTGTTTTTCGGCATGATCGATCGCGTGGTGGAGCGCTACCCGCGCATCAAGGCGGTGGCCACCACTCTGCGCGAAGTGCATTCCACCAACCACCACAGTTGGGGGGCGGTGGCGTGGATGGACGGCCGGAACTACACGTCGCCAGTGTGCGAACTGGACGTTTGGGACCGCGTGGGCGGCGGCGACGGTTTCGCCTCGGGCTTCTTCTACGGCCTGTTGACCGGCGAGACGCCGGAGGAAGCGGTGAGACTGGGCTGGGCCCACGGAGCGTTACTGACCACGTTCCCGGGCGATACCACCATGGCGACGGTAGAGCAGGTGCGCGCCTTCGCCAAGGGCGGATCGGCGCGCATCCAGCGATAAGACGGGCCGGCGCGACTTACCGCGCCGGGCCGACTCTGTAGAGCCCCGAGCCGTGCGGCGGAATGTGGAAGACGTATCCGCCGTCGATGGTTCCCAGGTCCTTGTGTTCCCAGAGGTCGCGCAGCGCGCACTTCGCGCTCAGGCCCAGGGCCCGCCACTCCACGCGCGTGTCGATGGGGCTCCGGTCGCCCACGTTGAAGACGCCCAGGTACTTTACGCCAGGCTCCCCGTCGGCCATCCAAGCCACGCTTTCGCCGCCCTCCGCGAAGGAACGGCCATGCGAGCCGCGCTGATCCACCTGCAAGACCTCGTCATTCGAAATCAGCGCGAGCGTGAACGCGTCGTTGCCGGGCAAATCGCCTCCGAACATGAGCGGCGATTGCGCAATCGACCATAGGCTCACGAGCGTTCGCTGTTCCTCATGCGTGAATCGCGTCATGCGATCCTCGCCTTGTTCGGCGCGCAATCCGATATGGCCCAGGGGGAGCATGTCCGCGTCCGGCCACGCGCCGGGCCGGCCGAAACCGCTCCAGATGGACATCAGGATGAAGTTCTGGCGCAGCAGTTTCCAGTCGTCCCAGAAATCGTCGGAGATGCGCCACAGGTTCGCGTTCTCCTGAAGGAATGCCGCGTCCTTGACCTGCGCCGGACCCGGCGAAAGGCTCAACACAATCGGCCGGCCGGTCTTCAGGATCGCGCGATGCAGGCCGGCGATCTCTTCGCGGTGCGCGGGCCGCGCGATGTCGTCGGCCTTGATGTAATCCACGCCCCAATCGGCGTACGCCTTCAGAATCGAATCGTAGTAATCCTGCGCGCCGGGGCGGCTCATGTCCAGACCGTACATGTCGGTGTTCCATGGACAGACCGAGAACGAGTCGGCGATCTCCGCGGCCCGCGCCTTGCTCCCGGCCACCGGAAGATTGGCCTTCACCGCGCGCCGCGGAATGCCGCGCATGATGTGTATCCCGAATTGTAATCCCAGTCCGTGGATATAATCCGCCAGCGGCTTGAAGCCGCGGCCGCCGGCCGACGACGGGAACCGCTTCTCGGCTGGAATCAACCGCCCGAACCCGTCCATCGCCAGTTCCGTGTCCGGCCGGTAGCCGTGGGCCTGGGGATTGGGCTCGGACCACTGAATGTCCACCACGATGTACCGCCATCCGTGCGCCTTCAGATTCCTGGCCACGTAATCGGCGTTGGCCTTCACCTCGGCCTCGGTCACGGTCGTACCGTAACAGTCCCAGCTATTCCAACCCATGGGCGGAGTAGCAGCCACACGGACCGGCGCGGGGGATTGCGCGCTCATCCACGCCGCGAAAACGATAAGCGAAAGCGCGCCGGCGCACACCGCAAAAGCTCGTGAGAATCGCATGGGAACGCCATAGTATCACTGCGCGGGCCGAGTCAGTCTCAGGGTTCGTCGCGAAGCGAGTACAACCGCTCCCTGACGGTCGCGGCTCGCCAGACGGTCATGGCCGCGCTGTTAGCATGGATTCATGCTGGTCCTTGCCTCCCAGTCGCCGCGCCGCGCCGAGATTCTGCGCCAGTCGGGCATTCCCTTCGTGGTGCGCACGGCGCCGGTGGATGAAACCCCGCAACCGGGCGAACGGCCCGAGGACTGCGTCCGCCGCCTCGCCGGTCTGAAAGCCATGGCCGTTCCCTGCGCCGCGGATGAGGTGGTGCTCGGCGCGGACACCACCGTGGTGATCGATGGAGCAATGCTCGGCAAGCCCGCTGGCGCCGGCGAAGCGCGTCGCATGTTGGCTTCGCTTTCCGGCCGGCGCCACGAAGTCATCACCGGCGTCTGCCTGCGCGGCTCCGCCGAGACCATCCTCGATTGGGCCTCCACCAGCGTCTGGTTCGCGCCCATGACCGCTCGCCAAATCTGCGACTACGTGGCGAGCGGCGAGCCCATGGACAAAGCGGGGGCCTACGCCATTCAAGGCCTGGCCTCCAAGTTCATCGAGAAAATCGACGGCTGTTACTTCAACGTGGTGGGCCTGCCGGTGGCCCTGGTGTACCGCCATTTGCTGCGCATGGCGGGTTGAGCCAGGTGGGACAGACGATCGGTGTTTGCCGTCTGTCACCCATGGCGGGGCATGACAGGCCACAAAAGGCGATGGCCTGTCCCACAGAAACAGTGTTTCCCTACTTGATTTCGCCGTGCATGGCGGCCTTGGTGAATTGTCCGGACGAGTTGAGCGTATAGTTCCAGTCGCTGATGAGCGTGGGACCCCATTCCGGATCGAAACACCATACCGTCCAACTGATGCCCTTGCCCTCCAGATACTTTATGATCGCCGGGCCGTAAGCGGCATTGCTCCCGCCGCCGAAGCCTCCGCGCCCGCCGGCCGGCGCGGCGCCGGGAGCGGGAACCGGGGTCCCCGGCGCGGCGAATCCGCCGAATTCCGTAGCCATGAGCGGGTACTTGGCGGCCGCGAAGCCGAAATCCTCTTCCCATTTCGGCTCCCACGGCTGGGGCCGCTTATTGGCATAGGGGTGCACCGTGTAGCCGATGCCTTCCGCCGCGATGGGGTCGAGGTGCAGAGGGGTCAGATCGTACGCCCAATCGAAACCGGCCACCATGGGGATCACCTGCTGCGTGTTGGCGCGAATAATGGCGATCTCATCTTCCACGATGGTCTTCCACGTCTCCCAGTTGACCCTGCCGAACGCCGCCGGCTCATTGAAGAGCTCGAAGAAGGCCACCGTGTTGTTGCGGACGAAGTGGCGGGACATGGCGCGCCAGAACCCGAAGGTCTCTTCCTTGGTGGTGTCGTACATAGGGTCCTGATAAACGCCCGAGGTCATGTTGCCGATGGAATGCCAGTCGATCATGACGTACATGTCCAGCTCCGTGCACCATTGCACGGCCTGGTCCAGCAGTTTGAGGTATTCCACTCCGCCGCGCTCCCGCCAGGCCACCGGGTGGACCGGGATGCGGACCAGCATGGTCCCCATCTCCTTGACTTTGACGAAGTGATCCCTGTTCCAGTGCCCCTGTTGCTCGAGCTTGTCGGGATCGGAGATGGCCAGCCCGCGGAATAACACCGGTTTGCCGTCCGGATCGACGAAGCGATTGCCCTTGACCGAGATCAACGGCATCTTCGTGGGGTTCGGGAGGGGAGCGCCGCGGCCGGCCCCAGGCCCCTGGTCCCGCCACCAAGTGTGCGGGGTGCGCACCGGCGCGGGCGCGGGCGGCTGCGCGGCGGCGCCGCGGCCCGCCGGCGGCGCGGTTTGCGCCAATAGCGTGACGCAGCAGCACAGCAACGCCAGGGCAACGGCTCCGATAACGATGAATCGCTTCATGGCACACCTCTTTCCGAATGCGCGGGAAATGCCGGATCACTTAGGGATTCCAACCGCTCCCTAACGGTCGCGGCTCGCCAGGCTCTTAACGAGCCGCGACCGTGAGGGAGCGGTTGTAGGCGACTGAACTGGTTATTTCCTGTCATGCCCTTAGCTCCGGCCGTTCGCGTTTTCAGCTTTCAGCGGCATGTTAGCACGCTGCAAGGCGGAGCTTAAACGAGTGCCTGCGACTTCAAGCGGAACGGTGCGCTTTGCCGGTGATTCGTTCGATACGGATGCGCACCACGGCTGTTCGGGCGCCGGAGGTGGCGATGGTCTTCTCCGCCTCGGCCGTCATCTCTCCGCAGAAGCGGACGGCCAGCGCTTCGAGCGCCCGCCGCTTTTCCGCGGGATCCGTTACCAGAGCCGCCCGGCCGAATGCCACGGCGCTCTCATAGAGCGTGGACAGCTCGGCCGGCAGCACCCTGGCGCTCGCCACGGCGCAGAACGAGACCCGCTCTTCATGCGCGATGTTCTCCAGCTTGTGCCCTTCGAGGGCGCAATGAAAATAGAGCACGTCGCCGCACAGCACGTGGTTCACAGGGACGGCGTAAGGCCATCCGTCGGCCCCCACGGTGGCCAATACCCCGTGCTCCGCCCGCGCCAGAATCTCCCGCGCCTGGTCCTCGGTAAGCGCCCTATCGGCCCGTCGTATGTCTCGGAAAGTGGTCATGGCTCGAAACTCAGGCCGGTCAGCTTGGTGAGCGGTCGGCCTCCCTTGTTAAGCGTGGGCTCTGCCGCCGCCAACCTTGCGTAACTCCAGAACCAGGCGCAAGGCTTCGTTCACGGCTCTCTCGCTGCGAAAGGCCTTCCGGATATCCGCGTCCAGCAGAACGAGATTTGTGCCTGCATGGTAGCGTTTCGCGTACTTGCCCCGTACCCCTGTCTTGAGCAACTGCCGGAGGTCGTATTCCGGGCGCAACTCGTCGTTTACCCTATCCCCTTGTTTCTTCATAGACTCGCCTTTCGTTTCGGGTCAGTCTTCGAGCGCTGATGACCCGAATCCTTCCGTGGCGTGTTTCGGCGGTTACTTCGCGGTTCAGCGTAGTTCCAATAGTTGCTCTACGGTCACCCCTGCTTCGTTTAGAATCTGCCGCAGGGTTCCAGGACGGACTCGCTTGTGATCCGGCACGACGACACGGGCGTACGGGCTGTCGCGCCTGAGGACGATGTGGCTCCCTCTTTGGCGCCTCACCACGAATCCCACCCGCAAAAGCACACTCACCAGCTCCTGGCCGGAAAGGTCCGTTGGGAGCTTCACCGGTGGGTTCCGGCCATGATCTCGCAGTATTCCCTCCCCGCTTCAGTCGGGACCGGGTCACCGGCGGCAATACAGTCTTCGATGTAGAGATCCGCCGCTTCGCGGATGTTCTTCATGGCTTCATCCCGAGTATCGCCTTGGGATACACAGCCGGGGAGCGCCGGCATAGTGGCGACGTATCCGCCGTCCGCTTCCCGCTCGAGGATCACCGTATAGCGCATAGAGTCCAGCCCTCGATTTCGATGATACCAGCGAATACGCCGGGCCGGCTTCGCGGTTGCCGCGGCGCCGCTCGGGAACGTTCCGTCCGTCACCGGTTTGCCGTCACCGGTTTGCCCAGTCACCGGTTTGCCCGGTGCGCCAGCAAGCGAATCGCGAGTTCCTCACGCCGGCGTCCGATTGAGACTTGACAACTGTGTCGATTTGGCGATCGCCGCATCGAGCAAGGTGCAGAACTCCCGTAGCTCCGACAGCGGAACTTTCAGATCCAGTACTGACGCCCCAAAGGCTCCGGACCTCCCACTCAGCCCGTTCACTAAGGAGGAGAACTCCCTTAACTCAGCCAGAGGTACCCTCAGATCCTGCATTGTTGGCGCCAGGGCGCTGAAGGTGCGTCCGCTGAGCGAGTTCACCAGAGCATAGAATTCCTTCAACTCAGCCAAAGGCACCCTCAGGGCAGCCATTGTTGGTGCCAGGAAGCTGAAGGTGCGTCCGCCGAGCGAGTTAACCAAAGAGTAGAATTCCTTCAACTCAGCCAAAGGCACCCTCAAATCCAGCATTGATGGTGGTCCCCAGATCGACGATCCCAAGAGGGAACTGTAGGGCCGCCCGCTGAGCGAGTTCACCAAGGACGAAAACTCCCTCAGGTCGGCAAGAGGCAGACCGTTCGCAAGCCGCTGCTCCAGAAGCCCATATTCGTTGAGCTTTTCGACAAACTCCTTGAGCGTCGAGACTTGAGTCTCGTTCAACATCTGTAATTCGGCAAAGAAGGATACCTGCTCTTCCCTGGTCATCTCGATATCCAGGAAATCGAGCCGAATTCCATTGATCTTGGTGCGTCAAGTATCCCGGCGATCCGCTCTAGGTGATAGATCTCTGCCGAATTGACGCCGGAGGCGGTCGCCAGGTGGCGCAGTTGCTCGCGCTCGCCCAACCGGAGTTCCTGGTTGGTAACGAAAATGAAGCCCATCTCCGCGGTGCGGCCCCTTGCATCATGCTTGAATTTCTTCGAAATCGTGGGAAATGATTTCTGGCCCCGGGGAAAGTAGGCTGCAGCGCGCCATTTGGTGCCTCCTCGCTCGCAAGTAACATCGCTCAGTCCATCCGGGCCGCCGAGCGGGTGGGCAGGATCGATAGCTGCAAAGCCTTCAGCACGAAGCACCTGGGCAGCAAGCCGCTCGGACATCCCCGACCCGACTTTCCAGTCCAGCAAACGGTTCCAAGTCTCATTACCGCCAGCCCTACGTCGCATCTCTCAATGGATACCACGGGAAAAGGGGGTCACGGGGGTTACAGGCGGCTCAATCCGCCCCCCTCCCCTCAGAACCACCCCCGCAAATCCCCAAACCGCTCCACCACGATCAGCCTCCCCACCCCCGATTCGACGATCTCCTGCTTCTCCAGCACCCACGTATGCGCGTGCGGCACGAACACCGCGTTCAACCCCGCTGCCAGCGCCGGATTGATGTCGGACTTAGGGCTGTTGCCGATCATCCACGTCCGCTCCGGCTCCATCCCGCGCCGCTCCGCCAACTCGCGGTACGCCGCTGCGTCTTTCTCTCTTACAATCGCGGTATGTGCGAAGTAACTGCCCAGGCCCGAGCGGTCGATCTTGAGTTTCTGCTCCTCCGGATGGCCCTTGGTGAAGAGTGTCAGGTCGTGCCGCGCGGAGAGATACTCTAGCGTTTCCGGAACGCCCTCGATCACCTCCATCGGGCAGTCCAGAATCCTTTCTGCGAACCCCAGCACGGTGTTCAGATCCTCCTCGCGGATCTTCCGCTCCGCCAGACGCTCATAGCACTGCCGCAGGTTGCGGCCGAAGTTGAGCGAGCCGTATCCGTGTATCTTGTTATTGGCGTCCTCGATTTCGTCGAGCGCGTCGCGCACCTGCCGCGCCGTCAGCGATGAATGGTCCAGGAATGCGGCGAATTCCTCGAACGCTCGCTCAAAGTAGATGTTGTTCTCCCAGAGCGTATCGTCGGCGTCCATTATCAGAAACGATGGCATGTTCTACAGGCCGGCGGGCGTTGGGCCGTATCCGTTGGTGGGCGCCAGGCCCTTCATGCGCTCGATGGTCCGGTGCCGCGGTATGTAGGCCGCCAGGTATCGGTTCAGCTCCTGCAATCGCGCCTTCTCCGAGCGCTGCCGCAGCAGCGAGGCCAGGAAGTCCAGGTCCGGCAGACACTGCGCCACCTGAAAGCTGAGCTGCGGATCGGCCAGGTCGGCGTCGCCGCGTCCTTCGGGGCTGGCGAGCGGGCGCAGGACCTGGTAGTGAGCCACGGCCTGCGCCCGCAGTTCCTCCGGCACGGGCTCGAAGTCCTCGTCGTCGAAATACGTCACATCCGCTTGCAGGTAGGCCTTCTCCTCGCTCAGCGACTGGATCTCGAACCGCCTGCGCCCCCGTGCGAGTATGTCCATCCGGCCGTCCGGATACATTTGAAACACCTTCTCCACCACCACCGCGCAACCGGCGTTGAGGATGCCTTCTTCCTTCGCCAGCACGATGCCGAACTCGGTGTTGTCGCGGATGGCTTCGCTCACCATTTCCTTGTAGCGCTCCTCGAAGATGTGCAGCGGCAGCGTGGTCCTGGGAAAGACCACCACGCGCAACGGAAACAGCGGAAGCAGCCGCAATTGCATGGTAATATTATGCAGCAATAAGCGTCTTGGCTCGTTGCGCCATGCAAATCGAAGGTATAGTTGCGATCATAACCGGCGCCTCGGAAGGCATCGGGGCGGCCTGCGCGGCGGAGCTCGCGCGCTACGGCGTCCGGCTCTCGCTCACCGCGCGCTCCGAAGAGGCGCTCCACAAGGCCGCTCCGGGGGCGCTGGTCACCCCCGGCGATATCACCCGCGAGGACACCCGGCGCGCGGTGGTGGAGCGCACGCTCGAGCATTACGGCGCCATCGACTTGCTGGTCAACTGCGCCGGCGCGGGCCTCTACCTGCCCTCCTGGGAGGCTCCGATGGAGGAAGCCCGCCGCCTCATGGAGCTGAACTTCTTCGCCCTGCTGGGCATGACCCAACTGGTTGCACCGCATATGCGCGAGCGCCGCCGCGGGTGCATCGTGAACGTCGGATCCATCGCCGGCAAGGTCACCTTGCCCTGGCTCACCCTCTACAGCGCGTCCAAATCCGCCGTGGGGGCGCTCACCGAAGGGCTGCGCATGGAGCTTCGCCGCGACGGCGTGCGGACCATGCTGGTCTGCCCGGGCTACGTCAAAACCAATTTTCAGCGCAATGCGCTGGCCGGCCGGCCGCCCGCCGGCATAGTCCAGGGCCGCGTCTTCGCCATCGACGCAGCCCAATGCGCCAAGGCCATTCGCCGGGGGCTCGAACGCGATGCGCGCACCATCGTGACCCCGCGCGCCTGCTGGATTCTGGCGGCCCTGGCGAGCGTGTTCCCGGCGCTGCTCGAGGAGCGTCTCGCCAAACTGAACGGAACCGCATGAACCTCAAGCTCAAGCAAACGCCGGGCATTTACCTGGTGGGCTTCATGGGCTCCGGCAAGTCTACCGTGGGCCGCGCCCTGGCCGAGCGCCTGGGGTGGAGTTTCTTCGATATCGATGCGGAAATCGAGCGGGCCGAGCGCCAGCCCATCGGCCGGATCTTCGCCGCGCGCGGCGAGCCGGAGTTCCGGCGGATCGAGACGGAAGCCATCCGCCGGCGCGTCGCATCGGTTGAAGTCGGCAAGCCCGCCGTGGTGGCCCTGGGCGGCGGGGCCTTTACCATCGAATCCAACCGCGCGTTGCTCGAGAACAACGGCATCACCGTGTGGCTCGATTGCCCGTTCGAAATCGTAGCGCGGCGCGTGGCGGCCGACCCGCTCCGCCCGCTGGCCCAGGACCCGGTCCGCTTCGCGGCCCTCTACCAGTCCCGCAGGGAAGGCTACCGGCTGGCCCACATCCACGTCGCCGTCGAGGGCGACGACCCGGCCGCCACCGTGGAAGCCATCCTCGCCCACCCTCTACTCAAATGAAAAAGAAAGCATCCACCCATACCGGCGCCGCCGGTCTTTTGCGCAAGAACGCGCTCTCCATCTTCGAGGCCGCCCTGGCCGCGGCCGACCCCGCCGACGCCGTCGCGCGCCGCCTGCAACGCATCGACGCCTCCCGTTTCGAACGCATCTTCGTGATCGGGGCCGGCAAGGCCGCCGCCTCCATGGCGCAGGCCGCCGAACGCATTCTCGGCCGCCGCATTACCGGCGGGCTGATCAACGTGAAGGACGGACATACCGCCAGGCTCAAGCGCGTCGAAATGAACGAATGCGGCCATCCGGTGCCCGACGCGCGCGGCGTGGCCGGGGCCCGCCGCATCGCCGAGATTGCCGCCACCGCCGGCAAAGACGACCTCGTAGTGTGCCTGATCTCCGGCGGCGCTTCGGCGCTCATGCCGCTGCCCGCCGCGCCCATTTCGCTCGAGGAGAAGCAGGAAGTTACTCGCCTGCTGCTGGCTTCCGGCGCCAATATCCACGAGATCAACGCTGTTAGAAAGCACATTTCGGGCATCAAAGGCGGCCAACTGGCCCGCCTGGCAGCGCCCGCCACCGTGGAGTCGCTGCTGCTTTCCGACGTGATTGGCGATTCGCTCGATGTGATTGGATCCGGCCCTACCGCGCCCGACGCTTCCACCTTCACCACGGCTTCCGATGTGCTGTGCAAGTACAGCCTCATGGCCAACGTTCCGGAATCCGTGTACGATCGCATCAACGGCGGCTCGCTGGGCGAGATTGCCGACACGCCCAAGCCCGGCGATCCGATTTTTCGGCGCGTGACCAACTCCGTGGTGGGCAGCAACCGCCTGGCCCTGACGGCAGCCGCCCGGCGCGCGCGGGAACTGGGCTACCGCACCCTCATCCTGGCCAGCGAGATAGAAGGCGAAACCCGCGAAATCGCCCGCATGCACGCCGCCATCGCGCGCGAAATCGTGCGCGCGGGCCAGCCCGTCAAGCCCCCCGCCTGCATCATCACCGGCGGGGAAACCACGGTTGTGCTCCACGGCCAGGGCCTGGGGGGCAGAAACCAGGAGTTCGCCCTGGCCGCCGCCATCGATATCGCCGGCCTGCCGGACGTTCTGGTCTTCTCCGCCGGCACCGACGGCACCGACGGCCCCACGGACGCGGCGGGGGCCTGCGCCGATGGCCATACGCTCGAGCGTAAGCCCGATGCCCGGCGGTACCTCGACGACAACGATTCCTACCGCTACTTCGGCGAGCTCAACGACCTGGTGAAGACCGGCCCCACCAACACCAATGTGATGGATGTGCGGCTCATTCTGGTGGGCGCGAAGGGGTAGCTTCGCAAGCCGCGGCGATTCCCGTAGAGCGGGCGTCCAGCCTGCCACGTCGGCGTCCCCGCCGACGTTCTTCATTGGTTGCGGCCGGGCTGCTTTCTTCCGCGCCCCTTCATGTACTGGTGATCGCCGCCGGACACAGGCGGCGCGAAGCCCAGCGCACGGAGGCCGGCGATCAGGTCTTTGCGCTTGATTGGACCAATCGCCGGCATTCCGCCCTTTCCAGGCCGCCCAGTTATGTCACACTGAAATGGCGTGGGTGGCAGATCGGAGAGGCGCCCAGAAGCCAATGCCTGAAGGACTACTGCAACGCGCCGGCCCTCGGTTGAGTGCGAGGCTCGGGTCAATACTGGCCGCCTTGCGGCGCCAGTTGCAGGAACTTTATGGCGATCGCTTAGTGAAGTTGCTATTGTACGGGTCTCAGGCTCGGGGGGGACGCTGCGCCTTGGTCGGATGTCGACCTTCTGGTGGTGCTGAAGGGGCGGGTTCGGCCGAGTGAGGAGATCACTCGTACCGGCGAAATTGTCTGCTCGGTTTGCCTGGAGTACGACGCGGTCATTCAATGCGTATTCATGGACGAGGAGCGCTTCCGCCGTTCGAGCAGCCCGTTACTCCGCAATGTCTGTCGCGAAGCGATTGAGGTATGACGGAACGGCAGGTCAATCTGCTTCATAAAGCGCGAAGGAAGTTAGCTGCTTCCAGGGCGCTCCTAGCCCAGGGGTTTGCCGAGGACGCCGTCTCGCGGGCCTACTACGATGTTCTACCTTGCCGAAGCATTTCTGGACGGCGAGGGCCTGGCCTTTTCAAGTCACTCCGCGGTAATTGGAGAGTTCGGAAGGATCTTCGCCAAGTCTGGCCGGATACCCTCTAAATTCCTCGCTACTTGATAGAGGCGTCCGAGGAACGCCTGGGCGGCGACTACGAGGAGGTCTACATTCCGTCCGAGGCGGAGACGAGCAAGCACGTGGATCGGGAGGAGAGTTTCTTGAGGCTGGCGGAAGAACGCGTGACCGCCCCCTGAGAAGCGGCAAGAAGGCCGGTTGGCAGGCGGAAGCATAGGCGTTAAACTAAGCCCCGACCGGGGCGTGGCTTTCTCAGGCGGGGCAACCTCCGTTTGTATCAGGGCACGGCTTGAGCCGTGCCGAAAAGATTCGCACAATCATGGGCTTTAGCCCCTGCGCCTACCCG
>JBEKPK010000120.1:0-13623 GCA_049520795.1 Bryobacteraceae bacterium
CACGTCCTTGGTCAGCCGCACATAGGCGGGCGTGCGCACACGGATGGCGTCCACGCGCCGCTGGCCGCGCAACGCGTCGAACGCCGCTATCGCCGCGGCTGCCGCCAGCACTCCCCAGCACGGCGCGGCGAGGCTCGGGAACAAGCCCGCCAGCATGGCCGCCGGAATGGCTACGCACGCCGCGAACCAGGGCAGGCGGCCGGCGGGAACCATCATCGCGGCACCGGAATCTCGTGCAGAATGCGGTCGAGCACTTCCTCCATTCGCACTCCTTCCATCTCCGCTTCGGGCCGTGGAATCAGCCGGTGTTCGAGCACCGGCAGGGCCACCGCGCGAATGTCGTCGGGGCTGACGAAATCGCGCCCGGCGATGGCCGCCCATGCGCGCGCGGCTCGCAGCAGCGCCTGCGAAGCGCGCGGGCCGGCTCCCACCAGGATGGCGTCGTCCTCCCGCGTGCGCCGCACCGCCTTCACGGCGTAGTCGATCAGTTCCTCGGACACGCGCACGCCGCCCAGCGCTTCGCGCAGCCCCACCAGCTCCGCTTCCGTCAGGCAGGCGTTCACTTCGCCGCGCAACAGCACCGCCTCCGGAGCGCTCGCATCGAGCGAGCGCCGGGCCAGCGAAACCTCGTCGCCGCTTTCCGGCCATTTCATCCCGATCTTGAGCATGAACCGGTCCTTCTGCGCTTCGGGCAGCGGGTAGGTGCCCTCCGATTCAATGGGGTTCTGGGTGGCGAAGACGGTGAAGTTCGGCGAAAGGCGGTGGCTCTCGCGGTCGATGGTGACGGTGCGCTCCTGCATCGCTTCAAGCAGCGCCGACTGCGTCTTGGCCGGCGCCCGGTTGATCTCGTCGGCCAGCAGAAAGGTGGTGAACAACGGTCCCCTGGCCAGCGTGAACTCGTTGCGCTGGAGGTTGAAGACGTTGGTCCCGGTGATGTCGGCGGGCATCAGGTCCGGGGTGAACTGGATGCGTTTGAACTCGCATCCCATGGTGGCAGCCAGCGTGCGCGCCAGCAGCGTCTTGCCCAGCCCCGGCACGCCTTCAATCAGCGCGTGCTGATTGCACAGCGTCACCACCAGCGAAAAGCGGATGGCGTCCTCCTGCCCAATTATGACCTTGCCGATCTCGGCGGTGACCTTCTCTATGACGGCTTGAAACTGATCGAAATTCAAGGCTTTCCTTTCCACCGCAAAATGGCCTGGATGCGCCGCACGGCATCGAGCGGCCGCGAGCCAGCATCGCGCAGAATCGCTTCCGCCTGGCCTGCCTGCTCCTGGGTAATTACGCTTTGGTTAGTCTCCAACCACGTGCGCCAGCAGATTCCCGCCAATGCCTCGGGCGGGATGTGGCTGCGCAGCAGCGTGACCAGCCCCGCCTGGGATGTCCGGCCCAGCAACGGCCCGGATTGCCGCGCGACGGGCGGCGGGAAGCCGGCGGCGTTCTTCCAGATCCACAGGGCCGCCCAAATGCTCAAACCCACGGCCAGCCCCGTCAGCCGGAATCTCCGCGCCAGCCCCACCACGCTGCCCGCCTGCGCTATACCGAAGTGCTGTTCGTCGAAGATGACCCTGGTATTGCCGCCCACCGCGGCCGCCACCAGGGCGAGCCTCTCGGTGGCCGCGATATCTTCGTTTGCAAAAACGCCGCTGTCGGCGAACATCGCCACGCTGCCGGCTCCAAAGGCGCGTTCCACGGCGCGCGATTTTTCCGCGCCGTTTTCCATGGCGTTCCAGCCCTTCGCCTCGGCGAAATAGAGATGGCGGGTATGCGTCTTATCCGTATCCGTGGCGTAGCGCACGCCCCATTGCTTCTCCAGCGCTTCCGCTTTCAGATTCCCGGTCTCATAATGTAGTCCGAGCACGATGCGGTTGCCCCGCCCGGCCAGCTTTTCGATGGGCTTTAGGATCGCGTCCGTATCGTCGAGATCCTCCGGCGCAACGCCCAGTATGAAGATCGTGGCGGCGCGCACGTCCGAGAATTCAATCGGAAGATAATTGCGCTCGACATTCACTCCCGGCACGCGCGCCAGGCTGTCGAATAACAGCTTGCCGCCCTCGGGGCCGGCGCGCAGGCTGGAGTATTCCGGATAGGTTTCGCCGGTTGCGTATTCCCTGCCGAAAAGCTGCGCCATGCCCACCGCGAACGCCAGCGCCGCCAGCGCCAGCAGAATGTACGGGAATCGGTTGGCAGGCGAAAGCGCCTGCCCCACAAGTCCCGGCGGTCCCGTATCATTCATAGCGCCGCCTCGATCGCGACCTTCATATCGTCCGACCGCCGCCGGAATTCCGCCACGTCCTCCGGGAGCGGGTCGTGCATCCCATACCAGCAGCGCTCGTAGGCCGCCACGTTCCCGGCGAACAACTCGCGCATCCGCGGCGCCGCGCGCGTTCTGCGCCGCAGCTCCATTTCGTATTCCCGGTCGGTCTTGCCCGGGTGAATCGCGATCAGCTCGCGCCGGCCGAGCCATGAGAGGCTGGCCAGGTAAAAGGCGCGCATCGCGAGCCGCCAGTTCCCGTCGCGCAGGCTGCCCTCGGCCATCTCGATCCAGCCTTGCTCCGGCAGATCGAGCGGATTCACGTCCGCGGCGTCCAGGGGCGAAGCGGCTAGGGGTCCCCCGGAAGGCGCGGATTCCGCCGGACGGCGCGAAGCGCGGTACCACCTAAGCAGCACGCCGCAGAGGACCAGCATCAAAGTCGTGAGAATGCACAGGCTAACCGGAAGCGATATCTTGGGCGCCGCCCCGGGCACTGAGGACGATCCGGAACTCTGGAAAACCCACCGCAGAAACCGCCCGATGAGGCTGCCGACCGAGCGCAGGAAAGACCGGACCGCCAACAGGGCGCGGTCCGTTGCGGTCACGATCCATGACTCCCGGCTCCCCGAGTCGAGCGGCGGATTTCTCCAGTCGTACTCCGGCGATTGCTCGGCTTGCCGTATGCCGCGCTCCAGTTCATCCCGGGAAATTGTGGGGTCAGGCCTTTGGGCCTGCCGCCGGCTTTCTAGCCGGCGTTCTTCGGGCTGTCGCGAAACGCCGGGCCGAAGCCCGGCGGCAGGCCAGAAGGCCTGACCCCACAAAAGCTGTGCCTTCAGTTTCACGGGGGCGCACAAAAGCGCCGCCGCCAGCGCCAGCGCCGCCGCCCGCATCGCCAGCCTCCGCAGCCCCGCTTTGACGTCCTCCCCCGTACCCGCCGATTCGGCTTGAAAACAGCGCACGCAATACGCCGCCTGCACGAACGGGTCGAACGCCATCCACGAGATGGCCAGCGCGCAAATCCAGAATGTCGGGTTGGCCATGAAGTAGATTCCACTGCGGCTGATCGCGGATTCGTGGCCCGTCAGCATACGGATCAACTGCGGCAGCAGGGCCAGCGTGACTACTACATTGACCAACGCCAGCGGATATAGCAGCGTGAGGAACGCCAATAGCGTCCAGCTCTGCCGTGGACGGAAGCCCGCAAGCTGGAGGGCCTTGGCCATGAGCGCTCGTGGATCGAGATCCTCGCGGCCGGCGAGCGCGGCCGCGTTGCGATAGAAAGATACGGTGGAAGCGAGCGGCGCAACCGACAGCAAAGCGATGGGCAGCGCCACCAGCTTGGTGGCGCCCAGAAAGACCTGGCTGGCCACCAGCGACCACAGCCGCCGCGCGCTCCAGCGGCTGGGCTCCGCGCCGGTAAGACCCTCGCGCAGGTCCGCCGCGAACACCGCGCGGCAGCAATTCATCCACGCCAGGAGCAGCGCCAGAACCAGGGCATCCGCCGCGTGACTTGAGGTCGCGGGATGCGTGACGTCGTTCCAGAAGAACGCCGCCGCCACGGCCAGAGGTGCGCTTCCCACCCCATGCCAGGCGAGCGTCCGAAACGGCGTGCGCCGCAGCAAGTGGACGGCATCCTCCAGCACCTGGATGGCGCCCTCGCGCGCTACCGGTTTCGCCATGAGGCCCGCTCCATGCGCAGCACGATTTCCGAGACGCCCGCGCCCGCGCCCAGAAAGCAAATCCACGAAAGCAGCAGGCCGGCCAGCAGCATCAGGGCGGGGATCAGCCGGCGGCCGGCGCGGCCCGTCGAGCCCCGGCGCACAGCCTTCTCCAGACACGCCGAGCATAACAGCCGCGCCTGGTGTTCGGTGACGCACTCCCGGCAGAACGGGCGCCCGCATCCGGGGCAGCGGCTCACCGCCTCGCGATCCTCGTGGTTCCAACAGCGGTTCTGGATGGCCCTGGACGGCATTTTCACGTCACCCGCAAATTCGGTGGCGCGGCCCGGTCTCGCCGCAGCATCATCACCGCGCCCACCACGCACAGAGCCAATGCCACCGCCGCATCGGCGATGGCGAGCACGCTTCCCGTGGGAACGAGCCATGCCGCTCCCTGGTCGACCATGGCGGGTTGCCCCCGCACGGCGTTCTGAATACCCGTGGTGAACAGATTGACATAGAGCAGCGCCAGCATCCATACCAGCTTGGCCAGGGCCACTTTCTCCATGCCCGGGCGCAGAGTTCCGCGGTATCGCTGGAAGAAGAGGAATACCGCCGCGACGGTCTGCGCCGCCAGCAGGCCCATCATGATCCAAAGGGCCGCCGGGATGGCCGCTGCGAGCGTCGCCGCGTCCAGGGCGACTTCTCCCAGCAGAGCGGCCAGGAAAACAAAACAAGCCGCGCTTCGCCGCCGGCCCTCCGGTGCGTGCGCTTCCGCCGCTGGCGCCGCGCCAAACAGCGAGAGCGGCGCGCGAACCGGCAAGCGCGTCACTTCGGGGCCCACCTGCCGGTCTTCGACGGCTTCCTTCCAGCCGTCTTCGAGCGCCGCCTGCGCTTCGCGAATCCGCGGCTCCACGAGCGCCAGAAACTTCTTCGCCGTCCATCTCCGGTAGACCGATGGCAACGGGTCCGCGCTCACCGCCGTGTAGATGCGGCACACGCAACTGCCCTTGGCCGAGATGAACGCCCAGGCGGCCACCAGCGCCGCCGCGATCAGCCACATCCACGGAGCGGCGGCAATACGGGGATGGTATGCGAAGCCGTTCACGGAATAGGACGCCCGGCCCGGGAGCAGGCAGTAACCGAACGCCACCAGCCACAACGCCGCCACTGCTACGGCCCGCGACGAGATGTGGAAGCGCGGCGCATCCGCCACCGCGATGGCCTGTACGTCGCGAAAATAGAAGCGCTTGTATTCCTCTTGAAAGCGCTGCGATTTGACCAGCAAGAGGTGGTCGGGCGCCATCCAGACGCTGGAGCCGGAAAAAATCCCGCGCCGGCTTCCCGGCAGCTTACGGTATGGAATGGAATCCGCCATCGGTCACTTCCCCGCCATGCCGGAGCGCGCGGCCAGGTAGAGTATGCCCCAGGTCCACAAGCCGGCCTCCACCAGCGCCAGCGCCATGCCCACGGGCATGCGCCAGCGCCAGCGCCGCACAAGACTGGTGGGGCGCTTCCAACGGGCCGCGCCGACGGCCAGCGCGGCCGGCGCGGCTATGGCGGTGAGCGGCCAGAGCAGCAGGCTGGCCAGCGGCAGCGTCAAAACAATGGAATCGTATAACGTTCTGGAAGTTTCCGGATTGGCGGCCTTGGCCGCTCCGCTGCGGCCCGCCACGCAGGAAGGGCACCAGATCTCGGTCCCGAATTCCACCGAGCAGAGCCGGCACAGGTACCGCCCGCAGTGTTGGCACGCCGCTTCGGCGCGCTTGTTGGGATGATCGAAACAGGCGGCTTCGCCTCCCAGCGCCGGCGCGGCCCCACCCGCCGCTCCAGGCGCCGCCAGGATGGCGGGAAACGCCAGCGCCCGATTCCTCGCTCCGCACAGCGTGCACCGGACCTCGCCGGAGGCGTCCCGCGATTGGGGCAAGGGCATGTCGCACCGCGCGCAAGGAATCGGCATATGCGGCCGTCAACTCAGATTCATCGAAATCGTCTCGCTCCGCTTAATCACGCGCGTGCCGCAAATCATATCGTGCAAACCGCGCTTTTCGGAGTCGAACGCCACCATGAGGTACCCGATGCCCAGAATCATGGCGCTCAGGAACTTGGCGAAATAGCGGCCAAACGCGCGCCCCAGGTCCACCGGCCCGCCGTCGGGGCGCACCACTTTCAATCCCAGCGCCATCTTGCCCGGCGTGGCGCCGAGCCTGGCCACGAAAAACGCTTCGTAGCAGCAACCGATCGCCATGTTGACCAGGCTCGCGATTCCGGCCGCGCCCAATATCATGCGCAGAGCCTCCGCCGGCGGCATCCCCGGCTGGACCTGGGAAGCGGGCAGCAGCGGGCGCCACACCGCGAGCTGCAGGATGTAACTCACCACCATCAGGATCATGGTGTCGAGAATGGACGCCAGAACTCTGATCCAGAACCCGGCGTACTGGAATTGCGGCGCGCCAAAGGGCGCCGGCGCCACGCCTTCGCGCAGCTTTTGCGCATAGCGGTTCTTGCAGTCCTGGCAAACCAGGTGGTCGCCAAAATGGGCGAGCTCGTCAGGCGATGAAGGGCGGCCGCATTCTCCGCAGTAGCGTATCTCCGGCGTCATGTTTCGTCTCCGCGATTCGCGATTGATAGGTGATTCTACCAGCCCGTGAGAGGCGTTGCACCCGTGCAGGGGACCATTTGCAGCAGCCCTCCCGAACCTCGAAACTATAAGCCAGGCTCCCGAGTCTCAAAGACATGCGCTATTGGGCCTATTTCGCAGGGAAGCTGGGAGCGGCCGCCGCGGCTCTTTTCGGCGTGCTCCGGCTGATCAACGGGATATGGCCCGTCGAACCGAATCCTCCCGAGCTTGCCCCGCTTCGCGACGGGCCCCAGTTGTTGGGCTACAACCTCCTTATCATGGCGTGGTTTGCGCTCGCGGTGGGAGTGGTGACGCTGATCGTAATGGATCAGCGCCGGCGCTGCCGGACGTGCCTGCGGCGGCTGCGCATGCCGGTCGAAACGGGGTCCTGGGGCAGCATGTTGTTCCTGGGACGGCCGCGCATCGAATACATCTGCCCTTACGGCCATGGCACACTGAAGAAAGACGAACTGCAAATTTACGGATCGGAGACTCCCGAATGGACGCGCAACTCCGGCGACCCCTGGGAGGATCTCCGCGCGTCCGTCAAGGAGTCCGAAAAGCAACCGTGAACCGCGTACCGCGCTGGCGTATTGTGGCCGCCGCCGCCGTGTTGGCCACCCTCGCGTATTTCATGCTGGCCTTCGCGCCCATTTACATCCGCAACCTCGAGTTCCAGGATTTCGTGGCCACCATCCCCCGGCGGGTCGAGACTCGCACGCAATCCGGCTCCCCGCCTTCCGACGACCTGCTGCGCACCTGGGTGCTCGAGAGAGCCCGCCGCCTGGATCTTCCCGTGGCGGCGGACAACGTCCGGATTCAGCGCGCGCCGAGCACGGCGCGCGTCGAGAGGATCGATGTACATTACTCGGTTCGCGTCGACCTGCCGGGCTATACGGTAAACCTGCACTTTTACCCCGGGGCCGGCAGCCGCTAGCGTAGTGCGGCGTAAGAACTGCCCATTATCCATTGCCAGCCAATCATCGCGCTCGATCCGTAGAGCGGGCCTCCAGCCTGCCATGCCGGCGTCCTCGCCGGCATTCTTCGAGGAATGCCGGTACGAATACCGGCATGGCAGGCGAGACGCCCGCTCTACGGCGCGCTCGATAATGCACATCTTTTGCGCCACAGACCACTAGCTCCGGGGCAAGCGCTCTCGCCTGCCACTGGAGTTTGTACATTTCCGAAGCCCGGAGGGCGAAACATCCTAGCCCACGGCGCAAGCCGTGGGGAAGAGGTCGACTGGCCGCCTAGCCCCGGAACGGGGCGAAAGGCCGCTCTCAGCCCCAGAGGTCGCGCGTGTCGTATTGGATGCCATGCTTCTTCAGGAATGACAGGAATTCCTCTTGGAACGACACTTGGCGGTGGTGCTCTTCTTGCGCCGCGATGTAATCGGCCACATCCGCCGCTCGGGAGGAGACGCGATCCTTGGTGGAAAAGACGACGTGAACGAGCAGGGAAGCGAAACTGTGTGGCATAGACTTACGCCCCGTTCCGGGGCTAGGAGTCCGGCCGGCCTGTTTCCCACGGCTCACGCCGTGGGCTAAGATGTTTCGCCCTCCGGGCTAGGTAGTAGGTGACTCCAAATGGATGGTGGCCGCAAGGCGCGGAGATCTCACGAAAAATGTAGAAACTCCAGGGGCAGGCGCTTTCGCCTGCCAAGCCATATTTCACGAACAGCCGGCTCTGTCAAAGCGTGCGCCGAACGCCCCATTCGCGTCCATGTGGTAATATGACCTTGACAGACCCATTCATCGCCGGAGAGGTGGCTGAGTGGTCGAAAGCAGCGGTTTGCTAAACCGTCGTAGGGTCATAAGCTCTACCGGGGGTTCGAATCCCCCCCTCTCCGCCAGATCCCAGAAAGCCCGTTGTCCCCGCCGAAGTGTCCTCTGTTTGTGTGAGTTGCGGAGTTCGAAAGTCGAAGTTGCTCAAATGGCTCCCGCAGCGACATCCGCAACTCCCCGCTCTTCCAGGTCGCCGCTTTGAGAACCACGTGCAGCAACCGCCGCTGCTCGGCTGCGGGCTGCCGTAGGAACAGCTCAGCGGCCTTGCTGGTGACCACCATGAGGTCCAGAGCCTCGCTTGCGGGCGGCAGGGCCACCTGGCCCGCGCTGGCTCGCTGCCGGGCGCGCTGCTGCTGTTCGCGGATCTCCGTGGCCCTCCTGTCGTACGTCGCGGCGTCGATCCTTCCGTCCAGCCGGTCGTCGTAGAGCACGTCAAGCCGCGTCTGGAGCCGCTCCAACTCCCTCTGCTCCCGCCGGAGTTCCTGCTCCCGCGCTGCTCGCTCCGTGCAGTCGGACGCGACCAGTTCCGCTTGCAGCCAGGTCAGCACCGCTGGCGGAATGACGAGACCCCGCAGGTGATCCGCAAATTGTTCTTCCAGAGTCTCTTCTCGCGTGTACGGCTCCGGGCATTTCCCCCGGTAGCCGGTGCAGTGGTAGTACACGTACCGCTGTTTCTTCATCTCGCCGACCAGTGAGCACCCGCAGTGCCCGCAACTCACCAGGCCGCTGAACGGAAAACTGTGATGCATCTTCCGATGCTTCTTCCCGTGCCGGCCGTCCAGTATTTCCTGCACGCGTTCCCAGACCTCCCGCGCTACCAGCGGCTCGTGGCTCCCCTGGTAGGTGACGCCGCCGTACTCGAATTCGCCCGTGTAGATGCGCTTGCGCAGGATCTTGTGCAGCGTCGTGACCGGGACTTTGCTCTCGCTTTTGCGGAACCGGAATCCTTCCTCCCAGGCCTTCCGCGCCAGTGCCTTCAGGCTATACTCGCCAGTCGCGAACCAGCCGAAGAGCTTCGTCACGATGGGACCGAACGCAGGGTCGGGCACGATGACGCGCTTGCCGTCAGGGCGCACCGTGTTCCTGTACCCAGGCGGCGCAAACGACGGGTAGAGTCCCTGCGCCGCTTTCGTGCGCAGTCCCTTGCGCACCTCCTCGCTGAGATTGTCGATGTAATTCTTCGCCATCAGAACCTTGATCCCCTGCATGAACTTCTCACTGGACCGCGAATCCTTGGTAAGGACCACATTTTCCTTGACGAGGTGAATCTCGATATCGAGTTCATCGACCGTGAGCCAGTCCTTGATGTTCCGATACAGGCGGTCGGTCTTCTCCACCAGAAGGACCCGGCACTTGGGGTCCTTCTGCAGCACGCCGAGCATGGCGGCGAAGGCGGGCCGTCCGGTGCTCTTCGCGGTCTCCGCGTCGAAGAATTCCCGCTGGATGGACAGGCCTTGCTGCGCGGCGTACGACCGGAGGAGTTCCTGTTGTGCTGCGATACTGTAGCCTTGCTCCTGCTCTTTCGAGGAGACCCGCGCGTATAGAACGGCGCTTCGCTGTGGCTGTTGCATCACGAGTACACGGGCTGGCATACGCCGACCAGCGTACCAAGTTTAGGCCGCCCGGTCAGCATGTGCCTCTTTGCGCCCCCAGTCGCGGAGCAGCTTCGCCAAGTCCAGGAGGGCGCGTTTGGCTGCGGCCCATTCCTGATCGGATAACGCCCGTCCGTAGTGGTCCTCCAGAGACGAGCGCGCCGCCAGTTCCAACCTGCGTAGCTCTTCAGCGGGATTCAAGCTCGATCCGCTCCTCTCGATAAGCCCCAAGCCGACCTTGAGTTCCGTTTAGTGCCTCTACTATATATGAGGGAAAAAAACGACTAAATCTGTCAGGGTGCCATTCACTTTTCTGGATCGGGCTAACGGTCGGCTGGCTCCGACACCAAGAATGGAACCACAGGGGAAGCGAGAGAAGACCCACGTAGGGCCAGGCGGCGCTGCTGATTCCTGCAGGGCGCGTTGCTAGCCGGAGAATCCCATGTCGAGAACTATTTCTGCCCGAACCTGACAGATTTCGTCTTCCAAAACCCTCATATATAGTAGGGAGGTATTTTGCACCTGATCCTGCTGCAAGGGTACTGCGGCCTTCTCTCAGCCGCGGAGGATGGCGCGGCGTCTGCTGTGGTCGTCCCCTTCGATGCTCGGAAGCGTAACAACTTGAGGAACGGTGCCACTACTGGAGCGCCGTTAAGACTGACAGCCAGGTCACACTGTCCCCGCTTCGCGGGTCCCGTGACCTGGCCAAGGGGATAGGGCTGCGCCCTCCCCTTGGAACCCCAACCCGGAGAGCGGCGGCATGGCGGTCATTCGCAATCGGGGCGCGAACGCCCGGAACATCAGCCAGAAGATCTGGCTGAGTTCAGGCGAGGCCCAGGCGGTCAAGGACCGCGCTGGCGAGGTCCCGGTCGCCGCCTGGCTCCGGGACCTGGCCCTCGGCCAGCCGCCGCAGCCAAGGTCCAAGCCGCGCCATCGCGTCACGCAGGACGCGAAGGTTGTCGCCGCCCTAAGCCTAGCCATCGCCAAGGTCGGCAACAACCTCAACCAGATCGCCCGCCGGGTGAACAGCGACGCGCGTCAGTACCGGACCATCGATCTCGTCCAACTGCGGTACCAGTTGGCCGCTATCAGAAAGGATCTGCTCGATGCTCGTGAAAGTGTTTGCCCGCGGCAGTAGCGCCGACAAATCGGGCCGTGGCCCCATCGACTACGCCCTGGGCGACCGCAACCACGAGGGCGAGCATCGAGACCGCCCCGCCGAGTTGCTCCGGGGCGACCCGGAAATCACCAACGCCGTGATTGAAAGCCTGCCCTTTGCCCAGCGGTACACCTCGGGCGTGTTGAGCTTCGCCGCAGAGGAAACGGCCAAACTGGACGACGAAACCAAGCAGGAACTCATGGACAGCTTCGAGTCCATGGTGGCGCCGGGAATGGAGCCGGACCGCCTCAGTTGGGTCTGGATTCAGCACCAGGACCACGGGCGGACGGAGCTGCATTGGGTGGTCGCGAACGTGGACCTAGAGACCCACAAACGCTTCGCGCCCTACTACGACCGCGCCGACCGAAGCCGGTTTGCGGCCTGGCAGCAGTATCAGAATCAAACGCGCGGGCTGGCCGATCCGCAGGACCCGGAACGCCGGCGGGCCAGCGTCCACAACTGCCGGTTACCCGTGGAAAAGAGGAGCGACGCCGCTGCTCTGGAGGAGCACGTCCAGCGGTGGTGCGCCAGCGGCGATCTCAGGGACCGGATGGCCATCGTGCAATATCTGACCGGCGAACTCGGCTTGAAAATCCCGCGCCAGGGCAAGGACTACATCACGGTGCAGTACGGGGAGGCGAAGAATGAACGATTCCGACTCAAGGGCGCCATCTTCCACCAAGATTACCGATTTGAGAGAGACCTTGCGGCAGAAAGAGGCCGAGCGGGAAGCCCAGGCCCAGGCAGCCGCCGACCAAGCGTTTCGGAGCTTCGAGACCAGCTTGAAAAGCTCACTGAGCGCCGTCGAGAGTACCTTGCAGGCCGATATTGCGGGCCTCAGATGCAAGCTCCAGAGCCAGCAAGACGCGCTGCGGAAACAGATCCTCAGAGACACCCCGCAGCTCCTGTTCCTGCTGAGATCCCCGCTTTTGGCAACCATGCTGTTGTGCCTGGCGCTGATCGGTCTGACGTGGCTGTGGATGCCACGGGAACTGTGGAATGTGCACACGTTCCGGGCGCCAATGAACGACCACCGGACGTATTTAATCATCGAAGATCCGGGCTGGAGAACCTGCACGATGAGCGACGGCCGGGAGCTTCCGTGCAAGACTCTCGAACGGGAGAAACCCCAAGATCCGGCCCTGAGGCCGGCACCAGCGGCCCGGCACAAACCGAAAAGAGTCTCCTCGGAACAGCCGGAGCCGACCCCTCAGGCAACGGCATCCGACCAGGACTAGAGCGGAGCGAAAATGGGACAACGGAACGAACTGGAGAACTTGTTGCTGGCCTCGTTGAAGCGATTGAGCGAGGAATTCGAGCAGCGCGAGAAACGCATGACCGAGCTGTCCAGCGAGTGCGTGGCGTCCTTCGAGGAGCAGTCGAGCGCACTAAAGGCGCAGTACGAAGAGGTCTCGAAGCGCTTGGACGGCTTGACGCAGCGAGTCGTGAAATTGACGGCGCAACTGGCCATCTTGCATCCCTCGTGGCCGAAAAGGTAGCGCGGGATGCCCCGTGGGAGCGGGGGCGGGAGAGCGACTGGAGCCGCTGAGCTAACTGCTTGGTTGAAACGGATGGCAGAAAGAGGCTAGCGACAGCCCTGCCAAGTCCATCGCACAACCGGAAGAGTCCAAGCGTTCAGCACAGAACGCCACCCGGTCCTGGGACAGAGTAACGGGACGATGCCGACAGCAACCCCAGCACTGCCACGACCACCATTTGGCCTCGTTTTTGGGACTGACTTTCGAGACGCTGGACACCTTGATTTCAGGGGGCTCCGCTTCTGTCCCGAAACTTACCCTTTTCGGGACAGAGGGGCAACCAGAGTTGCTACCGCTACCCCAAACTGCCTGAAGCGCCCTCGGTGTGCATATTGCACATCATTTTCCGGCCAGCTCAGTGATGTCAACCCACCAGTGTATTCCGTAGATCGAGCTCGACGGCGACCGTGCAACGGTGCCTGAATACTGCCAATTCCGCTGAGCCTTATATGTCTTGCCGGCCTCTAGAAGAATATCCATGGTGACGGGGCGCACATCGTGAACGCGTACATCGCCGAAACCAATTTTACGGGGATCTTGCGGATCATACCCGAACTCGAACGTAACCGTGTGCTTGCCCGGGAGCAACTCTATGGCGCTGGCGTGCGTACAATAATATTGCGTACGCCTCCGCACGGCGAGGGGGCTGTGGTGGACCGTGCAGAGATCGCACTTCGCCCCATCAACTGTCTTCGCAAAAACATGACTGAGTTTAAGAACGGCCACCTGCGCTTGTGGTAGAGCAGGAGCGGGGTAAGCTCGATAGATTGACTTGGCGTAGTCCGCGTTTTGCGGAGCAGGGTTTTGCCGAGCAGGGGCGGCCAGAAAGGCGCGGGCGGCCGCATTGTTCGGCTCGATCTCGATAGCTTTGGTGAAGTCTGCGATGGCTGCGTCGACGTCGCCTTCCCGTTTCTCCGCAACGCCACGGTTGGTGTAGGCAAGCGTATAGTCAGGTCGGCATTCGATGGCCTTGGTGTAGTCTGCGATGGCGCCCTTGATGTCGCCTTTCATGCTCTTC
>JBEKPK010000121.1:0-13500 GCA_049520795.1 Bryobacteraceae bacterium
GCGGCGGACGATGGAATGCAAGGGCAAGTCTTTTCCAATCTTTTCCAATACAGAATGGCAACTTGCGGCTTACTCTGCATGCCATTCGACAGTGCCCATAGATGCGTACATGCCCGAGACTTGTTCGAACGCGACCGGCAGTTGGTCGAAGGCTGAACCACTCGCTACCGGACCGGGGGCGCCGTGGAGGATGCTCTCCCCGGCGTCGCTGGCGTCATAATCTCGGTCCGGCTGCCATCGGGGTCGTAGATCTGCAGTTGGTGGGGTGGCGTTCCGCGCAGATCGACGTTACGTGTGTAGCTCTTGCGCGCGGGCGAAGCCTCAAAGATGGCAACCGACTTACCTACATCCGTCTCCTCCATCCCGATGTGATGGAAGACGCCCAACTGGCGCAGGGAGGGGAACTGGTCGTAGAGCATGAACTCCACCCAGTTGTCTCCGTCCGGCACCTTCATATTCACCCAGCTCAGGGTCCTCTGATCCGAACTGCCGCGCCAGATCTCCTGGCAGCCGAGGATATCGCGGTAGAATTTCATGGCCGGCTCGAGGGAATAGACGATGATGCCGACATGAGCCATGTGAGCGCTGACGCGCCGATCGTCCATGAACTTACCCTTCTCGCGCATGCTCCAGCCGTCCGGCTCGTATTGCACGAACTCCACCGTATGCTTGTCCGGGTCAGTGACGCTGAAGCTGGTGTTGCCGATGCGGTCCCTGGTTACCTTGTCCGGCGCCTTGACGCCGCGCGAGGCCAGGTAGGCCCGCAGTTGTTCGGCGTTATCGGTTTCGAGGGCGATGTCCACCAGGCGGTCGGTGTTGGCCTCCTTCTCGGGATATAACTCCACGTACTGGCGGTCGTTGATCTTAAAGAACGCGACCGACAGGCTGCCATCGGGGTTCTTCAAAGAGTACGGCTCCTGAAATCCCAGCGTACCCGTATAGAATGCGCGGGACTGCTCCATGTCGTGCGCGTAAAACGCGATGTGCGCCACGCCCAGAATGCGCGGGCGTTTCACTTCCTGGCCGGACGCCAGGGAAGCGAAAATTGCGGCTACGGCTAAGAACCTCATGGATGACGGGCCTCGATTCATTAAGCATACCTCCGCCGGGAACGGGCGTTTGACCCGTCTGCTAAATGTAAATGTGGGCGGGGGATTTCCCCTATGTCGGGGCGCATTGACCCGGCGTAGACTGAATGAGTATCCCGGAGTCCAAGATGGGAATCTCGGAATACTCCGGAAACAGGAGCTTCACATGATATCCTGCCGCTCCCGCGCCTTCGCATCGCTGTTACCGATGCTGCTCCCGTTCTCCGTGCTGCATGCCGACGTCACGCTGCGTTACAAGATAGAGGTCAAGATAAACTCCACTGTGCCCGCGCAGATGGCGGCGGGCGCCATGAAAGGAATGGACTCGTCCCTGTCGCGCGAGATCGTGCTCCGCTTGAAAGGCGGCAAGGGGTTCTCCGAGTCCATGGCTTACAGCTCTATTATCGATTTCACCACCAAGGAGATCACCTACCTCGATACCGCGGGCAAGCGCTACGCGAAGCTGGCGTACGGCCAGTACCTCGATGAAGTGGCTCGCGCCACGGCGGAAATGCCGGCCGCGGTCCGCGCCTCCCTGGCATCCACTAAGGTCGACGTTTCGCCCGTCAGGGCGACCGGCCGCACCAGCGTCATCCAGGGTGTGGAGGTTGAGGAACGCGAGGTCGTGTTTTCGCTCGAAGCCCCGGCCGCGCCCAACTTGCCCGCCGGCCCGGTGGTCAGGATGGTCATGCAATTGTGGACCGCCAAGCCCGGCGAAGTCTTGCGCGTGCCCGCCATTCGCGAGTTGGCCGGGTATTCCCTGTGGTCGTACACCACCATGAACCCGATTACCGGCGTGGAAACGCTGATGAAGCCGTGGCCCGGTTTGGCGGACGCATTCGGCCCCCTTATGGAGGAATTGCAGGGCGCCCACGCGCTGCGGGCGCACATCGATGTGTTCGTGCCCGCCATAGCCGCGGCGCTCGAACGCCTGCCCGCCGGAAGCAACCCGCTCGGCGCCGGCTTCGACCCCAATGCGCCCTTAATCCAGATGGATGAGGAGGCGGTGGAGCTTTCGAGCGAACCTGTGCCCGATGGCTTGTTCCAGGTCCCGGAAGGCTACCAGGAGGCGCCCATCGCCGATTTGCTCAAGGGCATGGCCGCGAAAACTCAGACGGCGGGCACTGCCTCCGTTCCCGCGGCGCCGCGTGAGACTGCCCCGGCGGCAACCCCCGAGATCCCCGCGCCGCGGAGTCTCGAAGACGCCGCGAACCTGGTGAAACCGGACCGCCAGGCGCGGGAGCAGGGCAAACAGGAAGAGGGTCCCGCCGGCGCTTCGGCGCAAGCGGCCGATGACGCGCGGGCGTTGCTGCAACAGGTGGCCAACGCCTTTCGCGCCACCGCGAGCTGGCGGATCGAAGGCAAAATCGTCACGGAAAGCAAGACAGGGTTCAGTTCCAACGCGTCCACGCGGCCTTTCCGGCTTTACTTGCAGGGACCGCAGATGCGCTACGAGGTAAACGGCCCCGACGTTGCCACCATTTTCAGGAATGGCTCCACGCTGTGGGAGTACTCCGCCGCCAACAACTCTTACACGCGGCGCGACAATATGTCAGGCCGGTATATAACCGGTGTGCTGGGATGGGACGTCCTGGTGGCAGCGCTGCTGCCAACCGCCGCCATCACAGGGCGCGACCAGGTGGAGTTCGAAGGGCGCTCCCAGGAATGCGAATTGGTTCGCTCGGAATCGCCGGGAGGAACTCGTACCCTGTGCATCGACCGCTCGCGGTTGCTGGTGCTGCGGGACCGCGAGGAAACGGCGGCGGCCGGCTTGGGCGGAAGCCAGACGCGCCAATCGGTCCGCACCGTCACTTACACGCGCATCGACCGCAACCCTCCCCTGGAGGCAAGCCTGTTCGAGCTTCCGGTGGGGGCCGTGGAGCGGCAAACAGGCGCGCAGGCCGCGCTTCCGCCCGGGCTCACCCCTCCGATACTGCTTGCGAAGGTCGAGCCCGCGTACACGCCGCAGGCCAACGCCGCCAAGCGGCAGGGCACGGTGGTGCTATCCCTTCAGGTGGGACCCGACGGCGTGCCGCGCAATGTGACGGTGGTGCGCGGGCTGGGCCTGGGTCTCGACGAAAGGGCCGTCGAGGCGGTGCAAAAGTACCGCTTCGTACCCGCCGAGAAGGACGGCAAGCCGGTAGCGGTGAATGCCAGAGTGGAAGTGAACTTCCGGCTGTACTCTCCGCAGCAGTGAGGGACCGGCGCCGGGGCGCCCGGGGTCAGGGCGTCTATCCGCAAACTCCGCAATCAGCCGGCCCCTGGGCCGCGGTTCACTGGACTTTGCCGGCGGTATTCTCGAGAACCACGTTAGAGACCACCGCCGTATCGGACTTGTCCGGCGTGTGAGAGGCGAAGCCGATGCCAACGTAGAAGGGCTCGTCCATGTGGAAGGTCAAAGTCTGGCCGAGCTGGCGCATGGGCGCGCCGTTCTCGCTGACGAAGAGCGAGAAGACGTCGCCCTTCTTTTCGATGCCGATGCGCCAGGGCGCGACGGGAACCGGGGTGTCGGCCGCGGCGCCCGCGGGACGCCGCGGGGGCCGCGTATTGAACGTCTCGCTGATCTGGCCGCCCTTCGTGGTACGCTGCGCCAGGTGGATCAAACCGGCGCCGTGCCGGGCCGTCATGACCTCGATGGAATCGTCATCGAGGTCCTTGCGGATAATGAATACCACCTTGCGATCGCCATAGCCGTTTGCGTCCGGGAACGAGACCGTGCCCGCGAGCGAAACGTCGCCGGACATCTTCTTCCAGAGATATTGGAGCTCGTCGCGCTGGTACCAGATGTTGTAGCCGGCCGAGTTGATGGTGTACTGCTTCGTGCGGGCATCGTAACTGGCGCTGCCTGGTATGATCGCGCTTCCCACGTCGGTCTGGCCTTCGAAGATGCCAATCGGGGCAGCCGTCGTCTTGCTGGGCCTGCGAAAGTCGGCCGGCGGCGCTACCTGCCTGTGCGTTGCGGTGCCCGGAAACGCCCAATCCGGTATGGGGGGGGTGGTTGCCGGGGTCTGCGCGAGCAGCAAGGGGGACGCCATGCACAGCGCCAGGGCCGCGGCGGAGCCAGGGCGCCACAAAAGACCGTTCATGAATTTCATATCATTAATCTCCTTCCGGCCAGGCGGAGCAATCGCGTTCGTTCGCGTTCGGCAAGGAAAACCCGTCGGAACGCGAGGCGCGGATACGCCTGGAAAGCTCCCGGCGTTAGTTGCCCCGCGGACTTCCCGAAATTGCTGGTTGGCCACGTCCATAACGGACTCTGTTTTCAGCGAGACTCTTATACGCTAGCACGTAAGCGCTCACCGATTCGTCGACGGCATTTTCGACCAGCAGGGCGCCCACAAGCGCCCCGAGAGGATATTGGCGTGAGGAGGATTGCGCGCCAGCTATTGGTCTGCGGCGAACAGAATGACGGGTATGCAGATAACTGTGGGGCAGCCAATCCTGGCTGCCGCCGGCTTTCAGCCGGCGTTTGCGGTGTGAGAGGGCTCCGCGGGCGCGAAAGAGCCGCCTAGAAAGGCGGCTGCAGGCAAGATTGCCTGCCCCACAAAACATGCAGAACTTCGGCCGCACTACACTATTCACGCTCTAATCTAGAACGCCCCTGTCGCGATTCATGCCGCCGTCCGCCGCCGCCACCGCTCGTGAACCTGATACGCGAAAGTCTCCAGGCGGATGCGCTGGCCCGGCCCCTCCGCGCCGCCATACGTCAGGCCAAGGACCGGGGCGTTATCGAAATCGGCTCTCAGGGCGGGGATCGCCGAGGCGGCGAGGGTTCCCACGGCGCAGTTGATTCCGGCGGCGCTGATTACGCCGGCCGCTCCGCGTCGCAGGAAGTCCGCGATCTTGGCCACCGTTAGAACAATCAGGAAATGAGCTTGTGGTCCTACGTAAGGCCGCGCGAGCCGGCTCAGTTCTTCCGGCGACGGCTCCACCGCCAGGGCGCGCGGTTCCGGACGGAGGCGGTCCGCGAGGCGCTCCGCGGCGGTCGCGGTGAGAAAGGCCGCCAGTTGTTGCGATGCCGCATCCACCAGGCGGCCCTGCTCCACTTTCCGGCGGGTCTCCAGAAAGGCGCCGAGGGCGCTGTTGGCAAAGAACGGACTGGGCCAGACCTCGAAGCCCATCTGTTCCAACCGGCGAAACAGCCCGGCATTTCCAACCGGATTCATGCGCGTGTACAGATCGCCGGTCACGCCGACTATGGGGAGCGTTCCCGGCCCGCCCGTGCGCGAGGAAGCCCACAGGGATTCGGCCGCCGATGCGAGCGGCGGGCCGACGTCCCGCTTTTCCGCGACGGCCCCGGCCACACTCGCCAGAGCGGCAGTCCGCAATTTCTCAAACCCGTTTCCGCGGCGCTGATACGGAGCGAGCCGCGTCGCCAGGGTCACCAGTATGTCGGTCGCCAGCAGACCTGCGTGGAGCCGCAAGAGTCCCGCCGTACCCACCAGGCGTCCCAATTGCGGCGTCGCCGCATCCCAAACCTCCATCTTGGGCAGCCCTTCGCGCAGCAAGAGGATGCGCAGGGCATCGCCGTATTGCCGCAGAAGGCAGGGCGATGTGCAACTGGGAACCAGGAAGACATCCTCCGCTTCGGGTGAAGAGCGCCGCACCTGCCGGACCAACTCGCCCGCCAGGATCGCGTAGGGATGGCACTCGCGGCCGGAGGCGTATTGCTCCCCCAGCCTGACGGTCTCTTCATCGGGCGGCGGGAGGACATCCGCCTGAAATCCCGCGGATTGGAGTATGGCGGCGTAGACGCCGGCGTGCTCGGAGAAGTGCGGAATCGAAAAGCGCCGCCCCCCTGGCAGCGGGCGCGGACCGGGCGTGAGGACGGGCGCTCTCGGCGCTCGATTGCGGGCGCGCAGATGTTCCTCAATCTCGTCGGCGAAGGCTTCCAACCGCGTCACCAGGCCGGCTTCCCCACGGTGTTCGTCGAATTCCAGCAGGAGCCTTGGGCCCCCGGCGAGCAGCTCCTCCATGTGCTTCACGGTAAATCCGTCCGGCCCGCATCCATAACTGGAGACCAGTATGGGGAAGAGACGCGGGTCCCGACGCATGAATTCGAGGGCGCGCAGGTGTTCGCGGTTGTAATGCCACGGGACCGTCCGCCAGCGGGCGTCGAGGCGCACTTCGTCGAGCGGAAGCAGGTCCCACGGAATCGCCGGCAGGCCCAATCGCTCCAGGTGGCCCGCCAGACCGAGATTCAGAAACGGATCGTGCGTGTTGTAAGGGCGGCCCAGAACCACCACGGCGCGATCGAAGCGCGCGGCCAGCGCTGCCTGCCCCAGCCGCTTGCGGGCTTCCACGAAGCGCGCTTGCGCAGCCCGGGCGTGCACCAGACCGCGGCCCACCGCGTCCAGGGACCGGTCGAGCGCCCTCGCCAGGGCGAACATCGGACTCACCAGACCTAACATGCCCTCCCGCAACGCGAAGAGGGCTGGGATGATTCTTCCCGGAAACGCCATGCGGAGCATGTCCGGCAATTGCTGGGTATAGAAGCAAGTGTGGGACTCGTCTTCTCCCCGCTCGGGGCATTCCAGCAGGGCCGGCGCGAAAAGCTTCTCGACGCCCGCGGCCAGCAGAGCCTTGGCCTGCGCCGCCGCGGCCTTGATGGGCAGGCAGACTTCCGCCGGCAGATTGGGCATGTTCTGGAACAGAAGCGCGGCGGTGGTGGCCGGGGAAACCACCGGCTCATAGCCCAGTTCGCGCAGGAACGCCGACCAGAAAGGCAGAAACTCCAGATTGAGAGAGCCGCGCAGGAGGCCAAGTTTCGGCAGCGGCTCCCCATCCCCCAGTGGCGTCCCCTCCGGACCCGCCTCCTTGAGGAGCAGGCGCTTGCGTTCGTCGAAAAGCTCGGGGAACGGACGCCGGAGTTCCCGCGGTTCGCCATCATGCTCCGAATAACGCTCGCACACGTCGCCGAAATGCACGCGCCGGGCGCCGAGCTGGATGCGGTTCACCTGGCATCGATTCTCGCAGCGGGGGCACTCGAAGCTCTGCAGATTGGAAGCGGCGCAGGAGCGGAAACCGAGGAAGCGCGTCTGCCGCGGATGGGCCCGTTCGGCTAGCAAGGCCGCGCCGATCGCGCCGGAAATCCGATTGTAAGGATGGACATGAACCGGGCGGCCCAGCAATTGCCGGAAGGCCGCCACCACGGCCTGGTTGGAGGCCGTGCCCCCCTGGAACAGAACTCTGGGTCCGATGGGCCGGCCGGCCACCACTTTTTCGAGATAGTTGCGGGCCACGGAATACGCCAACCCCGCGCAAATATCCGCCAACGGCGCTCCCCGCTCCTGGGCGCCGACCAGTTCCGTGTCCATGAAGACGGTGCAGCGGGCGCCCAGATCGCACGGGCTGGCGCCGCGCAGCGCGAGTTCGGAGAATTCATCCACAATGCGGATTCGCAAGCGCTCCGCCTGCTCTTCCAGAAACGAGCCCGTGCCGCCGGCGCAGATCTTGTTCATCTCGAAATCAGCCAGCCGCCCGTTACGCACCGAGATGAACTTCGAGTCTTGCCCGCCGATCTCGAAAATAGTCTCGACCTCCGGGAAGAAGAGCAGAGAGGAGACCATCTGGGCCGTTATTTCGTTGTGGATGACATCGGCGCCGGCAGCTTTGGCCGCCAGGTGCCGGCCACTGCCCGTGGCGCCCACCCCGAGAATCCGGACCCGATCGCCGAACTGCTCGCGAATCTGGCCGAGTCCCTGATCGAGCGCCTCAACCGGCCGTCCGCGGGTCGGCAGGTAGACTCCATCCATCACCCGAAAGTCCGGCGTCAGCAACGCCAGGTTGGTGCTCACGGAGCCGACATCCAGGCCGAGGTAGGCATCTACATGGCCGGGAGTCCGAGGCGGCCTCTCGATCGTCTCTATGCGCAACTCCTCCATGCGCGTTCTCAAGGGCGGCAGTGACGCCGTCACGCGGGCCGTGCCGGCTGCCTCGGCCCGCTCGCGGACCGTGGCTAGGAACTCTGAAAACTCGCTGAGGGGGGCTTCCAGCGCCATGAGAGCCGCGCCCGAGGCGGCGAAGAACAGGCCGGCGTCGGGCATCTCGAGGTCGGGCGTCATCAACTCGCCGGCGCTCAATCCGAGTTGTTCGCGGAAGGCGCGTACCAATCCGGGGTTGGCCGCTCCCCCGCCAACCAGCGCCACCGGGGCTTCCACGGCTCGCGCCTGCATGACCGTCGCACAAAAGGTGCGCGCCAGCGCCTGGCAGAGTCCCAGTGCGATCTCCTCCAGCGGCGTTCCCTTTTGCTGCAAGTGGATCATGTCCGATTTGGCGAACACGCTGCAGCGGCCGGCGATGGCGGCGCCCCTGGACGCGGCCCCGGCCATTTGCCCGAGGCGCTCGACGCTCAATTCCAGGCGGCCCGCCTGTTGTTCCAGGAAAGCGCCAGCCCCGGCGGCGCACAGCCCATTACTGGAGAAATCCGCCACTGTGTCCTGCCCGTCGCGGCCCAGCAGAATCCATTTGGACGACAGACCTCCCAGGTCGATTACGGTGCGCGCGTCGGGGAATCGCCCGCGGACAGCCAAGGCGACGGCCAACACTTCGTTTACGCGCACGCACCGCGCGACGCCATCAAGCAGGTACTGGCCGCTGCCGGTCACGGCCGCCCGGATGGGTTGGGCGCGCCACTCGCGCGGCAGCGTCTCGATGACTTCGAGAAACGCGACCAGCGGGCGTCCGCGGCTGGGGGTCCGTGCCCGCCATAGGAGCGCGCCCTCGATGTCGCAGAGCGCGATCTTAACCTCGGCCGCGCCCAGATCGATACCGAGGTGGGATTCCGGCGCGCGTGGTTCCAAGTTGCTCATCGGTCCTCCCCTTGACGGACTCGGATCGATTCACGTTCGCGGACACGGTCGCAGGAGGCCCGCTCAATTGGCCCACGACTTCCTGTGACTCTATTTTAGGGCTCCAGCCTGGAAAGTCAATCGATTAAACTGAAACGGCACTATGCCTGAGAGAGGTGGGCCGGGGCTGCAGCCCACGACCGGCGCCACCAGGAGCGGTTCTCTGGGGGTGAGAGCGATTCTCCGCAAGGATGCTCCAGAATATCCGGCGCTACACCACCGCCGAAATCATGGTCTGCTCCGGTCATCCAAAATGCGCGATGAGACGTGAGAGACTGGTTTTTCGAAGAGCGTCGGAAAGGGAGACTGAATGCCAAGGCGGTTGTCCGACTTTCGCGCCACGGATTTCGAGTTTCGCGCCCGTTTCTGGATCATCGGCGGGATCTTTTGGCTGGGATTCTCTCTCTACGCCGCCGGGGACATCAACTCTTCTCTGTCGGTCGCGCGATGGCTGGCGGGCGCCGGTTCGCCTGACGTAAACCATTACTGTCGCGTGATTTTGGGTCTCGGCACGGCGCTGGCGGCCGCGGCGGCGCTGATCCGCTCGTGGGCGGAGGCGTACCTGCACAGTTCCGTGGTACACGACGCCAAAATGCACAGCGACCAGTTGACGGCCGACGGCCCATATCGCTACGTCCGCAATCCGCTTTACCTCGGTACGGTCCTGGCCGCCCTTGGGCTTGGGACCATGGCCAGCCGCCTTGGTTTTGCGATCATCGTGGTGGGAATACCGGTCATCGTCTATCGCTTGATCCTGCGTGAGGAGGCGGGCCTGCTGGCATCCCAGGGCGAGAGCTATCGCGAGTACTTCAGAGCCGTCCCGCGCCTCATACCTGCGCTGCGCCCGCGCTTGCCGGTCGGGGAAGCGCGCCCCGATTGGGTGGACGGGTTCACGGGGGAGGCGTTCATGTGGGGCATGGCTTTCGGCATGGCGGCGTTCACCCTCACCCTGCGCTTGGTTTACTGGTATGTCATCGCCGGCGCCGGCTTCGCAGTCTACGCAGTCCAGGCCGTGAGGCGCAGCGCCCCGTCGAGCCGCCCACTGTAGACCCAGCGCGGATCAATATGGAACTTCCAGGGAGGCGGCAAGGCCCTACCTTCTTCGCATGCCCAGAACATCGTCAACCGCACCGGAGTAGATTTCCGAGCAACGGCTACAATGCATCAGGTGAGCGAATACCACGTCATCATCATCGTTCGATCTTAGGCGGGCGAGTTGGATGATCAACTTTGGCGGGCACGGACCTGTTTCGTCGGGTGGCGCCGGTTGGTAGGGAGTTGTCGATCCAATGGCAGATAAGGGCCTGAAGAAAGGCGCCTTCCTGGCAAATGCAGTTCGAGCCATTTGACCCTACAAACCCCAAACCAACGGATGAGTTGCGTTACGAAGGTGGGTTTTCGGGCTAACGAGCCCGACGCTGCGGCTTCCGCCTGAACAGCCGCTCGAACCCCGAATACGCCACCAGCGGGATGAACCGGAAGTCGATCAAACCGGCCCGCATCAAAGGCAGTTCAGCCAGTAGCCGTCGTGCTTCGTCGGCGCTGTCCGATTCCAGCACCAGGACTGCTTCGTGCTTGTCCGCGCTGAAGTAGAGTTCACGCAGGACGCCGGATTGCTGAAGCTCCCACGCCTTTCGAGCTTCCGCCTCCAGAATCTCCTCCGTGAACTGGCCGTCGGCGACGCCGGGAACCTCTCTTTCGAGCGCCAGGAGTTTCATGCGTCACTTCCCGATTTCATCCTCTTCCTCATCAAACATACCCAGGCTCTCGGCGGGTCTGGACGGTTAGCGCCGAAACAGCCGGAAACCAGCGAGAGGATCTCGAAATAAGGTTCGACAGCGTTCACAATGTCTCTAGCAGTCCGCTGTGGAGGGCCTGGGCCGAGACGTTTTTCATCGGCGTTCCCGAGAAGACTGAGCCACAAGCCGCCCTCTTCTAAATGACCATTGACCCGTTCAGCGAAGCTCCTCCGTTCTTTGCCAGAAGTCAGCGTATGGAGACAGCCTCGATCGAAGGCAAAGCCAAATGACCTTCCTTCAACGTGGCTTTTGAGGATGTCGAGCACAACAAAGGTACACTTCACATTGGCTTTTGCAGCTTTCTCCTTGGCCTTCTCTATCGCAACCTCTGCTGTATCCACTCCGACAACATGGAAGTTCTGTTGCGAAAGCCAAATTGCGTTATCGCCGGTCCCGCATCCAATGTCCAATGCCCTGCAGGGATCTATGGGCCTCGTAGTTACAGTTTGAACGAGGTTGAAGTCAGCCTTGCCGATATCCCAAGGCGTCAGGCCTTCTTTATACCTTTCCCTGAAACGATCTTCGACCGCCATAATGGTTTTCCTCCGTCGTTCCCCCCGCCGCTTTCCCTCTCTCTGAGCATTCCGCTTCAGCCTGAGAGCACCGCTTCATCCTACTTTCGCAACTGTTAACGGCCAAGCCTACATGCTCGGTTGCTCCGAGTCCGCCTTTCGGATTCGAATACGCCGGGTGGGGCTGACATTCGGCCAAACCTCGTCGGCGCTCGCCGCGACACGGACTCAAGCCTCGACTACCAGACGTAGGTTCCGACAGCCCCTGGGTTCAGCCTGATATTGGCGAACTGTCCTTCGTATTGAACCCCAAAGGAGCTCCCTGTCGCCGTATCGTTGGCGACGATGAGCACGATCTTCCCTTCGGGAGTTCTGAAAGCCACGTTAGGCAACACCTGCGTGTTTTCGATGACTGCCATGCGCTTCAATCCCGGGCGCTCCTCGTCTTCGGTAAGGGCAACGGTTTGGTCGCCGCGATTGGTCGAACCGATGCGCACGGAACCCGGGCGCACGAACTTGGATGCGTGGGCGACCGTGTAGTAGGCGAGATTGAGCGACACCGCGTCCTGGTCGATGGTGATCGCCCCCTGGCACACCGAGCACCCGCCATTACCGGTGTGAGGTTGGTTGTGCGGATCGGCGGCCAGGTTCCATAGGATGACGTTCCTGCTCCAGTTGCGAGTCGTGTCGATAATCATCCGTTTGACCGCCGCCGCGATGTCGATGGTTGGGCTGCCAGGCCTTTCGGTGATCATCTGCTCGGTGAAATAGACGCTCTTGTCCGGCCGGGCCATATGGACCTTGCTCATAGCGCCCATGTCGCCGCCGTAGTTGTGAAAGGCCGAGCCATAGGCGAAGCGCGAGACGACCGGATCGCTCAACATGGCCAACGGATAGTCGGGCCGGTCGGTGTTGTGGTCGAAAAGGAGGACCTTGGTTTCCAATCCGGCTTTCGTGAAGGCCGGATGGAGATGGTCTCGCAGAAAGACCAACTGCTGGTCGAGCGTCCATTGCATGCTCGGAGTGTTTTTCGAGTTCAGCGGTTCATTCTGGATGGTGATCGCGTCAATGGCGATTCCCGCCTTCTTCATTTCCTGAACGTACTTCGCCAGGTACAGCGCATATGCCGGGTAGCACTCCTGCTTGAGAGCTCCGCCTCTGACGTTGTCGTTGGTTTTCATCCAGGCCGGAGCCGACCACGGCGAACCCAGTATTTTGATGTCTGGAGAAATCGCCAGGATCTCCCGCAAAACGGGAATGACGTCCTTCCTGTCCTGTCCAAGGTCGAACTTCCTTAACTCGTAATCGGTTTCGCCTTGTGAGAGGTCGTCGTATGAAAACACGAAGCTGTTCATATCCGAGGAGCCAATGCTGACGCGCAGATAAGTGACGCCAAGGTTGTTTCCGTCCCGCGCGAATATTTGTTTCAGTATTTTGGAGCGCGCCTCCGTGCTCATCTTGACCAGGAGTTCGGCGCTTCCTCCGGTCAGCGCGAACCCAAATCCGTCCAATGACTGCATTTGCTGCGCCGGATCAATGACGATTGCCAATCCTCTGGCGTTGTTTCTAGCGCCAAAGAGAAGCGGCTGGGGAAGTTTCTGGAACAATGAAGACCGGTCCGGATTGGTCACCCATCCTTCAATCTGGATCGGGGAATTGGTCTGGGCCCTCACGGCGCCGGAGGTGAAAGCCAGGAAAGCGATCGAGGCTATCGTGGGGGTGCTCTTCGTCATCGACTGTCTTCCATGATCCTTACTGTATCAGAGCGATCGACGCCTGGCCGCCGCGGCTTTACCGCCGGCCGGAGCGCCGTAGCGAGGAACGGAACAGCGTCACTTCCGAAACGCCGGGTTCAGGTTACTTCATACAATCGCAGGCCAGGAAGCCAAAATGGGAATCCCAGCTCAAATGGAGGCTCCGGGCCAAGGCAAAATGCGACCCTTGAATCGTCTTCTTCGATTGGCAGCCCTGTTTCTGGGTCTGGAAACCGGACCGCTTCGGCGGCACAGGTTGTTTTGATACGGGACAGGAGAGACAATCAGCGACGGACACAGCATCCCATGACGCCTCGCGAACGCCTACTTTGCGCCATCCGCCGCCAGACCCCCGATCGGCTGCCTGCGACCACGCATCATGTGATGCCCGCTTTTCTCGAATCGCATTTGGGCGGCATCTCCGCCGGCGAGTTCTTCGACCGCTTCGGCCTGGACGCCATCCTCTGGACCGTGCCGCACATGCCGGACGCCGGGGC
>JBEKPK010000122.1:0-13470 GCA_049520795.1 Bryobacteraceae bacterium
CGAAGCCGTGCCCTTCGAGAGCGCGCTTGGGCAACCTGCCGGCCATCGCTATTTCCTCGACGAAAACGCGGCCCCTCCGCTGCTCCGCGTTCTGCCGGCAGTCCACACCGCCGGAGACAGCGTGGCCCTGCTGGTAGGGCCCGAAGGCGGTTGGACAGACGCCGAGCGCAACCAGGCCGCCGCCGCCGGTTGGCAGCCCGCCGGCCTGGGCCCGCTGGTGCTCCGCGCGGAAACCGCCGCCATCGCGGCGCTGGCGGTGGTTGGGAATGCGTGGATGCGGTAGCCGGCGGCAGCAACCGCTCCCTTACGGTCGCGGCTCGTTAGAAACCTGGCGAGCCGCGACCGTGAGGGAGCGGTTGGCGCAATGGTTCCGGAACGAGTCCCAAGCGTCTGTGCGAGACTGGAAGATCGATGACCGCGACCCGATACGTTCATGGCTATTCCACCCGCGAGGCCGCCCGCCTTGCCGACCAGGCCAAAACGCTCGGCGGCCTGCTGCATCACGACACTTTTTATCCGCCGGGCGCCCGCGTGCTCGAATGCGGCTGCGGCACGGGCGCACAGACCGTTCTTCTGGCCGCTAGCAGCCCCAGCGCCCGGATTGTCTCCGTCGATCTGTCTCCGGCATCGGTCGAGCAGGCGAAGGCCCGAATCCGAGAAGCCGGATACGGCAACGTCGCCTTCCAGGTGGCCGACCTCTTCGACCTGCCCTTCGACGAGGACAGCTTCGATCATGTCTTCATCTGCTTCGTTTTGGAGCATCTGCCCGCGCCGGGCGAAGCCCTCAGCCTCCTGAGACGGGTGTTGCGGCCGGGAGGAACCATCACGGTCATTGAGGGCGACAACGGCTCCTGGTATTGCCATCCCCAGACGCCGGAGGCCTCGCGCACGGTCGAATGCCTGATCGAAATCCAGGCCCGCCTGGGAGGGGATTCGCGGATCGGGCGCCGCGTCTACCCGCTGCTGGTCGAAGCCGGCTTCCGCCAGGCGCGCGTCAGTCCGCGAATGGTCTACGTGGATGCCAGCCGGCCCGAACTCGTCGAGGGCTTCTCGAAGAACACCTTCATCGCCATGGTGGAAGGGGTTCGCGAACAGGCGCTCTCGCTCGGCCTCATGGACGCAGTCGCGTGGGACCGGGGCATCGCCGATATGTACCGCGCAACGGCCGCGGGCGGGACCTTCTGCTACACGTTTTTCAAGGGCATCGGGACGAAGTAGGCGCGCATTCCCGCTATACTTGGTCGTAACGGAGCCGCATGGACCGGTTGAAGCGCCGCCTGCTGTTTATCACCCTGGCGATCGTGGTGACCCTGGCGATCGGGACGGTGGGGTTCACTCTCATCGATGGCTACCCGCCGTTCGACGCGTTTTACATGACGCTGATCACCATGACCACGGTGGGATACGCGGAGATCCACCCGCTCTCGCACGCGGGCCGGGTTTTCAACTCGTTCCTGATCATGTTCGGCGTGACCACGATTTTCATCGCTGTGGGCGCCATGACGCAGACCATCATTGAACTGGAATTCGGCGATGCCATCGGCAAGCGCCGCAACAAACGCATGATCGACAAACTCAAAGACCACTACATTATCTGCGGCTACGGCCGCGTGGGCCAGGGGGCGGCGAAGGAACTGCGGCGGGAAGAGGTTCCGTTCGTGGTGGTGGATGTGAAGCCGGAGCGCGTGGAGCTGGCGATCCACGAGGGGTTGCTGGCGGTAGCGGCGGATTCGACGCGCGATGAGACGCTCCACTCGGTGGGAATCGAGCGCGCGCGGGGCCTGGTGGCGGCGTTGGCCACGGACGCCGACAACCTGTTCGTCCTGCTATCGGCCAAGGGGCTCAACCCCAAGATCTATGTGGCCACCCGCGCGGCCGAGGAAGGCGCGGAGGAGAAAATGAAGCGGGCTGGCGCCGACTCCGTTTTCGCGCCGTACGCGCTCACGGGCCACCGCCTGGCGCAGGCGCTTCTGCGGCCGCACGTGGTGCAGTTCCTGGATTTCGCCACCAGCGATATCGGCATAAACGTGGCGATCGAGCAGGTTCGCGTCGCGGAGGGCAGTGAGGCCGTATCGAAGACCATCCGCGAAGCGCAGTTCGGCCGCGATCTGGGCGTGATTGTGCTGGCCATCCGCAAGGGCGATGGCCAGATGCAGTTCAACCCGCCGGCCGATACCGCCATCCATGCCGGCGACTACCTGATCGCGATGGGAAAGCATGCCAGCCTGCACACCCTGGAGCGATTACTGGCCGGAAAGCCGTGAGAGGATCGGTTGGCAGGCGGAAGCGCCTGCCCCACAAGCCGGCAAAGTGGATGGCCGCGCTCGATATATAATAAGACCGGCGAATCTTATGTTCGGTCGTTTACGGCGCTTTTTCGAATCTATCGTTTACGCTGGAATGCAGCCCAACGCCCCGCCGGCGGACTCCAAGAATGGGAAATTCGGCCGTTTGCGGGGATGGCTGCACGGCTTCATCAATGGACGGACGCCTACCGACCCGCTGTACCTCACCAACCGCACCTGGAAGCAGAAACTGAAGTCCGGCCTTCTGATCGCCATTCCCGTCGTTCTGCTGGCGGGAGTGGCGGCGCTCGGTTTGGGCCGCCTGTACGCTCCCAAGGCGGCTCCGCTGAAGGAACCCACCTCGGCCGAAATTGTGGCCCATCTTCTGCCCGACCTCGAAAAGACCGTGGACGCGACGCCCTTGGCAGCGGAGATCCCGGAACTCCATACCGATATCGCCGGCTCGCCGAAGCTCATCGGTGCGCTGAAGAACAACACCGATCGTACGATCACCGTGGAGTTCACGGTGGATCTCACGGACATCATGGGATCGAAAGTGGATTCGGTTTCGGAACGCGTGGAGAATGCGCCGGCGAAAAAAACGGTTCCGTTCCAGTTTCCCATCAGGGACAAGAACGCGGCTAGGGCGCAGGTGCAGCCGGGGACTTTGAAGGTAGTGAATTAGGCCCAATACTGTTCACTTAGGACGTCTGCTCCTCCGTGGCGCAGGCTCTCAGCCTGCCGACTCGACATTCGTGTCGAGTCTGGCGCTTGGTCCGCCACCAAGCGTCGAGAAGCGGCAGCCTGAGAGGCTGCGCCACGGAAGAGAGCAGCGATTCAGTGAACAGTATTGGAATTAGGCCGCGTAGATCGCCGCTGCTTCGTAGTCCACAACTTTCGGAACGGTGAACTCGACGGCCCCTCCCGAGACCCGGAACGGGATGTCCGTTCCGGCGGTCAGCAACTCCACGCGCGTCACGCGCCGGCCCGCCGGCAGCTTCATGCTCACCTTCTGCCCGCCGATAGGAGAGAAGCCGCGCAGCCAGCCTTTATGCGCCGCCGGGGTGTTGTAGTTCAGAATGTGCACGGCGAAGCCGGCTTCGGTTTCCCACGCGAATATCTCCGCCAGGCCATCTCCCCGAACGGCGACGGGCGCGTCCGGGCCCGCCACCCAGCGGATGGCGTTTTGGAGCAGCCGGGCGAGATCGGTGTGGCCGGTGCGCCACATGGTGCGGTCGATATCGCCGGGGAAGTAGGCCAGGCGGCTGGCGCCTTTTTCCCTCACCACCACGGCCGGCTCGGTGGTGCGCGCCGGCGCCGGATAGGATAACTCGGGAGGATAGGCCACAAATCCGGGGACCACGGTAAGGACCGCGCCTTCCACCGGCGCCAGCGGCACGCGGTACTCCGCGCCCGGCAGCCAGTGGGTGTTGGCGAAGCCTTCCAGAATGGGGTGCTGTTTTTCGATGCGCGCATAGAATGCGTTGCCGTTGGTTCCCACGATGGGACCCGCTTTGCGGATGCCGAAGACGTCCGCCAGGCCGAAATCCGCGCGGCGCGCATTGCGCTCCGTGTAGAGGCCGGTTTCAAACGTCGCCAGCAGCGAGCCGCCGCCATCCACGAACGCGCGCAACTGCCGGCATTGCTGGTCGCTCAACAGGGCCGTATTGGGCAGCAGCAGAGCCGAGTACTTTTTCAGATCCTCGGGCGCAAGGTTGTCTTCGTGAACGAAATCGAACAGGAACCGGCCTTCGAGCAGAGCGAAGTACATGCCGTCCACGAACTGCGTCATGGTTGCGTTGCGGGGAGGCTCGTAAAACAGGTGCGCCCGCTGCCCCATGACCACGCCGATGTTGGCGATGGAGCGCTTATTGACAAAATGGCGGTCGTGCTTCGCCGTCCAGTTAAAGTACTGGCGCGCCGGCTCGAGCCCGCGGCGGTCCTCGCCCATGCCGGTTTCGCCGCCGATCAGGTGATGGTAGGGAACCATGCCGCTGGCCAGCGTCTCATCCCACCACATGCGCATTTCGGACGGCGATTTGGCGGCGTTCCGCCAGCGCGGCGAGCCGGTGGACCAGGCGGCGGTGACGTTGGTGGCCATTTTGCCCTTCTGCACGGCGTTGCACACGCGGCCTTGCAGGGCGCATCCCCAAATGGGCGCGTCGTCGCCGCCGCGCCCCTGGTTGTCGCACTGGAACCACTCGCAAACCTCGCCCAGCATTTTGAGGTTGGGGCCCGAGCGAATGCCGCCGCCCAGATTCGCGAAGTAGAAATTTCCGGGCTTCTTTTCCTTGGCGATTCCGTCGTAGAGCCTCCACAGGTACAGGACGCGCTCGTTGAACTTGTCCCAGAAGTCGGGAGTCCCCGGCCGCGGCAGCCGCTTGCATTGCTCGCAGTAGCACACCGGCAGGGTTCCGAGCGGCGGCCACCCGTTGGTGAACAGGCCGTCCACGTCGTAGAGAGAATTAATCTCGCGCATGATGGCGGGCATGTATTCCGTCATGTAAGTTGAGAACATGCAGGTGCGGAAGAGGCGCGGGTCTTCGCCCTGGCGCGCGATCTCTCCCTGTGCGCCGCGCTGGAACCACTCGGGGTGCGCCTGGGTGGCGTCTTCCCAGTTCAGGTCGGGGCTCATGCGCGCCACCACGCGAATGCCGCGCTTTTTGGCGGCGGCGCAGCACTCGCCGAAGAAGTCGCGGTCGCCCAGAAACTTGCCCTTGCGATGGAACGGCACCTTGGTCTGATAAAACGCCAGTATCCCGGTCACGCTCACCATCACCGCATCCACCTTCAGGCTGGCCCAATAGTCGGCCCACTCCTCGACGTTGAGCGCCACCGGATCGTGCTCGGTCATGTTCAACTGGCCGATGCGGCGGACTTTCCGGGACCAGGGAACCTCGGCCGCGGCGGCGGATTGGCCCGTGGGGATGGCAGCCGCCGAAGCCAGCGGCACGGCGGCCAGCCCGGCCTTCAATAAGTCGCGTCGGTTCATGGTGGTTCCTCCATTGGCGCCGGCGGTGAGCGGGAATTCCATCTTAGGTCTTCGCGGGCCGCCGTTCGCCCTCCTCCAGAATACCGGAGAGGCTGCTCGGTTTCGGCGTTTTTCCGCTGCGCGTCGCGGCCCCAGGTGATACAGTTTGCTTTGAGAGCCGGGTTCCGGGCGCCGCGCTGTACGGCGGACTTTCGGCGGCCGGCCTTGGCGGTTCGGACAGGAGTAATTACAGGAGGCGGTGGATTCATGAGCATTAGCAGGCGAAATGCAATTGCTGTCATAGCCGGAGCGCCCGCGCTCCTTCTCCCGCGCAAGTCGCTCGCGCAGGACGCTGGTCCGGAAATCGAGAAGGGCCCCTTCAACGGGACCCGCGAGGCGTTGCAGGCGTACCAGGTTCCCCAGTGGTTCCGCGACGCCAAGTTTGGCATCTGGGCGCATTGGGGGCCGCAGTCGGCGGCCGAGGATGGCGATTGGTACGCGCGCAACATATATATCCAGGGCAGCCCGCAAAACAAGGATCACGTCGCGCGATTTGGCCATCCTTCAAAATTCGGTCACAAAGATATATGCAAGATGTGGACGGCCGATAAATTCGATCCCGATCACCTGATGCAGCTCTACAAAAAGGCGGGCGCGAAATACTTCATGAGCATGGGCGTCCACCATGACAACTTCGACCTGTGGGATTCCAAGCACCAGCCGAAGTGGAACTCTCTCGCCATGGGACCGAAGAAGAACATCGTCGGTCTCTGGGAAAAGGCCGCGCGAAAGCAAGGCTTGAGATTCGCGGTGAGCGAGCACCTGGCATATAGCTACCTCTGGTGGACGGTTTCCCACGGCAGCGATCAGACCGGGCCCATGGCCGGCGTCCCCTACGACGGAGCGGACCCGCAGTATGCCGATCTGTACCACGAGTATGCCAAGGAGTTTCTGGCGCCGGCGCCGGGCAATCAGGTCCCCGGCGGCCGCGCCGTTCCGGCCGCGTGGAGACAGCATTACTTCGCCCGTATCAAGGACTTGATCGACAAGCACCAACCCGACCTGCTTTACAATGACGGCGGCATTGTCTATCCGGACGTCGGTTACCATCTGGTGTCTCATCTCTACAACGTGAGCGCGAAGGTCCACGGCGGCAAGGTGGAGGCAGTTTATACGAGCAAGGGACGGACCGACTGCGACGCCGGAACGTGCGTCTTCGACATCGAGCGCGGGGTCGCCGACAAGCTCGCGGCCAACCCATGGCAAACCGACACCTGCATTGGCGCGTGGCACTACAAACGCGACATCGAATACAAAAGGCCGAAACAGGTTATCGATATGCTCTGCGATATCGTCAGCCGCAACGGCAACCTGATGCTGAACTTCCCCCTGCCCAACAGCGGTGAATTGGATCCCAAGGAACTCAAGATCCTGGATGAGATCACGCGATGGATGGCGGTCAACAGCGAAGGCATCTACAGCACCCGGCCGTGGAAGATCTTCGGCGACGGACCCGCCACGAAAATCGCCGCCGTACCCGACCAACGGTTCAACGAGAATAGCCGCAAGGATCTGACCGCCGACGATGTTCGCTTCACCACCAAGAGCAACGTGATGTACGCCTTCGTGATGGGCTGGGCGGGCAAAGAGGCTTCCGTTCCCGCGCTTGCAATGGGCGGCAAGAACAGCGTGCCCAGGATTCGCAACGTCGAGCTGCTGGGCCACAAAGGAAAGCTCAAGTGGACCCAGGACGCCGGGGCTCTCAAGGTCGAGCTGCCGGAAGAGAAACCGTCCGATTACGCCGTCACGCTGAAGGTCGCTTTGGCCTGACGGTCCCTCGAGGGAAGACGGGAAAACATGAAGATAGGCGCCCGAATCTCGAAGCGGGCGAGCGGCCTATGACTCGCCCTCGCGCGCCCAGGGACTACTACGAGCCGCGACCGTCAGGGAGCGGTCCCTTCCCATGACGCCTGCGCGCACGCCGAGGAGCTACCTGCGCCTGGCGGCCCAGGTGGGGTTGTTCGTGGTGGCGTTTTACGCCGCGGGGCTGGTGCTGGGACCCTTGCTGCGCTGGCTGGCGCAGGACTTGGCCGGTCCCACTTTCGCGGTTCTCATCTCCGCCCTGTTCGCAACATGGCTGGCGCTGAGGATTTACGAGAACTTCTCGATTGTCGAGGTGGGTCTGTGGTGGAACCGGTCCTCGGCGGATAACCTGGCTCTGGGCCTGGCCGGCGGAGCCGGGGCGGCCTGTCTGGCGCTCGCGCCGCCCCTGGCGGTGGGCGCGGCGCACCTGGTTCGCAGCCATCCGCCGGCCATCGACGGCCTCATTTTCGCGCTGGTGTGCGTAGCGGCCGGATCGGCGGGGGAGGAACTTTTCTTTCGCGGATACGCTTTCCAGCTTCTGTTCGCCAGCCTGGGTCCCTGGGCCTCCATTCTGCCGCTGGGGGTGGTGTTCGGCTTGATGCATGCTGCCAACCCGGGGGCCTCTGGGTTGGGTTTGGTGAACACGGCGGGGTTTGGAGTGGCGTTCGGGTACGCTTACATGCGAAGCCGCGACCTGTGGTTGCCCATGGGGCTGCACTTCGGCTGGAACCTCACCCTGCCGCTGCTCGGGGCGAACCTCAGCGGGATTACAATATTTAAGGAGATCACGGGTTACGAGATGGCGTGGCGCGCCGGTCGCCTGTGGAGCGGCGGGGACTATGGCCCGGAAGCCAGCCTTTTGACTTCCGTGGCGCTGATCCCTTTGTTTCTGTTCCTCTGGAAGGCTCCTGTTCGCCGGCAACGCTCGCCGCTCACCGATCCGCCCGCGGAGAGTGTCCTATGCGAGCCTTCGCCGCCATTGCCATCCTGAGCGCGCTTCCCACGGTTGCGCCGGCGGGCGGCAAGCTCACGTTTGATGACCGCGTGGAGCTGACGCGCGGCCTTATGGCGGAATACGCCACCGCCAAGGTTTTGCTGCCGGTCTCCAGGAAGCCGCTCGAGTTCGACGCATCCGGCAGCTACGACAAGACCGCCTGGGCCGAGATCGCCAAGACCGAGGGCCCGGCCGCCCGCACCGGCGACATGGTGCAGTTGACCAAGATCGATATCGGGAGCGATCGCATCGAGCTGCAGATCAACGGCGGATACAACGGCGGCCGCAAATGGTATCGGAATGTCAGGGTTGCGGGCGGCCCAACCTACAACCCGACGCAAGTCCCGATAGGGGCCGACGATACCAACGCTCCGCGCGGCACGTCGCTCGTGATCCTGTTTCACAAGCCGCTCGAGACGATCAAGACCGCCGACGTTAAGAAGATGCTGGCGCCGGTGATGGATTTCGAAAAGCATAGCGTCACCGAGCTCTACGTCGAGAACCTGCCGCCGGAGACGCAAAAAGCCATTCGCGAAAAGCGGGCCCTGGTGGGGATGACTCGCGAGCAGGTGACTCTGGCGCTGGGCCGCCCGGTCCACAAATCCCGCGAGACCAAGGACGGCATCGAGGAGGAAGACTGGGTCTACGGCCAGGCGCCGGGCAAATTCACGTTCGTGACCTTCAACGGCGACAGGGTGATCAAGGTGAAGGAGTCCTACGCAGGCCTGGGCTCCGATGTAGGGGAGCCGGGCGGCAAATGATGCGGTCCCTGGTTTGCGCCCTGATGGTGGCTGCCCTCTGGACCCAGGCGGGCTGCTCCAGGGCGCGGAAGCCGGCCGCTCCGCCCGCGAAAACGGCCGAAGCGCGGGCTCGCGACCTGGTGCGCATCAACCAGTTTTACTCGACCGTCGCCACGCTTCATCCCGGCGAAAAGGAACTGCTGTGCTACGGCGTGGAAAACGCGCGCGCGGTGTGGCTCTCACCGCCCCGCCGCCAGGTTTCGGCGGCCTATTCGCGCTGCGTGGAAGCAACCCCGGCGGCTACCACCACCTATACGCTGACGGCGGAGGGCCTCGACGGCGTGACCGCGATCCGGCGGTTGAGGGTGGCCGTGGGGGCGGCGCCGCCGGCGGGGCCGCGGGCCAGGATTGTGGATGTGACGGTGAGCGCGCTCTCGGTGAGCGCGGGCAAGCCCGTGAGCATCTGCTACACCGTGGAAAACTCCACCGAGGTGCGCATCGAGCCCATCCACTTCAACGGCGGCGCCTACTCCAAGAGCTGCGCCGTGGATCAGCCGCGCCAGACCACCACCTACGTAGTGACGGCCAAGGGCGCATCCGGGCAGGACGTGGAAAGAGTCACGGTAGCGGTGCAGTAGAGGACCCGCGCCCCTTTTCGCTCTTGACGTTGATCGGGTATCGATATACGATAAGGACGTGATTCGCTCGTTTCGAAACGCTGAAACGGAAAAAATCTTCCGGCAGCAGTTCTCGAAAAGGTTCCAGGCTATAGAGAAGGTGGCGATCCGCAAGCTCTTCCATCTGAACCGGGCAACCACGTTGCGCGACCTGGCCGCGATTCCCGGCAACCGGCTTGAAGCCCTGAAGGGCGGCCGCAAAGGGCAACACAGCATCCGGATCGACGGCCAGTACCGCGTCTGCTTCCGTTGGAAAGATGGAGACGCCTTCGACGTTGAAATTGCCGACTACCATTAGGAGGAACAAGGCGCTATGCCCAGATCGATACCGCCGCCCCATCCGGGAGAAACCATTCTGGAAGACGTCCTGAAACCTCTCGGCATGAGCGCTAACCAACTCGCCAAGGCCCTGGGCGTCACCGCTGCCCGTCTCAACGATATCGTGCGCGGCCGGCGCGGGATCACCGCCGATACGGCGTTACGGTTGGCGCGGTACCTCGGAACCTCGGCCGACTTTTGGCTTGGACTCCAGCTCGAATATGACCTTCGCGTCGCCCGGCAAGCGAAACAAAAGGACATCGAGCGCGCGGTGCGTCCCAGGTCCGAAGCGGCGACTTGACCGCCCGTTTTCGGGGAAAGCAATCCGCAAAAGCGATTGGCAGGTTTCCCCAAGCCGCCAAGTCACGGGCGTCTTCACCATTTGGGTTGGGCTGAACTTTTCCGGCGGCCCGCCGTATGATTACCTGAAGCGCCTATCATGCTGGAAGCTAGGTCCCTCAAGAAGAGTTACGGCCCTCTGGTGGCCGTGGATGGCGTCAGCCTGCGCGCCGGAAAAGGCGAAATCATCGGATTATTGGGCCCCAATGGCGCCGGCAAAACCACCACCGTCTCGATGATCGCGGGGCTGCTGCGCCCGGATTCGGGTGAAGTCCTCATCGGCGGGCGGCGGCTGCACGGCGATACCGACCCGCTGAAGCGCGAGATCGGCCTGGCGCCGCAGGACCTCGGGTTGTACGAGGAACTCTCCGCGCGCGACAACCTGGCGCTGTTCGGCGCGCTCTACAACCTGGGCGGCGCCGAGCTGAAGCGGGCCATGGGGCGAGTGCTCGAACTGGTGGGCCTGGCCGACCGGGCAAAAGACAAAGTCGCCGGTTTCAGCGGCGGCATGAAGCGCCGTCTGAACATGGCCGCCGCGCTGCTGCACGATCCGCAGGTGCTGCTGCTCGACGAGCCCACCGTGGGCGTGGACCCGCAGAGCCGCAACGCCATCTTCGACAACCTCGAAACCCTGCGCCAGGCCGGCAAGACGCTGCTCTACACCACCCACTACATGGAAGAGGCCGAGCGCCTTTGCGACCGCCTGGTAATCGTCGACCACGGCAAAGTGGTCGCCGACGACACGTTGCAGGGGCTGCACAAACTGATCCCGGCGGCGAGCCTGCTCACCGTGGAACTGGCCGACGGTCATGAGGACTTCGACCTGCTCGAAGAACTCGGCAAGCTGCCCGGAGTGCAGTCGGCCGAGATGCGGGGGGGCTCGCTGAAGATCGGCCTGGGCGATCTTTCCACGGAAGCGCCGCACGTGCTCGCATGGCTGGTCGAGCGCGGCCACCCCTTCCAGCACGTTTCGAGCGAGCTGGCCAGCCTGGAATCGGTCTTCCTCACTCTCACCGGAAGGAGCCTGCGCGACTGATGTTCAAACCTTTTCGGGCTCTGGTCCGCAAGGACCTCAAGCTGTACTTCTCCAACCGGCGAGCCTTGCTGATGAGCATCGTGGCGCCTATCGCTTTCGCCTCGTTCTTCGGCTACCTTTTCGGCGGGAGCGGGGGGCAGACGGAAACCGCGCGGATTCCGGTGCTGGCGGTGGATTCCGACGGCAGTGCCATTTCGCGCGAAATTGTGGCCCGTTTGACCTCCGACAAGGCGCTGGAGGTTAAGCCGGCGACGCTCGCGGCCGCGCGCGAAGCGGTGCGCAAGGGCAAGGCCACGGCCGCCATCTCGATTCCACAAGGCTTCGGCGACGCCGCGGCCAAGGCTTTCTTCCGTTCCGGGGACAAGCCGGAAATCGGGGTGATGTACGATCCCTCGCACTCCACCGAATCGAGCATGATCCAGGGAATGCTGGCCGGCCACGTGATGGAGGCGGTAAGCAAGGAGATGTTCAACGGCCCCACCGGCCGCAAGTCGGTGAAGGATTCGCTGGCCCAGGTGGAAGGCGCCGAGGGAATGTCGCCCGAGTTGAAGAAGAGTCTGACCGAGATGCTGCGCGGCGTGGAAGGGTTTAACCAAGCGCGCGCCAGTCAGGCGCAGGGTTCGGATGCCTTGGATCAGGGCATCACCATGCCCTTCCAGGTGAAGACCGAAGCGGTGACCTCGGGGACGGGCATCCTCTACAACGGCTACGCCCACGCTTTCGGCGGCATGGGCATCCAGTTCATCCTGATGATGGGCATCGAGCAGGGCGTCATGATGCTGCTCCTGCAGCGCAGCGGCGTGTGGAAGCGGCTGCGCGCGGCGCCGCTCTCTCGCGGCGTACTGCTGGGCAGCCGGGCGGTTAGCGCGGCGCTCACTTCGATGTACGTTTTGCTGGTGCTGTTCGCCTTCGCGCGGGTGGTGTTCGGGGTGCGGATACTAGGGAACTGGGCCGGTTTCCTGGGCGTCTGCGTGGCGTTTTCGCTGATGGCCGGGACTTTCGGATTGCTTATCGCGGCCCTGGGCAAGACGCCCGAGGCCACCCGCAGCCTGGCCATCTTCGCCACCCTGCTCATGGTGATGCTCGGCGGCGCGTGGGTGCCCACGCTCTTCTTCCCCCGGTGGCTGCAAAAGGTGGCGCTGATCATGCCCGCCCGCTGGGCCATGGACGGCTTCGACGCCACCACCTGGCGCGGGCTGGGCTTTTCCGCCGCCGCCGGGCCCATCGCCGCGCTCCTGGGCTTCACGCTGGTGTTCGGCGTGCTGGCGTGGATGCGCTTCCGCTGGGAAGCGGAAGGCTGAAGACGTCGATGATGCAAGGCCCGACTCTGCACGACGGAGCGCACCTTCGGCGGCGCGGCCACGCGTCCGCCAGATGGGCAGTCGAACCGCCCGATCTAGGGTCGAAATACGACAATCCCGTTTTGCAACCGCCCGCGACTCGCCAATCTTCCACCTGGAACGGACCCATGCTCAGCAAGGGCCAGGACAACATGTACTTGACAACATATATGGATCGCATGCCATACTGTGAGGGTGAGCTGGGCCGTCGAGATTGGCGATGAGTTTGAACCGGAGTTCGACGACCTGCGCGAGGACGTGCGGATTGAGTTGCTGGCATTGACCCGTGTCCTTCGGCATTTTGGGCCGCAGTTGGGACGGCCGCGCGTGGACACGCTGAACGGCTCTCGCCACGCGAACATGAAGGAACTGCGTTTTGGCGCGGCGGATGGAGCGTGGCGGGTCGCATTCGCTTTCGATACCAGGCGCAAGGCGATCCTGCTGGTTGCGGGAGATAAATCGGGGGTTGGTGAAAGGCGGTTCTACCGCGAGTTTATCCGCAAGGCGGATGACCGCTTCGACGCGCATCTGGCCAGACTGAAGAAGGCAAGGAGATGACTATGCCCACCAGCGTGGAAGATAAAATCGGGAAGCTTGGCGTAGCGCAGCGCAAGAAGGTCGAGGCCCGCGCCGCCGCGCTGATAGCCGAGGAGATGACCTTGCGCGAACTGCGCCATGCGCGGAAGCTCACGCAGGTCCGGATGGCGAAGAGGTTGGGTATCACCCAGGATAGTGTTTCGCGCCTGGAGAAGCGCAGCGATCTGTTACTGTCCACGCTGCGAAAGACCGTTGAAGCCATGGGCGGAAGCCTCTCGCTTGTTGCTGAGTTCCCCGACCGTGAGCCGGTTGTTTTGTCGGGTATTGCCCAGGACGAACCTCCGGCTCGCACGGGGCGAAGAGACGCCGC
>JBEKPK010000123.1:0-14849 GCA_049520795.1 Bryobacteraceae bacterium
GGTGGCGGAGAAACTGCCGGGCGGGGAGTACTTTCCGCTTTCCCGCGCCATCCGCTTCTGGCGCGACCGCACGGTGCGCGGCAAAGGCACGGTGACCGTGGTGTGCGCCGGAACCAGCGACATGCCGGTGGCCGAGGAGGCGCGCCTGACGGCGGAGGTGATGGGCAACGAAGTGGACGCCATCCACGATATCGGAGTGGCCGGCATCCACCGGTTGATGCAGAGCCGCGAGCGCCTCTGGCAGGCGCGCGTGGTGGTGGTGTGCGCCGGGATGGAGGGCGCGTTGCCGAGCGCGGTGGGCGGCCTGGTGTCCTGCCCGGTCATCGCCGTCCCTACCAGCGTGGGCTACGGGGCCAGCTTTCACGGGCTGGCGGCCCTGCTGGGCATGCTCAATAGCTGTTCGAGCAACGTCACGGTGGTGAACATCGACAACGGATTCGGCGCGGGATACGTGGCCAGTCTGATCAACCGCCTGTAGCGCGCCCGCCGGCCCGCGCACGCCTTCCCGCCACGACGTACACGCCCCCGCCCAAGGCGATCAGGATCCCTCCCAACTGGAGAGCGTCGATGGGGCCCACCGGTTCAGCCCGGTTGCGCAGCACGGTGAGGACCAGGAAAGCGAGCGGCGGGACGCCGATAGCGACCGCCCCCCACAGACCGCCGGGCACGCGGTAGGGGCGCGAGAGATAGGGCTCGCGGATGCGCAGGACCACCAGCGCGGCGAACTCCAGAAGAATGCTGAGACCGGTCAGCAGGACGTCCAGCGCGATCAGTTTCACGAAGGGCAACCCCAGGCAAAGAGCCCAGGCAGCCGCGCAGGCTGCAATCGCGACCGTTGGCGCGCCGGTGCGGGGATGCCGTTTGCAAAACGCCTTAGGCAGATAACCGTCTTCGGCCAGCGCTACCGGAAGCCGGGAAAGGGCCAAGGTGAGCGCGTTGAGTGTGCCGGCCGCGCCGATCATGCCGCCGGCCGTGATGGCGGCCGCCAGAACGGCGCCGGCCGCCGGATTGTGAATTGCCGCGCGCGCCACATCCGCCCAGCCGCCCGTGGACCAGCGATTGGGGTCCAGGCCGGTGAGCGCCACGGCCGCGATAGGGACGATATAAGTCAAGGCCACCAGCGCCACGGCGATGGCCATCGCCAGCGGGTATGTGCGGCGGGGCCGGTCCACTTCGCCGGCGATGGTCGAAGAGTTGTCCCAGCCCATGTAGTTCCACATGGCCACCAGAATTCCCCCCAGCACATCGACGCGGCCAAGGGGAACCGGCGCGGCGGCGGATGGGGCGCGCTGGAACAGCGCGTACAGCGTGAGAACCGCGAACGGACCGAGCAGAACCACGCTGAGGGCCAGCGAGCCAAGGCCCACGCTCCTGGCCCCCAACAGGTTCCACGCGGCGCAAACGGCCACCAGGCCGACGCCGATCCAGACGCCCCTGCCGTTGGCCGTCAGCGCGGGCGCGAAATGGCCCAGGTACGCGACGAAGAGGGTGGGATAGATGGCCATGTCGAACAAGCTGCCGGTCAAGGACAGCCAAGCCTCCTGAAAACCCCAGAAACGGCCCATGGCGCGGGTGACCCATACGTAGTAGCCGCCATCGCAGGGAAGGGAGCTGGCCAGCTCGGCCACCATCAGCGCGGTGGGCAGGCTCCACAGCAGCGGCGTGACGGAAAGAATCAGAATGGCGCCGGCGTAGCCAGCCTTGTAAACGATATCCTCCAGGCCGAACGGGCCTCCGGCGACCAGGAAGTAGGTAACGGCGATGAGCGGGGCGAGCGTCATCTTCCGCGCGGCGGGCCGCGGCGGGACGGCCGCGCCGGTGAAAACGGCGCCCATGAAGGAGATTAGAGCACAAGCGGACGCGGGCTTAGTAGGGGCGGGCCGCAAAGGTGTTCCGGGGCGCGGAAAGCCGGGAAGAAAACAGTTGGCAGGCGAAGGCGCCGTCCCGCGCCTTCTTCGCAGCCGCCGGCCGGCTTCCCGATCGAAGCGTCGAAAAAGTGCTTTAATTCTTTCTTTCAGGCTCCCCGACATGCTCGCGGTATCTTCGAACTTGCCCCGCGGAATCAATATCTTACGGAAATAATTCGAGTGCTTCGATATTAATTGTAATTATTTATAAGAAAACCTTGTATAGCTGAAAGAAATCCGACATAATCGAGTCCAACCGAAGACTGCCATGCAACCAGCCGAGTTGGCCCCTGAATCCATCCTTCCGGACCCTGAGAGCGGCGACTCCAGCCAAAGCGATCGGCGGGAGCCACCATGCCCGGTGGTAGCCATTGGAGCTTCAGCGGGCGGTCTGGAGGCGGTCACGGAGCTGCTGCGGGGACTGCCCGCCGATACGGGCATGGCGTTCGTCTTCATCCAGCACTTGGCCCCCGGCCACGCCAGCATGTTGGTTCCATTGCTTTCCCGGGAAACGGCCATGCCGGTGCATGAGGTGGAGAACGGGACAGAGCTGGCGCCAAACCACGTGTACGTGATTCCGCCCAACGCCGCCATGACGATTTTAGGTCCCAGGCTCGCGCTCAAGCCAAGGGAGATCTCGGGTAGAGGCATCGACTCATTTCTCCGCTCGCTGGCCGCCGGCCGGAACTGCCGTTCGATGGCTGCGATTCTCTCCGGGACGGGCTCGGATGGAGCGCTGGGGGTCCAGGCCATCTCCGCGGAGGGCGGCGTGGTGTTGGCGCAGGACCCGGCCTCGGCCAAGTTCGACGGGATGCCGCGCAGCGCCATCGCCACCGGCTGCGTGGACTTCATCCTGTCGCCGGAGGGAATCGCCGCGGAATTGGCCCGCCTCGCCCGCGAGCCTCGCCTGGTTCACGGCGACGCCGTGGAACTGGCCGGGGCGTCGCCCAACTCCGAGATGGACTTTCAGACCGTGAACGACCTGCTGCGAGCCTACACCGGCATCGATTTCGGCCCCTACCGGCAGTCCACCGTCAGGCGGCGGGTGTTGCGGCGGGTGGCTCTGCTTCGGCAAGAAAGCCTCAGCGAGTACGCGCAGTACTCCCGGCAGAACCCCGACGAAATGCACGCGCTGGCCCAGGATATTCTGATCCGCGTCACCCGCTTTTTCCGCGATCCGGAAGCCTTCGACGTTCTGAGCCGGAGAGTGTTTCCGGGCCTCATCCGGCAGGCTTCCCCGGATGCGGCGGTGAGGGTATGGGTGACGGGCTGCTCGACGGGCGAGGAAGCCTATTCCATCGCCATCTGCTTCCTGGAGGTGGCGGATCTGATGCAGTCGCGCATTCCGGTGCAGATTCTGGCCACCGATATCAACGAAGCGGCCATCGATAAGGCCCGCCGGGGCGTGTACATCGAGAACATCTCGGCGGATGTTTCGCCGGAGCGCCTGGCGCGCTACTTCGTGCGCACGGGAAGGGAGTTTCAGGTCAGCCGAAGACTGCGCGACCGCTGCATCTTCTCGCGGCACGACCTGTTGAACGACCCGCCGTGCTCGCACATGGACCTGATCAGTTGCCGGAACGTGCTGATCTACCTGGATTCCATGCAGGAACGCGTATTTTCGAGGTTCCACTTCGCGCTGAACCCCGGCGGCTTCCTGTTGTTGGGCAGGTCCGAGACGGCCGTCTCATCCGCCGACCTGTTTGCGCCCGTGGACCGGGAGGCGCGCCTGTACGTGAAGCAGGAAGTGGCCCGGCGTCCGGCCGCCGCGCAGGCCAGCCGCAGGAGGACGCAGCCCATGCGGGAGCTGGCGGCCGCGGCGGAGCGGCCGCCGCGCAAAGCCGATGTGCGGCAACAGGCCGACCGGGTGGTGGTGCATCGCTACGGCCCTCCGAGGATGATCGTCAACCGGAATCTGGAGACGGTGGTGAGCAGCGGCGAAACCAGGAGTTTCCTGGGTTCCGACCTTCAGAACCCGGAAATACTGGGAGTGGTGGGGAAGGCTCATACGGCTGAATTGGAAAACGCAATCCAGCAGGCCGGCAGTACGGGCCAATCGGTGAGGATCGAGCGGGTGCAGTTTGGAGAAGGCGCTTCCCGCCGCGAGCTGAGCCTGGAGATCACCCCGCTGGGGGCGGAGCGGGATAACTTCCTGATCGCCTTCGAGGATGGCGCCGGATGGGCCGGCCACGGATCCGCCGCGTCGGCGCGCACGCCCGAGGACGCGCGCATTTTCGAGGCGCGCCTCGGCCGCCTGGAGAAGGAGCTGGCCTCCAGCCGCGCGCACCTGGAAGCGGTGATTGCGGAGCACGAGGCGGCCAGCGAGGAAATTGTCGCGGCCAACGAGGAATTGCAGAGCCTCAACGAAGAGCTGGAATCCTCCAAGGAGGAACTGGAGGCGGCCAACGAGGAGCTGACCACGGTCAACCAGGAGCTCCAGGTGCGCAACACCGAGCTCGAGAGAGCGCGCGAGTTCGCGCAGGCCACCATCGACACGGTTCGCGGCTCGCTGCTGGTGCTGGGGCCGGATCTTCGCGTGATCGGGGCCAACAAGTCCTTCTATCGGGCCTTCCGGACCACGCCCGAGGAAGTGGAGCGCCACTTCGTCTACGACCTGGAAGGCGGCCGCCTGAGCGTCCCGGCGCTGCGGCTGTTCCTCGATGACGTTCTGCCCAAGGACCGCATCATGGAAGATTTCGAGATGGAGTACGAATCCGGGTCCGCGGGGCAGCGGACCCTGGTGCTGAACGCGCACCGCTTCGAACGGGAAGAGCGGATTCTGCTGGCCATCGAAGACGTGACCGACAGCCGGCGCGCCGAGGAGGAGGCGCGGCAATCGCAGAAAATGGAAGCCATCGGCTATCTGGCCGCCGGAGTGGCCCACGATTTCAACAACCTGCTGACCAGCATGGTGGGAAACGCGAGTCTCCTGTTGAACGCCCTGCCGGAAAACGACCCCGCGCAACCGGCGCTCGAGAGCATCGTCAGCGGCGGAGAGCGCGCCGCCGATTTGACCCGGCAACTGCTGGCCTATGCGGGAAAGGGCCGGTTCTACGCGGAACGTGTGGACCTGTCGGAAGTGGTGATGCGCACCGGCAGGCTGATCCATCAGTCGATTCCACCGGCGGTGCAGATTCGGATGGATCTGGACAGGCATCTGCCGCTGCTGCTGGCCGATCCCAGCCAGGTGCAACAGGTGGCCATGAATCTGATGATCAACGCGGCCGAGGCGATTGGAACCGAGGGGGGCGTGGTCCTGGTGAGAACCGGACAGCAGACCGTGACCCATGAGCCCCTGCCCGATTTGTACAAAGGCGAAAAGGTGGCGCCGGGGGAGTATGTGTTCCTGGAGGTGCGGGACAACGGCTCGGGAATGGACGAATCGACCGTCAAGCGGATCTTCGACCCGTTCTTCACCACCAAGTTTACGGGCCGCGGTTTGGGGCTGGCGGCCGTGCTGGGGATTATCCGCCAGCACAAGGGGGCGGTGCAGGTCCACAGCGTTCCCGGCCGGGGAAGCTCTTTCAAGACGCTGTTCGCGGTGGCGGAGACGGCGGCCGCGCCTAAGGCGGAAGGCGAGGGCCGCACGGACCTGCGCGGCGCGGGAACCATACTCGTTGTGGACGACGAGGAGATGATCCGGAACTTCTCCAAATCGGCGCTCGAATCGTTCGGATACCGGGTGCTGCTGGCCGCGGATGGTTACGAAGGGGTGCGTTTGTTCCAGGAGAACTCGGCGGCGGTCGGGCTGGTGCTCCTGGACGTGGCCATGCCGGGAATGGACGGGGGGGCGACGCTGCAACGGATTCGGGAGATACGGACCGACGTGCCGGTGCTGATATGCAGCGGATTCGGCGATCTGGACGTAGAGGAGCGGTTCACGGCGGTTGAGACCGCCGGCTTTTTCGCCAAGCCCTACACCGTAAAGCAGCTTGCCAGGAAAGTCAAGGAATGCATGGCGCCCGCCAAGGCCGGCGCCGGCTAAGTTGGGATAACGGATTGGGCGCCTTCCCACCCATATAATGTTGGATATGACGCCCGATACGCTTGCCCACGCCGCGCTGCCCGCCGTCCCGCTGACGCTGGAGGGCTCTAGCGTGCTGCACCAGATGATGCGCTTCCGGCGGCCCGCGTGGCGCGCGCTGGCCGCGGCCGAGCGCGATGAAACCGTGGCCGAAGCGGCCGAACTTCTGGGCCTATGGGAACGCCCGGCGGATGGCCGCCACAGCGGCATGTATTCGCTGCTGGGACACAAGGGCGACCTGCTGCTGGTGCACTTCCGGCGCAGCTTCGAAGAGCTGGGCCATGTCCAACGGGAACTGGGGCGTCTGCGTCTGACCGATTACCTGGAACCCGCCGCTTCCTACATCTCCGTGGTGGAGCTGGGACTGTATGAATCGAGCGCCCGGGTGTACGGCGCGCTGGCCTCGCGCGGGGTCGAGCCGCATTCGGAGGAATGGAACAACGAGATTGAGGACGTGCTGGCGCGGCAGCGCCAGGCCATGGCTCCGCGGCTTTGGCCGGAGATTCCGGCTTCCAAGTACATTTGCTTCTACCCCATGGACCGGCGGCGCGGGGAATCGGTGAACTGGTATCGGGCGCCCATGGCCGACCGGCAGCGCCTGATGCACGAGCACGGCATGGTGGGAAGGCGGTACGCGGGCGAGGTGCGGCAGATCATCACCGGCTCCATCGGCTTCGACGATTGGGAGTGGGGCGTGGACCTTTTCGCCGACGACCCGCTGGTGTTCAAAAAGCTGATCTACGAAATGCGCTTCGACGAAGTGAGCGCCCTCTACGCCCTGTTCGGAACTTTCTACGTGGGCGTGCGGCTGCCGGCGGCGGAGCTGGCGGAGGCGTTGAAGGCGTAGCGTGTGTTGACAGTGTCAACACAGTTCCGTATAGTGTTTGTATACACAGAAAGAAACAACAGCCATGCGGAATACAGGCGCAAGCGGCGTCACGATCAACCTTCGGGCGGACGAGGTGAAGAGGTCTCTCATCGACCGCGCGGCGGAAAGGCTTGGGAAGAACCGGTCGGAGTTCATGCTGGAGGCGGCTTGCCGGGAAGCCACGGCCGTGCTTCTGGACCAGCGGTTTTTTCTGCTCGATGAAAAGGCCTACAAGCGGTTCACCGCCGCTCTGGACAAACCGCCGGCGGAGAATAGCCGTCTGCGGCGGCTGTTGACGACGAAGGCAGCCTGGGAGCGATGACGGTCGGCGCGCGGGACATAAGCGCGCCGGAACACCTGACGGCGGCGCATGACGTGTCGGCATTCGATTCCGGCGCGCCGGATCTGGATAGCTGGTTGGGAAAGCCCCCTCTGGCGAACGAAGCAACCGGGGCGTCGCGGACCTACGTTGTATGCGCCGGCGGGCGGGTTGTGGGTTATTACGCGCTGGCCAGCGGAGGTGTGGCGCAGGCGGCGGCGCCGGGCCGTGTCCGGCGGAATATGCCGGACCCCGTGCCGGTGATGATCCTCGGCCGGCTGGCGGTGGACCGCGCCTGGCAGGGCCGCAGCCTGGGGACCAGCCTGTTGCGCGATGCGGTCATGCGGACGCTGCAGGCTGCCGGGATTGCGGGTATCCGGGCCATCCTTGTGACCGCTATCTCCGAGGATGCAAAACGGTTCTATGAGCGGCGCGGATTCGCCGTTTCGCCCGTCGATCCCATGGTCTTGATAATTACCGTCGCGGACGCCGGAAAAGCGCTGTCGGGAAAGTGAACCCTCATCGGGAGTTGAACGCCGGCTAAAAGGCTATTGAGGTTTGCGGCCTTCGAGCGCTCCTGCCCGTTCAGCCAGGGCTTCCATCTCAAGATCGATCGCCGGAGAGCCGTGGCGATGGCGCGATTGCGCGCCTCTGCCGGCGACGCCCACCTGTGGAACTCCGTCAGCGGCTTGGTTTCAACCTGTTCGGATCTCTCGTTGACGTATGCCACGATCCGCTCTTCCATCTCGACCAGGTATTGCTTCAGTTCCGAGTCCACAGTATTAGTCTATCTCGCAGAGGGTCCGAGCCCGTCGGAGCGCGAAAAACGGAGGTCTACCGGAACAGATAGACGACCTTGAGCAGCGACGTCCGGTAGATCGACTTGCCCGGCTTTTCGGAGGTGACGAATTCGTCGGCATCGAGCAGGTGGGCGGCGGCAATGTGCAAGGAATCCATCGCGCCGATGCCCGATTTCGCCGATTCCTTGCCTGCGTGGCTCAGAATCAACTTCAGATCGTCACAGAAAACCGCGCGCCTAAAGTACCTCTGGTAAAAGCGATACTCGTCCTGCTGCCGGTTATAGAGAGCCTTCGGCGAGACTTCATGGCGAATGAAAGGGCTGCTGAGGAAAACCCGATTGGGGTCGTCCAGGATGCCGATCGCAGATGCTTCGACGGAGGGCGAACCTTTGTAGGCGGCGATCAGAACCCCACTGTCCAGAAAAGTGCGAATGGGCCGGCCATCCACTAACGCAGTCCCCGGCGTTCCGCCACTTCCCGTTCCAACTCTCGTCGGTTCAGCAGCTTGCCGCCGGAAGCGATATACTTCTCACGAAGCTCCCGGAGTTCCCTGCCCAGCGGCGTAACCGGAGGCTTCGGCGAGTGGCCGTTCTTCCGGGCGACAGGCTTGTTGTCGTGCTTCGCCATGTTCTCATTCTGACGCGAAATGGCCTCCGATAACAAGGTTGATCTGCGACCGTCCGATACGTTCCTCAGGTCCGCGGGCCGAGGATGCCCGGCCCCTGGAGTTCTTATGTTTGGCGGACGTCGTCCGGAATTGTGGGGCAGGCGCTTTCGCCTGCCAACCGGCTGCTGACGACGGCATCCGAGCTACGCTCGGATTGACAGGCGGAACCGCCTGTCCCACATGCCCCTACGCCGTGGTCTGTTTCGCCGCGTGGATTTCCTGCAGGTTCCACACCCGGATGGGGTCCCGGCGGCGGGAGGCTACTGCATCGGCGGCGGCTTTGGCGCCGCTCATGGTGGTGATGCAGGGGACGCGATACGTCACCGCGCCGCGGCGGATGGATTTCTCATCCAGGAACGCGGGTGCGCCGGCGGTGGTGTAGATGGCCAGCTGGACGGATCCGCCCTTTAACAGATCCACCACGTTGGGGCGGCCTTCGTTCACCTTGAACACCATCCGGCATTGCAGGCCGGCGTTGCGCAGCAGGGCGGCCGTCCCTCGGGTGGCCACCAGGTTGAAGCCCAGCGCGGCGAAGCGCCTGGCCACCTCCACGGCTTCCTGTCTGTGGCGCTCGTTCACGCTGATGAACACCGTGCCTTTGTCCGGCAGCGGGCTGCCGGCGGCGATTTGCGCTTTCAGAAACGCCTCGCCGAAGTTGATGCCCACGCCCATGACTTCGCCGGTGGAGCGCATTTCCGGCCCGAGCGCCGGGTCCACCCCGGGGAACTTGTTGAACGGGAACACGGGCGACTTCACGAACACTTGCGGCACGCTCAGGGTCCCCGAAGTGACTCCGCCGGTGAGGTGCGCGTAATCCTTCAGCTTGCGTCCCCACATCAGGCCGACCGCGATCTTGGGCAGCGGCACGCCGGTGGCCTTGCTCACGTAGGGCACGGTGCGCGAGGCTCGCGGGTTCACCTCCAGCACGTAGACCACCCCGTTCTGGATGGCGTACTGCACGTTCATCAGGCCGATCACGTGGAGCGCCTTGGCCAGGCGCACGGTGTAGTCTTCAATCGTGCGGATGTTGGCCTCGGCCAGCGATTGCGGCGGCAGCACGCAGGAGCTGTCGCCGGAGTGCACGCCGGCTTCCTCGATGTGCTCCATGATGCCGGCAATCAGCACTTCGTCGCCATCGCCCAGCGCGTCCACATCCACTTCCGTGGCGTCTTCGAGGAAGCGGTCGATCAGTACCGGGCGCTCCTGGGAGAAAGTCACGGCCTCGCGCATGTACTGGCGAATCATCTCCTCGTCGTAGGCGATCACCATGGCGCGCCCGCCCAGCACGTAGCTGGGGCGCACCAGCACAGGGTAACCCAGGCGCAGGGCCACCTCGCACGCCTCCTCCACGCTGGTGGCCGTGCCATTGGCGGGGCACGGAATTCCCAGCTCGTCGAGCAATTTGCCGAACAGCTTGCGATCTTCGGCCAGATCGATATCGGCCGGGTCGGTGCCGATGATGGGCACTCCGGCGCGCTTGAGGGGCAGCGCCAGGTTGAGCGGCGTCTGCCCGCCGAACTGCACGATCACGCCGTCGGGCTTTTCGGTATCGGCGATGTTCAGCACGTGTTCCAGCGTGAGCGGCTCGAAGTACAGGCGGTCGCTGGTGTCGTAGTCGGTGGAGACGGTCTCGGGATTGCAATTCACCATGATCGATTCGACGCCCAGTTCCTGCAGCGCGAACGAAGCATGGCAGCAGCAGTAGTCGAACTCGATGCCCTGGCCGATGCGGTTGGGGCCGCTGCCCAGGATCATGACCTTCGCCCGCTGGCCCGGATCGGCCTCGCACGAGCTTTCGTAATTGGAGTACAGATACGGCGTGAAGCTCTCGAACTCGGCGGCGCAGGTATCCACGCGGCTGAATACGGCGGCCACGCCCAGCTCCTTGCGGCGCGCGCGCACCGCCAACTCGTCCACCCCCCAGGACTTGGCGAGTTGCACGTCCGATATGCCAAAGCGCTTGGCGCGGCGGAAAAGATCGGCGGGAACGGCCGGCAGCTCCGCGTGCGCGGCCAGCTCGTTTTCGAAATCCGCGACTTCCTTGAGCTGCTCCAGGAACCACGGGTCGATGGCGGTCAGCTCGTGGACTTCCTGAACGCTGGAGCCAGTGGCCAGGGCGAAGCGTAGGTAGTTGAGGCGGTCCGGCGTGGGGGTGATGAGCTTCTGCGGGATGAGCGCCTTATCGAATTTCTCGGAGCCGAAGGCCTTGCCGGTTTCCAGGCTCCGCAGCCCCTTGTACAACGCTTCCTTGAAGGTGCGACCGATGGCCATCACCTCGCCCACGGATTTCATCTGCGTCCCCAGCGTGGAATCGACGCCGGGGAATTTCTCGAAGGCCCACTTGGGAATCTTGACCACCACGTAATCGATGGTGGGCTCGAAGCAGGCCGGCGTTTTGCGCGTGATGTCGTTGCGGATTTCGTCCAGCCGGTAGCCCACCGCCAGCTTGGCGGCGATCTTGGCGATAGGGAAGCCGGTGGCTTTCGACGCCAGCGCGGAGCTGCGCGAGACGCGCGGGTTCATCTCGATGATGACCATCCGCCCGGTGCGCGGATCGATGGCGAACTGCACATTGGAGCCGCCCGTATCCACGCCGATTTCTCTCAAACAGCGCAGCGCGCCGTCGCGCATCATCTGGTATTCGCGGTCGGTGAGCGTCTGGGCGGGGGCCACCGTGATGGAATCGCCGGTGTGCACGCCCATGGGGTCGAAGTTTTCGATGGAGCAGACGATGATGCAGTTGTCGGCCAGGTCGCGCATCACCTCCAGCTCGAATTCCTTCCACCCCAGCACGCTCTCTTCGATGAGCACTTCGTGCACCGGCGAGAGGGCCAGCCCGCGTTCCAGAATCTCGGCCAGCTCTTCCTGGTTGTAGGCGATGCCGCCGCCGGTGCCGCCCAGGGTGAAGCTGGGGCGCAGAATCACCGGGTAGCCGATGCGCTCGGCGAACGCCAGCCCGGCCTTGATGCCCATGACGAGCTGCGATTGCGGCGTCTCCAGGCCGATCTTGCGCATGGCGTCTTTGAACAGCAGGCGGTCTTCGGCCTTCTTTATCGCGTCGATCTTGGCCCCGATCAGCTCCACACCGTACCGTTCCAGAATGCCCGCTTCGGCCAGTTCCACCGAGAGGTTGAGGCCGGTCTGCCCGCCCACCGTGGAAAGCAGCGCGTCGGGGCGCTCGCGGCGGATGATCTCTTCGAGATAAGCCACCGTCAGCGGTTCCACGTAGGTCCGGTCGGCCAGGTCCGGGTCCGTCATGATGGTGGCCGGATTGGAATTCACCAGCACGATTTCGAAACCGTCGGCACGCAAGGCTTTGGCGGCCTGGGTCCCGGAATAGTCGAACTCGCAGGCCTGGCCGATGACAATGGGGCCGGAGCCGACGATCAGGATGCGGTGGATGTCGGTGCGTCTGGGCATCACCGCTCTCCCATGAGTTTGACGAAATCGTCGAAAAGATAATGCGAATCGTGCGGCCCGGGCGCTGCCTCGGGATGATACTGCACGCAGAATGCCGGATGGTTGCGGTGACGGAAGCCCTCCAACGTTCCGTCGTTCAAGTTGACGTGCGTGATCTCGATTTCGTTCGCGTTGAGCGACTCGGGGTCCACCGCGAAGCCGTGATTGTGGGAGGTAATCTCCACCTTGCTTGTGATTTCATTGCGCACCGGGTGGTTGGCGCCGCGATGCCCGAACTTCAGTTTGTAAGTCTTCCCGCCCACGGCCAGGCCTAGCAACTGGTGGCCCAGGCAAATGCCGAACACCGGGACGCGGCCGATGAGCTTGCGGATGTTGGCCACCTGCGGCCGGAGCGGCTCGGGGTCGCCGGGGCCGTTGGAAAGGAAGACGCCGTCGGGCCCGAGCGCCAGCACATCTTCGGCGGAAGTGAGCGCGGGAACCACGGTCACGCGGCAGCCCACCTGCCGGAGGCGGCGCAGAATATTGAGCTTGATGCCGAAATCGTAGGCCACCACGTGGAGCTTCGGCTCGGGCGCCGGCGCAATGCCTTCGGAGGGCGAGCAGGCGTCCACACCCTCAGTCCATTCATACCGCTCGGGAGTGGAGACGCGGCTCGCGAGGTCGAGGCCCACCATGGAAGGAATGCCACGCGCCTTTTCGACCAGTACGCGCGCGTCGCTTTCCACCGCCGAGAGCACCCCGCGCATGACGCCGCGGGTGCGCAGGTGGCGAACCAGCGCGCGCGTATCGAGGCCTGAAACGATGGGGACGCCGTGGCGCGCCAGGAAGGCGCCGGCCTCGGTATCCGAACGCCAGTTGCTGGCGATGGGGGAGAATTCGCGCACCACCAGGCCTTCGATGTAAGGCCGCGCGGACTCGTTATCGCCCTGGCTGGTTCCGTAGTTGCCGATCTGGGGATTGGTGAGAATGACGATCTGGCCGGAATAGGAAGGATCGGTGAAGACTTCCTGGTAGCCGGTGAGGGCGGTGTTGAAGACAACTTCCCCGGACCGTTCGGAAGGGGCGCCAAAACTCCTGCCCTCGAAGACCGCGCCGTCCTCCAGGGCGAGAATGGCAGAGTTCAAGTTGAGCTGTTCCTCCCTAGGTGTGGATAACTTTTATCTTAGCAGGAGGCGGCAGGTGGGATAAGGCTCCTGCCTTGTCAATCCGAGCGAAGCTCGGACGCTTGCCCGACGCCAAGATCGGTTCAACCGCGACCGTCCGAGCTTCGCTCGGATCGGGAGTTTGTACATTTCCGAAGCCCGGAGGGCGAAACATCCTAGCCCACGGCGTGAGCCGTGTGGAATAGCACGGTCCGGACCGGCGACATCATTGACACTTTAGACCGGCGACATGGTTGACAATGCGAGGACAGCCTTGGAACAGCGAAGGAAGTTTGTGGAAGAGCGGCAACTCGAGCAGGACGATTTTGCCGAGTTGTGTCGCAAGTACGGAATTTCTCGGCAGACTGGGTACAAGTGGGTCAAGCGATTCGAAGCCCAAGGGGTGGCCGGGCTGGAGGACTTAAGCCGGTCGCCGCACGATTCGCCGCAGGCGATGAGTACGGAGGTGGCAGTTCGGGTGATCGAGTTGCGGCAGCAGCATCCCCGATGGGGGCCGCGGAAACTGCGGGTCTATCTGGAGAATCGCCACCCGGGCCAACACTGGCCGGCCACCAGCAGCATCGGAGAACTGCTGCAGCGGGAAGGCCTGGCGCAGGCGCGCCGCGTGCGACGGCGGGCTCCCCGGTACAGCGAGCCTCTAGCGCACGCCGGAGCGCCCAACCAGGTCTGGTGCGCGGATTTCAAGGGGTGGTTCCGGTGTGGCAACGGAGAGCGGTGCGATCCCCTGACCATCAGCGACGCCTTTAGCCGGTATTTGCTGCGCTGCCGGGCGGTGGAAAAGACCGATGGGGTGCACGTGCGCGGGATCTTCGAGGCGGTCTTCCGCGAGTGCGGGCTGCCGGAAGCCATCCGAACGGATAACGGGCCGCCCTTTGTGGCAGCGCCCGCACCGGCCGGACTCAGCCGACTGAGCATGTGGTGGCTGCGGCTGGGGATTCGGCACGAGCGCATCGCGCCGGGGCATCCGGAGCAAAACGGACGGCACGAGAGGATGCACCAAACCCTGAAGCAGGAGACGGCCACGCCGCCGGCGCCGAACCTTCGGCGACAACAAGAATCGTTTATCCGTTTTCAACGCGAGTACAACCAGCAGCGGCCTCACGAAGCGCTGGAATATCAGACGCCGGCCTCCTTGTACGCGGCGTCGACGCGCCGCTATCCGGCGCGGTTGCCGGAACCGGAATATCCCGAAAACAGCCGTCTGCGCAAGGTCGGCCAAAGCGGTCTAATGAACTGGAAAAATCGGGAAGTATTTGTCAGCATGGTCCTGGGCGGCGAGTACGTTGGACTCTTGCAGACCGAAGAGAACTTTCACGAAGTCTACTACGGACCCGTGTTGTTGGGCTGGTTGGACGAAAAGGAAAGCTACTTCGCAGCCGACGCCGGAGCGGAGCCCAAGCGAAGGCGAAGCCCGAAAACCCCATGAGCCAGCGCCCTGCCCCCTTTCCCTTCCTATCGATTATGCGGAACCGGCGGGGGTTGTCAAGGGTTCGCTTCGCCGCGCCAAAATCGGGCGCGCCCTTGACAACCCCCGCCGGTTCCGAGAAGATCACCTGATAGAAGGAAAAGGGGGCAGCCGGGATTCTCTGCCACTTCGATGAACCACACTTCCGGATCTGAAACGTTGTCAACCATGTCGCCGGTCTAAAGTGTCAACTATGTCCCCGGCCGGTCAATGTTT
>JBEKPK010000124.1:0-13405 GCA_049520795.1 Bryobacteraceae bacterium
CCGCGCGCCGCGCCGTACCGAAATCGACGGCCGCGCGCATTCCGGTTTTGATGTCCGCGATGCCGCTGGAAGAAATGTCGAGCGATCGCTTGACCTGGGGCGTGAACCCCTCGGCTTCCGCGGCGCTGCGCGGGTACTGGAGGTAGAAGAGCTTCCCATCGTTGGCGATGGCGGAGAGCAGCGCGGCCAGTTCGAGCGGGGTCATAAGGATATCCTCGCCGTAAGCCGTCATCATCCCGACTCCGCCGGCCGCGGGAGGCTTGTCCGGCCACGAGCCCGGCTCTTCGCCCTCGATATCCAGGCCGGCTTTCTCGCCCAGGCCCAGCATCTGCGCATAGTGGGTGACGCGGTCGTAGCCAAGCTGATTGCCCAGCCGCTGAAAAAACGGGTTGTTCGATTTGGCCAGGGCGCTGGTGAGGTTGAAGGTAGTGTAGCGGCCCAGGCGGATGGGGGTGTCGCGCTCGATGACATGCTCGCTGAGGCCGGCCAGACCGGTGACCAGTTTAATGGTGGAGCAGGGAATGAAGCCGCTCTTGAGCGCCAGTTTCTGGTTGACTATGCTGAGCACGCGCCCGTTCGTGGGGTCCACGGCCACCACCGCGCCGTTCATGGTTCCGAGCGCGTCCACGGCGGCGCGGCGGACGGTAAGATCGTCGCCATCCACATTGTCGCCCAGGGTCGGATCCACCGGCGGGGCGGGCTTGTAACGCGGCTTTTTCTTCGCGGCGGCCTTTCTCGCCGGGGCCGAAGCGGACGTTTTAGACGAAGCTTTGGCGGACGCTTTCGTGGCCTTCTTCTTGGCGGGCGTTTGTGGCGCGGTATCCGCGGCTGCGCCGGCGATCTGGAGCAAACCCACCAGAACCAGCGGAACGAGAACCAGAAAACCCTTCATTCGTGGCGCACCGGTCGCTCCCGGCCTCGCCGGAAAGCGCCTGCTCTGTTGGAACAGCCTGATGAATTATTATACAGCGCGTGCAGGGAGAAATGTGGGGGCCGGATTTCATCATGCCGCCGGCTTCTAGCCCGAGTTCTTCGGACTATCGCTAGACGCCGGGTAAAAACCCGATGGCAGGCTGGAAAGCCTGGCCCCACAAGCCAACCGGATACCGGGCCAGGATCGCCGGCTGGGGCGGCGACGGGCGCGAGCTTTCCAGTACGCAACTCCGGCCGCCGGAACGGCCCATTACCCGAATGCCGCCGGGCGTGCGCATGACCTGGTAGACGGTCGCGGCCCCATAGTGCGCCTGAAGCGCTTCCGGACGCCAGCCGGCGGCATCCACGATTCGCATCCCTCCCCAGACGTCGATCAGGATCGCCAGTTCGGCCATCCCGCAGTACGCGGGCGTGACGCCGGCGGTCTCCAGAACCCGTTCGGCGTCTTCCAGGAAGCGACTCACGCAGTTCCTTATCGGCCAGGAATGGAAAACTCCAGGCCGCGCGCCGCGTTTACGGCGCTGGCCGCTGCCCGGACGGTTCCTTTCCGCGTGTTACCATTCCGTTTTAATCCTAAGAATTTCGACCGAAGATCGCGACTACCAGGGAGTAAACACCGTGAAAGTTTACGAAAGCAAAGACCTGCGGAACGTCGGTGTGGTGGGCCACGGCGATTCCGGCAAGACGACGCTCACCGCCGGGTTGCTGTTCGCCTCCGGAGCCACCAACCGTCTGCTGCGCGTGGACGAAGGCAACACCATCACCGATTTTGACGACGACGAAGTGCAGCGCAAAATCACGATCTCCACAGCCATCGCCGTGGCCGAGTGGAAGAAAACCAAAATCAATATCCTCGATACTCCCGGCTACAACATCTTTATCAACGATACGCGCGCGGCGCTGATTGCGGCCGACGCCGCGCTGGTTCTGGTGGACGGCGTGGCGGGCGTGGAAGTGCAGACCGAGAAGGTCTGGCAGTTCGCCGAGGAGTTCGCGCTGCCGCGCGCGGTGATCATCAACAAGCTGGACCGCGACCGGGCCGACTTCGACCGCGCGCTCGAGAGCGTAAACCAGGTTTTCGGGCGCGGCGCGGTCCCCATTCAGATTCCCATCGGGTCGGAGCGCGATTTCATGGGCGTGGTGGATCTCATCCGCATGAAGGCGTACTCCTACACGCCCGATGGCGACGGGAAAGGCAAGGAAGGCGAAATCCCCTCAGACCTGGCGGACGCCGCGCGGAAGGCCCACGACGCCCTGGTGGAAATGGTCGCCGAGAGCAACGACGCCCTCATGGAGGAGTTCTTCGACAAGGGGTCGCTCTCGGCCGAGCAGATCGTGGAAGGCGTCAAGTTGGGCGTTCGCGCCATGCGGTTCTTCCCCGTGCTGTGCGCCTCGGCGCTGCACAACATCGGAACGGACCTGATCCTGAATTTCATCGTCGATAACCTGCCTTCTCCCCTGGAACGCGCGGGACTTCCCGCCGCCGTTAACGGCGAGGAGACGATGCGCAAGTTCGATGAGAACGAGGCGCCGTCGATGTTCGTTTTCAAGACCACGGCGGACCCTTTTGCCGGACGCATCAGCTATTTCAAGGTGGTTACCGGAGTGGTCAGGAACGACGCCGGCCTGCAGAACCTGACGCGCGGCGTTGCCGAGCGGCTGGCCCACATCGCCAGCCCCCAGGGCAAGACTTTGCAGCCCGTTACCGAAGTGCGCGCGGGCGACATCGGAGCCGTGGCCAAGCTCAAGGAAACGCTCACCGGCGACACGCTGGCCGATAAGGGCGCGAGCTTCCTCTACCGGCCCGTCAGATTGCCCGAGCCTTCCATAGCCTTTGCCATTCAGGCCAATTCCCGGAACGACGAAGACCGTATGGGCAATGCCGTCCACCGCATTCTCGAAGAGGACCAGTCGCTGCGCTTCTACCGCGATCCGCAGACCCGCGAGTTTCTGCTGGCCGGGTCCGGACAGCAGCACGTGGAAATCGTGGTCAGCCGCATGAAGAAGCGCTACGGAGTGGACGTTACCCTCAAGGCTCCCAAGATCCCCTACCGCGAAACCATCCGCGGCGCCGCCGACGTGCAAGGGCGGCACAAGAAACAGACCGGCGGCCACGGGCAGTTCGGCGACTGCTGGATCAAGATGGAACCTTTGCCGCGCGGCGCCAAATTCGAGTTCGCCAACGAGATTTTTGGAGGCGCGATTCCCAGGAATTTCATCCCCGCGGTGGAAAAGGGCATCATCGAAGCGGCCGAACACGGCTTTCTGGCCGGCTATCCCATGGTGGATTTCAAAGTGACCGTCTACGACGGCTCCTACCACGATGTGGATTCTTCGGAACTGGCCTTCAAACTGGCCGCCCGCAAGGCTTTCAAAGCGGCCATGCTGGAGGCTAAGCCGGCGCTGCTGGAGCCGGTCATGAACGTGGAAATCCAGGCGCCCGTGGAGTACGCCGGCGACCTGATGGGCGATCTGAACGGCCGCCGTGGCCGCATCTCGGGCATGGAAACCAAGGGCGCCAGCCAGTTTATCCGCGCCCAGGTCCCCATGGCGGAAATGCTGAATTATCAAAGCGATTTGACGGCCATGACGCAGGGCCGGGCGTCCTTCACCATGGAGTTCGACCACTACGATTACGTGCCGCAGTTGCAGGCGGAAAAGATTGTCGCCGCCGCCAAGGCCGCCAAGGCGGGCGAAGAAGAAGAAGAGGAATAGAGACCCGGCCCCGTGCCCGAGCGACACGCTCCGCACGGGGCCCCCTTTATGTGTGTTGCATTACAGTGTTAAGGTGTTGTAACCTGATTTAGTCACCGAGCCGGGCGCCGTCCCGCGGAAGCGGCTTGTTTTTCTTCAGTTCGAGAAAGTAATGGCAATTCGAACGAAAGCTATCTTCGCATTGGCGGTCGCGGCGGCCCTCACCTCCGTGGGTTGCGGTTACCAGCAGCAGCAATCCAAATTCCAGATGGCCTTCCTGCCGCCAGCGCCGCATACGGCTCCCGCGGTAGCCGAATTCGCCGACCCGCCCAGCGTGTCCCAACCCAATCTGTTCCTCAAGGATGTCCCCGCCTTCCCGCTGGTTGCGCCCGGGACCTCCGATCGGAAACTCGCGGCGGACGCCCTGGTTCAACGCGCCGGGCGCCTTTTCGAGCGAGGCAAATACGACTTCCAGAGGCGGGATATCGCCAGCTCCCGCCGCGAGTTCGACGCGGCCGTCGACCTGATGCTCGAAGCATCCACCGAGAACCCGGCCGGCAGCCCCGTGTACGCCCACCTCCTGGAGGGCATGGTGGATGAGATACATCGCCGCGACCTGGCGGGCATGGGCGCCTCGGCGGTGGACGAGGACCAGTTTGAGAAGGCCCCCCTAGAGGACATCCTGGAAATGACGTTTCCAGTGGATCCGCGGCTGAAAGACAAAGTCCGCGAGCAGGTGGCGGCCACGGTCTCGCAATTGCCGCTTTCGGTGAACGACGCCGTTCTGGGGTACATCAACTACTTCAGCAATCGCGGCCGCCGGACCTTGATTAACGGGCTGGAGCGCGCCGGCCGGTATCGCCCCATGATCCAGCGCGTGCTGGACGAAGAGGGCGTACCGCGGGAGTTGATCCACCTGGCGCAGGCCGAGTCCGGATTCATCCCGCGCGCGGTTTCGCGAAAGGCCGCCGGCGGAATGTGGCAGTTTCTGGCGTGGCGGGGCCAGGAATACGGCTTGAACCGCACCCCCTACCTGGACGAGCGCATGGATCCGGAAAAGGCGACACGGGCGGCTGCCCGGCATCTGCGCGACCTGTACCAGGAGTTCGGCGACTGGTATCTGGCTCTGGCGGCCTATAACTGCGGACCCGTGACGGTGGAAAAGGCCGTGGAGCGCACCGGGTATGCCGACTTCTGGGAACTACGCAACCGCGGCGTCCTGCCTCTCGAAACAACCAACTACGTGCCCATCATTCTGGCCATGACTATCATGGACAAGAACGCGGCCGAGTACGGCATTCAGGATCTCCAGCCGGACCCGGCGCTGGAGTATGACACGGTGGAAATCGCCGCGCCCACGAGCATGACGCTGGTATCGGACATCACCGAGGTCTCGCTCCCCGAATTGGCGGCTCTCAACCCGTCGATTCTGAAGCGCGTCGCGCCCGCGGGCTACGCCCTGCACGTCCCTAAGGGAGCCGGAGACGCGCTCATCCCGGCGCTGGAGTCCATTCCGCCGGAACATCGCGAGGCTTGGCGCATGCATCGCGTGGGCCCCGGCGAGACGCTGGCGGAAATCGGAAAGCGGTACGGCGTCGCGGTTAACGGCATTGTGGCGCTGAACAATCTGCCCTCCACCGAGACAGTTGAGGGCGACCGCCTGGTGATCCCGGCGGCGCTCAGAGCCGAACAGCCGGAGCGCCGCGTGGCCAGCAGTCCCTCCAAGAAGGCCCCGGCGCGTCGCCAGGCCTCCACCAGGAACTCGGCAACCACGGCCTCCCGGAAGAATGGCCCCGCCTCCGGGAAGAGCAGCGCCCAAGCGGCCAAGAGAAGCGCTTCGGCGCCGGCCAAGAAGGCCGCCTCCAAACCCTCTCTCACCGCGACGGCTTCCTCGCCCGAGCCGCGCGCGCTGGTGGCTGAAACGGGCACGCGCTAAGGGTCCGCGCCAAAATTTCTTCACGCCTTTCGTTTTCGCTGTTGACTCCCGCAAAAAAAAGGTATTCTATGGGTGATTGTGCCGTGACTACAGGAGGCTTGATTTATGTTTGATAGCCTGAAGTTCGCCCCGAAAGACGAAGAAGAGATGGAAGACTTCCACGACTACGAAGACGAAGAACACGCGGAAGGCCCCAAGCTCGACGACTATGAAGACGACGAAGACGAGGACGACGAAGAGGTGGATGCCGTTCTTCTGGTGACCGAATCCGTCGTCGCGCCCCCCGCGCCAGCCGCTGAAGCGCCGGCGCCCGGAGCTCCCCCTAAGAAGCCGGTGAAAAAGGCGGTGGCCAAGAAAGCCCCGGCCAAGAAGGAGCCCGAGCCAGCCCCCGTCGAGAAGGCTCCAGAACCAGCCCCCGCCCCCGCGCCGGCTAAGAAGGCGCCGGCCAAGAAGGCGCCGGCCAAAAAAGCGCCGGCCAAAAAAGCGCCGGCCAAGAAAGCGGCGGTAAAGAAGGCGCCGGCCAAAAAAGCCGCGAAGAGAGCGCCGGTAAAGAAGGCGGCTAAAAAGGCTCCCGCTAAGAAGGCGCCGGCCAAGAAAGCCGCGAAAAAAGCGCCGGTAAAGAAGGCGGCTAAAAAGGCTCCCGCTAAGAAGGCGTCGGCCAAGAAAGCCCCGGCCAAGAAGGCGGGGAAGAAGCGCTGAGCCTGGCGCCGGTTTGTCCGTCCCTGGCCGAGGGGTTCTCCACCCGCGGCCAGGGTGGCGTCTAACTTTCCTTATTGACCACTCGCCGGCAGCGCTCGAAGAGGTCCAGCAATGCCTCCACCTGCTCCTCCGCCGAGCGGGTTTGCGGTTTTCCCGAGAAGCCCGTCGAGGATTGCGGCGTCTTGCCGTATCCCGTGGCTATGGCAACGAACTTCATCAGCTCAAGAGCCACTTCGTCTTTGCTGCGCGCCGGACCAGGCGCCGCGGCGGCTTCCGCGGCTGTGGGTGCAAGCGGTTCCAGTTCTGCCATGGGGTGATGAGTTCCTCCGTGTGATACAACTCTAGGTTACCCGATTTCCATTGCGATGCCGCTCACCGCCGTCCGGCACATCCGAAGAATGCGTGGAGGCGCCCAGGCCCATCTGCTGGAGGCGGACGACGGTTGCTGCTACGTGGTCAAGTTCCGCAATAATCCGCAACATCGGCGCATCCTGGTGAATGAGTTACTCTGCTCGGAGTTCCTGGAGTACTTGAAAATCTCCGCTCCGCGAACGGCGTTCATACGCCTCACGCCCGAGTTCCTCGCCGCCAACCCCGAGGTGCATCTCACGCTCGGCGCCGCGCGCATCCAGGTGGAACCGGGCTGGCATTTCGGCTCGCGCTACCCGGGCGACCCGGAGCGCACGGCGGTCTACGATTTCCTTCCCGATGCGCTCCTGGGGCAGGTTGCCAATATGGAGGACTTTCGCGCCATCCTGGTGTTCGACAAGTGGGCCGGCAATGCCGATGGCCGCCAGTGCGTGTTCTATCGCGCCATGGTACGGCGCGGCGAAGCCGGCGGCCGGCCGGGCTTCGTGGCCCGCATGATCGACCATGGCTTCGCCTTCGATGGACCCAACTGGAGCTTCGCCGATTCGCCCATTCAAGGACTCTACCCGCGGCGCATGGTCTACGATCCGGTGCGTTCGCTCGACGATTTCCAGCCGTGGCTGGGGCAGGTGGTTCACTTTCCGGAAGAGGTGATGGACCGCGCCTGGAAGCGCATCCCACCGGACTGGATCGAAGGGGAGGAAGACGCCCTGCAGCAGCTTCTGGAGCGCCTTTTCGAGCGCCGCGGACGCCTGCCCGACCTGATCGCCGCCTGCCGCTCGGCGCGAGTCAACCCATTTCCGAATTGGCAGCCCGTGGGATGACCCGAGCGGCGCGCGTGTTTTCCCCGCCTACGCGCCTTTCGGGTAGCAGCCTAGAATGCGCAGGAAATCCGCCAGTTCGCCGAGGTGATTCAGCGCGTTGCGTGCGTTGGGCGTATCCGCGCGGCCGAGAAAATCAACATAGAAGAGATATTCCCACGGCTTGCCGCGCAGCGGCCGCGATTCAATCTTAATAAGATTCAGATCGCGCAGGGCGAATGCGCTGAGAGCGCGGAAAAGGGAGCCGGGTACGTTGCGGGTGCTGAACACGAGGGAGGTTTTCCACTGCGCGCGCGCGTCCGCGCGCAGGGGGTGGCGGCGGGCGAATTCGGCCGTCCGTAGCAGGAAAAACCGGGTGAAATTCTGGCGATCGTCTTCCACCGATTTTCGTAAAATGCGCGCGCCGTAAATCTCGGCCGCGACCGCGGAGGCAATCGCCGCGCCGTCCGTAAGTCGTTCTTCAACAAGCATCTTGACGCTGCCGGCGGTATCGTAGAACGGAATTCGCTCGATCTGCGGGTTGCCGGCGAAGAAATTCAGGCACTGATTCAGCGCCACGGGATGCGAAAAAACGCGGCGAATTTTCGAAAACGGAACGCCTTTCGGAGCGATCAGGTTGTGCACAATCCGCACGCTGGTTTCGCCCATGATGGGAAACTCGAAATTCAACAGGTGATCGTAGTTCTCATGCACCGAGCCCGCCAGGGTGTTTTCGATGGGCACAACGGCGGCCGCGGCGCGCCCCTCCTTGAGGGCGCGGAACATATCCTCGAAGCGGGAGCACGGCAGCACTGCGGCGCGCGGGCCCAGCAGCCGGCGCGCGGCCTCTTCGCTAAAGGCCCCGCGCTCACCCTGGAAAGCCGCAAGGTTGGGGCGGCGAGTGGCGCGGGCGCTCATCGGGACGCGCCCTCCCATCGGAGGATCTCCGGGCCCGGCGTCCCCAGCAGGTCGAGCACGCGGTCCAGGCTGTGGTCGACAATCTCCTCGACGGTGCGAGGATGGTTATAAAAACCCGGAATCGGCGGGGCGATTATCGCCCCTATTTCCGCTAATGCCGTCATGCTTTTCAAATGTCCCAGATGAAAAGGACTTTCACGAACCATAAGAATCAACTTTCGCCTTTCCTTGAGCGTCACGTCCGCCGCCCGCACAATGAGGTTGGAACTGATACCCGCGGCGACGGCGGACATGGTGTGGATCGAACAGGGAGCGATCACCATGGCATCCGTGGGGTAAGACCCGCTGGCCAGCCGGCACCCAATATCCTCCGGAGGATACCAATAATCCGCCAGCGCCCGGGCGTCCGCCGCGGTTTTTCCAGTCTCCAAAAACAAGGTCTTCTCTCCGGCTCGGGAGAGAACCAGGTGGATTTCCGCGTTTCCGCGGTCGCGCAAGCGCTCGAGCAGACGCCAGCCGTAAACCGCACCGCTGGCGCCCGAGATTCCGATGACGATCTTCAAGCCCTCTCCTCTTGTTCCGTATTCGGAACGGAACCGTGTCTTTTCGAACGCAGGGGCGCTATAATGCCGGTTCCGCGTAGGATCATACCATGGAACGCGCCGGAGAGAAGCTGAAACGGGTGCGCGAACGCCTCAAGCTGACCTATCGCGACGTGGAACAGGCCAGCCAGCGTCTGGCCGAGCGCCTCGGCAACGGTGAGTTCGCCATCCGGTTGAGCCGTCTGGCGGACATCGAAAACAAAGATACGGCGCCTACTATTTACCGCCTGTTCACTCTTTGCGCGATTTACCGGCTGGAGTTCGACGAAGTGATTTCCTGGTACGGGGCGCCGCTCGACCGCCTGGCTTCGGAGGCTTTGCACATCGGCCTGCCACGGACGCACGTGCTTCATTTCGAGCCGGAAGGGACGGCGCTCGCGCCGCCGCCGGAGGTGGAAATCGATCTCACCAAGACCACATTTCTCAGCCACCTGGTTCGTAGCTGGGGCCGCGTGCCGCTCCGCTTTCTCAGCGGCCTGGATCTGCGGCGCAATCGCTACGGTCTGATCGGCACGGAGGACCGGTCGATGCTGCCGGTCCTGCATCCGGGGTCGCTTGTGCTGATCGACGAACGGGCGCGCATCGCCTCCGCGGGCTGGACGAACGAGTACGACCGGCCGATCTATTTCCTGGAGCATCGCGAGGGCTACATATGTGGCTGGTGCGACCTGGCGGGCGACCGGCTGGTGGTGTTGCCGCACCCGGCGTCTCACCAGAAGCCGTCGGTGTATCGCTACCCGTCGGAGATAGACCTGCTGGGGCAGGTAATCGGGGTCGCTATGCTTCTCGACTCCGGGAGACGCCGCTTTGCTCGACAATCAGCAACTCCAGCAGCGTCTCCAGGTCCGTGAGATAGAGCTGCCGTTCCACCTCGTGGGCTCTGGCCGGGGGCAGGTTCCGATAGTCCGAAAGACGCTCCCGCGCGGCGGGCTCGCCCAGGAATTCGTCCAGATCCTCCTTCTGCTCGGCCAGGCTAAACACAAGCCATTGAGAAAACACCTGGTAATGGCTGTGGCGGAGAACGCGGTCAGCCTCCTCCGCGCCCAGGGCCGCCGAAAACGTGGGATGGGAATATCGCCCGGTTTCGCGGTCGCGCAGATTCGCCATAAACAGGAGGCGGCCGAAGACCGTGGGAATGCGCGCCAGGATACTGCGCCACAGCGCTGCCGCCGGCTGAGCAGCCGGCTGCGAATTAGGGTCCGATGCGCCCAGATTACGGCCTTCTTTCCACGCCAGGCATTGGGGGGAATGCCCACCACCCCCCAACCCGCATTCTATACCACGAAGAGTGTCGCTTCCGGAAACCCCGCCTGAAGCTCCGGTTTGTTCCGGTTTTGGAAAAAAATGAGATAAATCCCTTATACCGGTACGGTTGCATCTAGTATTAGTACCTGAAGTACCTATCCAAAGTTAACATGGATTTTCAAAGCTGGAAAGGACATTCTCTCGTGAAGAAGCTGATTCTCCTGACCTTAGTGGCGTTTTCGTTCCTTGCAACCGCGCGTCCGAGCCGGATCGACCTGCCGTTGCCGCGCTGCAACCCGTGCCCGTTTGTTCGCTAGACCGGAATCCGAGACAGCGCGGCGCGCAGTGCTAGAATCGGCCTGAGATTATGGCAGGCGCCGCGCTGGTCACGGTTCTTAAGGTGATCTCGGCTGTGGGATCTGGTCTGACCGGGGTCAGGCTCTACTCCACGGGTCTTTTCTCTAAGTACCGTGTTTTCTTTGCCTACCTGATTTTTCATACCATCTATGTGACGTGCGGCTGGTTCCTCGACTCGACCTCCAACGCGTATTTCTTCTTTTACGTTGGCATGCAGCCGATCATCTGGTTCTTTTACATCGCCATGGTCTGGGAGTTGTTTGGATTGGTACTGGCGAGGCATAAGGGGTTTTCCACCCTGGGCCGTTGGGCTATGTATGTCGTAAGCGCCGTTTCGGTGGCTGTCTCGGCCGCCAGCATGATCCATAAAATAACGCCCGCGATGCCGCAGAGTTCGGTGGCCGTCGGTCTGATTGTGGCGATCGAGCGCGGTCTCGATTTCAGTCTGGCTATATTCTTGATTCTAATGCTTTTTGTGTTGAGCTGGTACACCGTTCCGCTAAGCCGGAACGTGGTGGTGCATGCGGTTATCTATACCATTTTCTTCCTGGCCGGCGGCATGAGCATGATCCTGCGCACGCTGTTCGGGCTGAAAAACCTGGACGCCGTGGACACCGGGGTCATGGCGGCCACTTGCGCCTGTTTTCTGGCGTGGTTCTTCCTGCTGAGCGCCAAAGGCGAGGAAACGCCCGTCAAGCAGCCGTGGTTCGCGCCGGAGCAAGAGGAGCGGATACTGATCCATCTCGACGCCCTCAACGCTTCCCTACTGAAAGCCGCGAAGAAATAAGATTAAGTTAACTTTCGGCAGGCGCAATATACATATCTCTAGCCTAATTAGTACCAACATTACCCTACCGGGTATTGCATTTTTTCGGAATTCACTTTACTCTTCAATTGATCGGCGGCGAATCTATATTTACCATGACTACTATTGCCATCTCGGTTTTCGCGGTTGCGGTACTGGTCGCAGCCCTGGTAGCGATTGTTCGCAGTTTTGGCGCACGGGGAGGCGATCTGCCTCTGAATGCCGACTGGATCGACGAGTTGTCGGTGGATCGCTATCGGCCGATGATGCGCCTGCTGGACGACCGCGATCTCGAGTTTCTGCGCTCCCAACCCGGTTTCACGCCGCGCATCGCGGCCAGGCTCCGCGCACGGCGCAGTCAGGTTTTCCGCGGATATCTGCGTCATCTAAGCGCGGATTTCCGCCGCGTGTGCACGGCCGTGAAGGTTCTGATGCTGCAATCGAAGCGCGACCGGCCGGACCTGGCCGCGGCGCTGGTACGCCAGCAAGCGCAGTTTGCCCTCGGTATGGCGATAGTGGAAGTGCGACTGTTCCTCTATCGCTGGGATCTCTGCACAGTGGATGTCCGGGCACTGGTCCAGAGGTTCGACGTTATGCGCCTGGAACTGAGGAACATGCTTCCGGCGACCATGGCCTCGGCGGCGTGACCCCTGGAACCGGCTACAGTTTCTTCAAGGCCTCTTTCGCCTCTTTCAGCCTGGGATATTCTTTTTCCGCCTTCCGAAATTCACGCGTATGCACCCTGCGCCGCGAACCGGTGTGGTCCACGGGATAGCGCAGGTGCAGCATTTCATGAAACATCACGTATTCCAGGGCCAGCCGCGGAGTCTCCGGGCGGTCGAGAATGCGGCTGATAATAATGGCATTGTGCGCGGGATCGAAATGGCCCAGCATGGTGCGGGAGGCGCCGCGGCTCCAGCCCAGCCGGGGCCGTCCCAGCAGGCCATCGAAGAACTGCGCGTTCACGCTCTCGAACATTTCCTCGAGATCGTGGCACTCGCCGCGCGCCCCGGAGACGAATTTCCGGCCGCGTACCTGGCGCACAAGCTGCGCCTGGCGCCGCATGTCGCGGCGATTGAGGTAGAGCCGGTACCGGTGCAGGTACGCGCGCGGGATGGGTTTGCGGTAGAGCTTGCGCAATAGAATATGGGCCAGGGCCTCCTGCACCGGCGCCGGTGCTCCCTGGAGCATGTCGGAAATGCGCACCCTCAACCGGCCCTCTTCCAGGCGGACGAAACTGTCAGCGTTGGCGAAGCGGCGGAATTCGACGCGCAGCTCGGGCAGCGGCGTGCGCGGCTTCAGTTCGCGGAATACACGCGCGTAGAGTTCTTCCGGCGACTCGAAGAACAACGCCGTCTGGAGGCCCTCAAGATCGAACGTCCCCTCGGGTTCGGGCATCTTCCCTTAGCGTAGCGCGGCGCAGCCGCCGCCGTCGAAATCCGTGACTTCTGGTACACTCCGTTTATGCGAAACGGATACTCGCCGGCCTCTCGCGTACGGAGGGACCAATGAAACCCTCGCCTGCTCAGGCGCCCGATCGGTTCGAAGCGGCGACGTACCACAAGATCACGCTTCACCTGATGCCCTTCCTGTTCCTCTGCTACGCCCTGGCCTACGTCAACCGGGTCAACGTCAGCTTCGCCTATCTCCAGATGCAGGCCGACCTGGGGATGAGCAGCGAGGTCTACGGTTTCGGCGCGGGGCTGTTCTTCGTCGGCTATTTCTTTTTGAATGTTCCGAGCAACATGCTCCTGAAGAGGATCGGCGCGCGTGGCCTGCTGGGTCCCATCCTGATCCTCCGCGGCATTCTGTCGGCCTGGATGATGTTCGTGCACGGCGCCACCAGCTACTGCGTGCTGCGGTTCATCGGCGGCGCCGTGGAGGCGGGCTTCTTCCCCGGAGTGGTGTTCTACCTGACGTTCTGGTACACCAACAAGTACCGCGCCAAGATGATCGCCCTCTTTATGAGCGCCATACCGATCTCGGCCATTTTCGCTGGCCCTCTGGCGGGGTCGATCCTTAAACATTTGCAGGGGGTGGCCGGCCT
>JBEKPK010000125.1:0-13385 GCA_049520795.1 Bryobacteraceae bacterium
CCAGAAGAAGGGAGAGCCGCGGCGCCACGCCGGTTTGCCCGCCAAATCGCATGGCGTTGTACGCGATGGTGAACTCGCCCACGGCGGCGCCGAGAGGGCCGGGCGGCAGCGAGCTGGCGAACTCGGCGGGGGTGAACCAGGCCGGTTTCTGAAATCCGCGGCGTTTCAGGATGCGCAGCATTCTCTCGTAGAGCAGCGTGGCGTCGCCCACCCCGGCCTGCCCGCGGCGGAGCCGATCGACGCGCCGGCGCAGGCGCAGCAAGCGCACCAGCGGCGGCCCCAGAAGCCACCCCCAGACGAGCGCCGCCGCGATCATGACGGCGCGGATGGCCGCCCTCCGCGTCACCGCCCCGGAGTAGGTCTTCCAACCCGATTGCAGGGCGGCGAGAGCGTCATACCAGCGGCCGCCCAGGCGCAGGGTCCCTTGTTCCATACGGTCGGCCAAAGTCCCCTGGCGCCCCTCGTCGTAGCCCACCACCCATTCCTCCCAGAAGACCTGGGCGGCATCCAGGTACAGGCCCGCGCGCGCCAGCAGGCCGGCGCGGCGCGGCGCCGCTTCCGGCGGCGTGGGGTCGAAGGTGGACCAGCCGCGTCCCGGCAGCCAGGCCTCGACCCAACTGTGCGCGTCGGAAGCGCGCACCACCCACAGTTCCGTGAAGGGGTTATACTGGCCGCTCTGGAAGCCCGTCGCCAGACGAGCCGGGATGCCCAGGGTCCGCAACATCACCGCCATGGCCGAGGCGAAGTACTCGCAGTAACCCTGGCGCCGCGTAAACAGGAAATCGGCCAGCGGGTCGGCCGTCTCACCCTCCGGCCCCTCAAGCGAGTAGCGGTAGTCGCGGCCCAACGCGGCCTCGATGGCGCGGGCCCGCCGCACGTCGGAGCCGGCGGCGCCGGCCATGGCCCGCGCCAGCGCCGGGATGCGTGGGTCCAGGCGGCCGGGCAACTCCAGATAGCGTTCCCGTTCCTTAAGGGGCAGCACGGGCGGTGGATAGCGCCCGGAAGACGTTTCCGGCGGTTCGTCGAGCAGACTGTAAGCGTCGTAGTGAAACCCCTCGGGCGGCCGGGCGCCGAGGGTGTAGTTTCCCTCCGCGCTGCGGACCAGGTAAGCGGAGCGCAGGTCGACCTTTTCCGGGAGGCCCGCGAAGAACAGCGCGTCGCCGTCGAGCGCGTCGAAATCTATGTGGTAGTTGAGGCGCCGCCCGCGCCCGTGATCAATGTCCCCCAGGTCCGCGTGTCCGTTCTCCACCCGGATGTAGGCGCCCTGGCGCACGAGGTTGCTCCAGCGCCGGCCGTCGAAATCGCCCAGGGCCGCGCCGCGCCACTTCAGAGGGCCGGGATCTTCGCTGCTCCAGATGCGAATGTGCATCACGGCGCGCGAGGTATTCCTGATGCCGCCCATCTGCCCCAGCGTCACCTGGTCCGCGAACCCGGGCGAGCGAGCGCGCCGCGCAAGGCGCGAAAGAGCCGCCTCGGCGGTGCGCGGCAGGATGAAAAACAGCCCCGCGGCGAGCGCCAGAATCCCCAGCGCAATCGACACGGAGAGGGCCGCGAGCCGCAAATGGAACCGCCGCAAACCGCCGCGGGCCGTGGCTCTGGCGCGGCCCATGGAGCGCCGGATCTCCGCGCCGGTCAGCGCCGCCACGGCGAACAGGAGGAACACGGCCAGCGCCAGGAAGAAGCCGAAATCGATGGAGAGCAGCGCGGCCGCCATCAGTTCCATGCAGGCGATGGCCGCCATATAGAGATAGTCGCGGTTGGTCCGCGCGGTGAGCGCCCGCGCCACCACCAGGAAAAACACCAGGTGCACGGCGGCCGCCAGCAGGTTATGGGAAAGCGCCAGCAGGTCCAGCAGAAAGAACCCGGCGTAGGCCGCTGTCGCCGCGGCCGCCGTGCGCTCGGTAATCTCCAACCGCGCGACGCCGGCCACCGCCAGCCCGGCGGCCACCAGGATGATGGTGGGCCGGTCCAGATAGCCGGACCCGGCGACCGCCAGGAATCCGCTGGCCACCAGCCCCAGCAGCGCGAACTGGAAGAATCGCTCCACCGAGACGGCGGCGTTGCCCTCCGCGCGCGCCATGATTCATTTTATCAGCGGGGGCGGGAGAGACTGGACGCAGCGCGCTTCTTTGACGCGGAGACGCGGAGGCGCGGAGAATTTCGGAGAGAAAAGGATTAACAGGAGTGAAGCATCATCGACGGGCGCGGATCAGAAGCTCAGAGGCGCGTATTGCCACGGGCGCCCCTACTGCGCCGCCCACAAATTGCCGGAGCTTCCGCGCCGAATCCAGAATCTGTTCGAGATAAACCCGGTCGCGCTTCTCACTTTTCATAGATGGTTCTAAGATCGGGCAATACATACGGACGCACCCGCTCATTCAGACTCTGCTCGGTCACCACGTCGACTTTCCTCTGAAGGGTCTCTTCGAGGTTTTGGATCAGCCGCATGTAACCGACCATCCCCATCGGGCGGCCAAGCCGGACCAAAATATCCACGTCGCTCCGCGGGCGGTCTTCGCCTCGCGCGACACTGCCAAAAACAGCGGCATACGCCACGCCATGGCGCTCCAGAACCGGGGTTGTCTTCCGCTTAAGCTCTTCAATGGTCATGTTGCCGCCAGTTTCCAGAATAGCAATACCGGGAATAAGCGCACCCGCGCCGAATGCTGGTACGTTAGGAATTCCATGCCCGCGGTGGCCCGCTCGGTTCAGAACGTTCCCCGCTCGCGCATTCGCGAGCTGGCGGAGATCGCCATGTCCCTCGATGGCGTGCTGCGCCTGTATTTCGGCGAATCCAACCTGCCTACCCCGGACTACATCAAGCGGGCGGCCGTGCGGGCCATCGAGGAGGGCTACACCTTTTACACCGAGAACGCCGGCCTTCTCTCGCTGCGCCAGGCCATTGCCGAAAACTATCGCCGGCTGCACGGCGTGGAGCTGGACCCGGCCCGCGAAATCGTGGTCACCGCTTCCGGCATGCAGGCTCTGAACATGGGCATCCGCTGCGCGCTCGACCCGGACGACGAGGCCATCATGCTCACCCCCGCCTGGCCCAACGGCTCCTCGAGCGTGATGATGGCCAACGCCAGAGTGCGCCACGTCCCTCACCCGCTGGACGGCCTCCGTTACGGCTTGGATTTTGAGGCCTTGGAAGCCGCCACCACGCCGCGCACCCGCCTGCTCATCTACACCTCGCCCTCCAATCCGCTCGGCTGGGTGGCCACCCCGGAGGAGCAGCGCAAGCTGCTCGATTTCGCGCGGCGGCACGATCTCTGGCTGTTGGCCGACGAGGTTTACGACCGGCTGTACTACGCCGGCGCGCGCCTGGGAGACGCGGCCCCTTCCATCCTCCGGGTGGCCACCCGCGACGACGCCGTGATGGTGGTGCATTCCTTCTCCAAGAGCTACTGCATGACCGGTTGGCGCGTCGGCTGGTTGATCGCCCGGGCGGACCTGGCCGCCAAAGCCACCGTGTTGAACGAGTTCGTCATTTCCTCCGCCGCCAGCTTCGCCCAGAAAGCCGGCGAAACCGCCCTCGCCGATGGCGAGCCGGAGCTGGAATTTATGCTCGCGCGGCTGAAGGCCAATCGGGACCTCTGCCTGGAGGCGCTGGGCGGCGTGAACGGGCTGACTCTGCCCACCCCCGACGGCGCGTTTTACCTGTTCCCGCGCATCGAAGGCTTGCAGGATTCCTTCGGCTTCTGCCGCCGCCTGCTCGTGGAAACGCGCGTGGGCCTGGCCCCGGGCGTGGCCTTCGGCAAGGGCGGCGAGGGATCGGTACGCGTCTGCTACGCCGCCGAGCGCTCCATCCTGGAGCCCGCCATGGAACGTTTGACAAAGTTCTTGCGCTCCGGCGCCTAGTTGTCGCATCCTGGACTAGAGTCTGCATCGGCCGACCGCTTGTGTGGGGCCAAGCCTTCGGGCTTGCCGCCGGCCTTCTGGCCGGCGGCAAGCCCGAAGGCTTGGCCCCACACAGGCGGTTGTTTCATGGCTGGCCCCCAAAGGAGAACTCTTATGCTGAAGGGCTTCAAACAGTTCCTGCTCCGGGGCAACGTCCTCGATCTGGCGGTGGCGGTGGTTATTGGCGCGGCTTTCGGCAAAGTGGTGACGGCTTTGGTGGAAGACCTTTTGAACCCGCTCATCGCCGCCATCGCCGGCAAGCCCGATTTTTCGGCTCTGAAGTTCATGGTGAACGGCAGCGTGTTCAAGCTGGGAGACTTCCTCAACGCACTGGTTTCCTTCCTGCTGATCGGCGCGGCGGTCTACTTCTTCGTGGTGGCGCCGGTCAACCGCCTGATGGCAAGGATGAGCCGGGGCGAGGCGCCGCCGGACCCCACCACCCGGAAATGCCCCGAGTGCCTGACGGACGTTCCCATCGCCGCCCGCCGGTGCGCCGCCTGCGCCAGCCCGCTTCCCACCCAAGCCGCGCGCTAGTGAGCCGGTGGCCGCTGCTGCCGTGCTATCATGGGACTTACACCACAACGTCTTTTCCCCGAGGTCAAATCCATTTGGCTTTAATCGAAGGTTGCAGGCATTCGCTGGAGATCTCCATCCCTGTTCGCGAAGTGGAGGCCGAAACCGCCCGTGCGCTCGGTGAAGCGCAGAAACACGCCAAGCTGCGCGGTTTCCGTCCCGGTAAAGCGCCCGTTTCGATCATCCGCAAGGAGTTCGCCGGCGACATCCGCAAGCAGGTGATCGAAAGCCTGATTCCCAAGTTTCTGCAAAAGCAGTTCGAGGCCGAGAATCTCAATGTGGTGGGTACGCCCGATATCGAAGATGTCCACTTCCACGAGGGCGAACCGCTCCGTTTTACCGCCAAGTTCGAAGTGATTCCGCAAATCGAGCTGAAGGAATATAAGGGCATCGACGTAGTCTATAGCGATCCCGAAGTCTCCGATGACGACTTGGCCAAGCGCCTCGAGGAAATCCGCGCCCAGAAGGCCCAGTACATCAACATCGAGCCGCGCGCCATCGCGGATGGCGATTTCGCGGTAGTGGGCCTGGAAAGCCTCTCCGGGATTGAGGGCGAACCCGTCAGCCAGGATGAGATGGTTCTCGAGATCGGCGGGGCGGAGACCCTTCCGGCCTTCACGGAAAACCTGCGCGGCCTCTCGCCGGGCGATGAGAGGGAATTCGAAGTCGCCTACCCGGAAGACTATGGCTCGGCCCGGTTGTCCGGACGCACGGTCAAGTTCCACGCCACAGTGAAGGGTATCCGGCGCAAGGAACTCCCCGAATGGAACGACGATTTCGCCCAGGAGGTCGGCGACTACCGCGACTTAGGCGAGCTTCGCGAGGCGGTTCGCAAAGCCATCTTCGCCCAGCGCCAGCAGGAGGCGCAGGAGGCGGCCAAGAACAAGATTGTGGACCAACTGGTGGATGCCCACGATTTCGCGGTCCCCGAGGTCTTCGTGGAGCGCCAGATCCGCAGCCGCGTGGAACAGAGCCTTTCGGCCATGGCGGCGCAGGGCATCGACCCGCGCTCCCTCAAGCTCGACTGGGACAAGCTCAAGGAAACCCAGCGCGATAAGGCCGTGCGCGAGGTGAAGGCGTCGCTGCTGCTCGGCAGGGTGGCCGAGCGGGAGTCCATCTACGCCACCCGCGACGAGGTGGACCGCGAGGTGGAACGGGTGGCGCGCCAGCAGCGCGAACCGGTGGCCGCCCTGCGCATACGCTTCGAAAAGGACGGAACCCTGGGCCGTATCGCCAACCATATACAGACGGAGAAAACCCTGAGTTTTCTCTTCGAACATGCTCGCAAAACCGCCGAATAGTATAGGTGACGGCAAAGGTGGGACAGACGCTTTCGTCTGTCCAGCCGTGTGGAAGGAATAGGGGCAGTACCACTCCCCCCCTTTAGTCGCCAAGCGCGCATTGCCAAGGACTTGTATTCAGGTGATAATAGAGACGAAACGGATTGAAGTTCCCCACACCGGCCGTCCGAGAGCGTGGTCCGGCTCCCGCCCGGCATCGGGGCAGGAGAAAACTGCGTGAAGCGTGCCGGATCCGATGATGCTTTACGGTGCTCGTTTTGTCATAGGAGCCAGGTCGAAGTCGGCGCACTCATCTCCTCCCCCAGCGACTATACCCGCGCTTATATTTGCGACGAGTGCATCGCCGTGTGCAACTCGATCCTGGAAGACGACAGGGTAAGGCAACCCTCGGGATCGATCAACAAGATTCCCAGTCAGAAGAGGAGATGACTACGTGAAGCGTGCCGGATCCGATGATGCTTTACGGTGTTCGTTTTGTCATAAAAGCCAGGACGTAGTCGGCAAACTCATTTCCTCCCCCAGCGACTATCCCCGCGCTTACATCTGCGACGAGTGCATCGCCGTGTGCAACTCGATCCTCGAGGACGACAAGGTAGAGCCGCCCTCGGGATCCTCCAACAAGATTCCCAAGCCCTTGGAAGTGAAGGAGTTCCTGGATCAGTACGTGATCGGGCAGGAATCCACCAAGAAGAAGCTGGCGGTGGCCGTCTATAACCACTGCAAGCGCATCCACATGAACCGGCTGCGCAATACGGACGTCGAGCTGCAGAAATCCAACATTCTGCTCATCGGTCCCACTGGCACCGGAAAGACGCTGATGGCGCAGACGCTGGCCAAGATTCTCGATGTGCCGTTCGCCATTGTCGACGCCACCACCCTGACCGAAGCCGGCTACGTGGGCGAAGACGTCGAGAATATCATTCTCAAGCTGTTGCAGGCGGCCGACGGGGACGTGCAGCGCTGCCAGCAGGGCATCATCTACATAGACGAAATCGACAAGATCTGCCGCAAGGACGAGAATCCCTCCATCACCCGCGACGTTTCCGGGGAGGGCGTGCAGCAGGCCCTGCTCAAAATCCTGGAAGGCACGGTGGCCAACGTGCCCCCGCAGGGAGGCCGTAAACACCCGCACCAGGAGTTCACGCCGGTGGATACCACCAACATCCTGTTCATCTGCGGGGGCGCCTTCGTGGGATTGGAGAAGGTCATCGCCAAGCGCACCGGCAAGAAATCCATGGGGTTCCTCCAGGAAGAGGAAAAGGTCACCATTCGGACTCTGCACGGAAGCCGGCGCGATATCGATCTGCTCTCGCAGGTGCAGCCCGTCGATTTGATCAAGTTCGGCTTCATCCCCGAATTCATCGGCCGCATGCCCGTCAACGCCGTGCTCGAGGACCTGGACCGCTCCGCGCTGATGCAGATCCTGACCCGGCCCAAGAACGCCATCATTAAGCAATACCAGAGGTTGTTTGAGTTCGAGAACGTCCGGTTGAGGTTCAGCGACGACGCCCTGGAAGCCATCGCCGATCTGGCCATGGAGCGCAAGGTAGGGGCCCGGGGTTTGCGCATGATTCTCGAGGACCTGATGCTCGATCTGATGTACTACCTGCCCTCATACAAGAAGGTGCGGGAGTTCCAGGTCACCAAAGAGATGGTGCTGAGCCAGAAAATCAGTCTTACAATATTAGAAAAGGCCGGTTAGCCCAGAACTACCCAAACCACGCAGTCTGGGACCAGGGGTGGCGCATTCCCCCTCCTGGGGAGGACAATGCTTACTCAAAAGGAAAAATCCGACACGCGACGCCTGCCGATGATGCCCATCCGCGACGTGGTCATCTTTCCGTACATGATGACCCCGTTCGTGGTGGGGAGGGAATCGAGCGTGCGGGCGTTGGAAGAGGCCATGGCGGGCGACAAGACCATCTTTCTCGCCACCCAGCACGATGCCTCCGTGGACGAACCTAAACCCAACGAAATCTACTCCGTCGGCGCCATCGTCAAAATCGTGCAAAGTCTCCGCCTTCCGGACGGCAACATCAAAGTGCTGGTGGAAGGCGTGGAGCGCGCCAAGGTGGTATCAGTGGCCGACGAGGAAGGGTTCTTGCGCGCCACCGTTCGCACGTCCACTTACCGCGTCGAGCCGGGCCCTCAACTGGATGCGCTCATCAGCCGCGTGACCGGCCTCTTCGAGCAGTACGTCAAACTCACCCAGAACCTCAACTACGAGACCATGGTGGCTGCCATCCGGGTGGACGATGCCGGAAGGCTGTCGGACAGCGTGGGCGCCAATCTTCAGCTCAACATCGAGGAAAAGCAGGAGTTGCTCGAGATCTTCGACCCCATCGACCGCCTCACCCGCGTGGCGGAGATGCTGGATATCGAAATCGAGAAGCTCAATGTCGACCGCACCATCCAGGGCCGCGTGAAGCGGCAGATGGAAAAGGCCCAGAAAGAGTATTACCTCAACGAGAAGATCAAGGCCATCCAGAAGGAGCTGGGGCGCGGCGAGAAGAGCGAAATCGACGAGCTCAAGAAGAAGATCGAAACTTCGGGCATGACCAAGGACGCCATGGAAAAGGCCATGACGGAGCTGAAGCGGCTGGAAAACATGCCGCCCATGTCGGCCGAGTCCACCGTTTCGCGCAACTACCTGGACTGGCTGCTGGCCGTGCCGTGGAAGAAGAAGTCCAAGGAAATCCGCGACCTCAAGTTCGCCGAAAAGGTGCTCGAAGCGGACCACTACGGCCTGGAGAAAATCAAGGAGCGCATTCTCGAATTCCTGGCCGTGCGCCGCCTGGTGAAGAACCCCAAGGGCTCGATTCTGTGTTTCGTGGGACCTCCGGGGGTGGGCAAGACTTCGCTCGGAATGTCCATCGCCAAGGCCACCGGCCGGAAGTTCGTGCGCCTGTCTCTGGGCGGCGTGCGCGATGAGGCGGAAGTCCGCGGCCACCGCCGCACTTATATCGGGGCCCTGCCCGGACAGATCATCCAGATGATGAAGAAGGCGGACACCCGGAACCCGGTCTTCATGCTGGACGAAGTGGATAAGATGTCCATGGATTTCCGCGGCGACCCCTCGGCCGCCCTCCTCGAAGTGCTCGACCCCGAGCAGAACTTCATGTTCGTGGACCATTACCTCGATGTGGAGTACGATCTGAGCCAGGTCTTCTTCATCGCCACGGCCAACGTTCTCCACACCGTCCCTCCAGCCTTGCAGGATCGCATGGAGGTGATCCGGCTCTCCGGCTATACCGAGTTGGAGAAAATGGAGATCGCCAAGCGCTTCCTGGTGCGCAAGCAGATGGAACAGACGGGGGTCTCGAAGGATCAACTCGAGTTCGCCGACGACGGCATCAACGGGCTGATCCAGTATTACACCCGCGAGGCCGGCGTCCGGAACCTGGAGCGCGAAATCGGCAACATCTGCCGCAAGGTGGCCCGCAAGGTGGTGAATGCCCAGGGCGGGAAGGACAAAAAGCCGTTGGCGAAATCGGTGATCGACGGGGCCAGGCTTCCCGACATGCTGGGACCCTGGAAGTTCCGCGATCTGGTGGCCGACAAGCGCAACGAAATAGGGGCTGCGGTGGGCCTGGCCTGGACCGAAGTGGGCGGCCAGATTCTAACCACGGAATGCACCCTCATGGAGGGTAAGGGCAAGCTGACCATCACCGGAAAACTGGGCGAGGTGATGCAGGAATCGGCGCAGGCGGCCATGAGCTACATCCGGTCGCGGGCGCATACGCTGGGGCTGCCGCGCGATTTCTACCGCAACCTGGACGTGCATATCCACGTTCCCGAAGGCGCCATCCCCAAGGACGGCCCTTCGGCGGGCATCACCCTGGCCACCACGATTTGCAGCGCGCTCACCAGGATTCCGGTGCGCTGCGACGTGGCCATGACCGGGGAAATCACCCTGCGCGGCAAGGTGCTGCCCATCGGCGGGCTCAAGGAGAAGTTGATGGCGGCCCACCGCCATGGCATCATGGAAGCAATCATTCCGCGGGAAAATGAAAAGGATCTCCCGGATATCCCCGATGCCATCAAGAAGACCATGAAGCTCAACTTCGTGGATTCCATGGACCAGGTTCTGAAAATCGCGCTGGAAAGCGAGATTGTGGCGTTGCCCATGCCAGCCGCCGCCTCGGGCGTCGGCGCGCAGCCCTCTGGGGAGAATAGGGCGCACTAGGTCTTGCGGGATGGTCCGGGCTGTTCCGGGCCGGCTGCCGCGGGTATATCGCGCGGCGGACCCGCGAGGGAGCGGACACAGGTTCTTTGCAGGCTGAATTCGTTATCAGTTCAGGCAGCCCGGAGGCATTCCCTTCCGACGGGTTGCCGGAGATCGCGTTCCTAGGGAGAAGCAACGTAGGGAAGTCCAGCCTGATCAATTGCTTGGTTGGGAAGAAGAAGCTGGCCTTCACCAGCGGTACGCCGGGACGCACGCAAACGGTCAACTTTTACCGAATCGACGGGGCGTTCTACCTCGTCGATTTACCCGGGTACGGATACGCCCGGGCGCCGGCGCGTGAAGTGGCCCGCTGGAATCGCCTTATCGAGAGCTATTTGGAGGAGCGGGAAACCCTGAAGCTTTCCTGCCTGATACTCGACAGCCGCCGTGGATGGATGGACAAGGATCTGGACCTGAAGCGATGGCTCGACGAGCGCGGCAAACAGTACCTGGTAATCGCTACAAAGATCGACAAAGTCAATCAATCCGATGAAGAGCGCGGCCTGCGCGCCATCCGCCAGGGTGGCGTGGAGCCGTTGCCGTTCTCGGCCGTAACCGGCCGGGGAGTGAGGGAAATTTGGCAAGCAATAACGACAACATCACCCCGTTAGAAAACGTCCCGCCACAGGATAAACCCGAGAAACCCACCGAGAAACAGGCCGGCGCGCCCATTGGGCCGCCGGTCCGCGACCCCAACGCCCCGTTACGCGAGGCTGAGAAGCCCGCCGAAAGAGTCTACGCCGAGCGGGCTGACCGTGCCCCGGTGAAGCCTGCCCTGGCGCCCGCGCCGGTGGCGGAGGCCAAGCCCGCCGAACCGCCCGCGCCGGCGCCCGCCGAGCCGCCGGTTCCCATCGCCCACATGAGCCCGCAGCAGCGGCGCAAGGCGCAGGCCGCCCAGAGCGTCCGCAATGGCACCCCCACGCTCGACCTGGTGGAGCTGAAAGACATGAGCATCCAGAAGCTCAACCAGGTGGCCAAGGATATGGGCATCGCCGGCGCGGCCGGCCTGCGCAAACAGGAGCTGATTTTCAAGATCCTTCAGACGCAGGCGGAAAAAAGCGGCCTGATCTTCTCCGAAGGCGTGCTCGAGTGCCTGCCGGACGGCTTCGGCTTCTTGCGCGCCCCCGAGTACAACTATCTGCCGGGCCCCGACGACGTGTATGTCTCGCCGTCGCAGATTCGCCGCTTCGACCTGCGCACCGGCGACACCATCTCCGGCCAGATCCGCCCGCCCAAGGAAGGCGAGCGCTATTTCGCCCTCATCAAGGTGGATGCCATCAACTTCGAGCCGCCCGAGGAAGCCCGCAACAAGATCTTCTTCGACAACCTCACGCCGCTGTATCCCAACCAGCGGCTGAAGCTTGAAACCGCGCGCGAGAACTATTCCGGCCGGGTGATGGACCTGCTCACCCCCATCGGCAAGGGACAGCGCGGGCTGATCGTATCGCCGCCGCGCACCGGCAAGACCATGCTCCTGCAAAGCATCGCCAACTCCATCACCACCAACCACGCCGAAGTCACCCTCATCGTGCTGCTGATCGACGAGCGTCCCGAGGAAGTCACCGACATGCAGCGCAGCGTGCGCGGCGAGGTCATCAGCTCCACCTTCGACGAGCCCGCCACGCGCCACGTGCAGGTGGCCGAAATGGTGATCGAGAAGGCCAAGCGCCTGATCGAGCACAAGCGCGACGTGGTCATTCTGCTCGATTCCATCACCCGCCTGGCGCGCGCTTATAACACCATCGTGCCGCCATCCGGAAAGGTGCTCTCGGGCGGCGTGGATTCGAACGCCCTCCAGCGGCCCAAGCGCTTCTTCGGGGCCGCCCGCAACATCGAGGAAGGCGGCTCCCTGACTATCATCGCCACCGCCCTCATCGATACCGGCAGCCGCATGGACGACGTCATCTTCGAAGAGTTCAAAGGCACCGGCAACATGGAAATCCACCTCGAGCGCAAGCTCGTGGATAAGCGCGTTTTCCCGGCCATCGACATCAACAAGAGCGGCACCCGCAAGGAAGAGCTGCTACTTCCCAAGGACGAGCTCAACCGCGTCTGGATTCTGCGCAAGGTGCTCAACCCGCTCTCGCCGGTGGAGACCATGGAACTGCTGCTCGATAAGCTGACCAAAACCCGCTCCAACGCCGAATTCTTGGGGTCGATGAGCGGGTAGAGAAGGCAAATAGCGTTCAGCTTTCAGCAAAACGGCGGGCGGGCGAATTACGCCGCGCGCCGTACGCGCTTCTTGGCGGACACCGACAGCTTCAGTCCGGCCGCATCCAGCAGCCGCATCAGCGTCTCCAGAGTCGGGTTTCCCTTGTCTGAGAGCGTGCGGTAGAGCGACTCGCGGCCCAAGCCGCTCCGCTTGGCCACGAGCCCAACGCCATGCACCGCTGCGACCTGCCGCAGCGCCAGCAGGAACACCTCCCGCGACCCTCCTTCCAGGCAGGCGCTTAGGTACTCCGCGGCCTCCTTGGGGTCCTTCAGCGCCTCACTCAGGCTCTCTTCGTAACTGCGATACCCTTTCGGCATTACCTTGTTAGCCTCTTATACTGTTCCCAGTACGCCTTCGCCGCCTTAATGTCGGCTTTCTGGGATCTCTTATCGCCGCCGCAGAGCAGCACCACGATCCTTTTCCCGTCCAGGCCGTAATAGATGCGAAACCCCGGACCAAACGCCACGCGAAGCTCAAATACCTCGTCGCCTACGGGTTTGGGCCGGACATGTCCGGCCCGAGGTCTTAAGAAAGGAATCGCACGGTCAGGGACCTAGTCTCGAATTGCCGCCCATTGAGGGGGAAAGGAAAGGCGCTTCAAATCTGCTGCGGTCCGCCTCTTCCAGTGCCCACTCCCCGATTCCGTTGTCCGCGGGGCCGTCCCCCGGCAGAACGTCGCCATAGGCCCTGAGGAACAACTCCGGCCCAAGTGTCTGCCGGGCCGCTCGCAGGAAGATCTCCCGCTCGTGCGCCTCGGGATGCCTCCTGCGCAGTTCCTCGTTCATGAGGTGGCGCGCGAGATCCCTCAACTCAAGAACGCGCCGGATCTTCTCCCCGGGCGTCATCCGCCGCTGGATGTCCAGAAACACCTTCCAGGCTTCGGGAGTGGTATCCGCCGGCGGCCGCATATATTACATGATAGCCGTCGGCGGCGCCGGCTCGCTGGGGCGGCCGGCGCTCGCTAGCGGCAGGCGGATCATCAGCACAGCCAGCGCCACCAGAACCGCGATGGAGAGCCAGCCCGAGCCGGGCCAGGCCAGGTCCGGCAGGATGGCGTGGCCTTTGGATTTCTCGGCCGCGCGGAAGCCCGCCACCAGGAGCCCGCAAAGAGCTTCTCCGGCGATCAGGCCGGCGGCCGTCAGCACGCCCGCGTTTTCGATGCGGGCTTTCTGCG
>JBEKPK010000126.1:0-13364 GCA_049520795.1 Bryobacteraceae bacterium
CGAGCTCTTGGGCTCACGGTGGTCTGACTCGAAGGTAGATGGTATTCTAACGGCTCACGCAGCCGCAAGCTACGGAGCCCTGTGTTTCAGTACTAACTGGAGCAATCCCCTGCTCTGGAGTCATTACGCAGAAAAGCACAAGGGCATTTGCCTTGGATTGGACACGCCCGATCAGCCCGACGTTGTGCAGACGCCGATCTATGTTGGCGCTCCCGAGATGCGTGACCCGAGTGGACTCTTCGAGGCACTCCGAACCGGACAATTTGGGATCGCGGAAGGTCCCGTCATGCGGAAGCTTCTACTGAAGTTTAAGGACTGGCTCTACGAGGACGAGGTACGATTGTTCGCGCGCCTCGATGGGAAGAAGGGAGAACCCAGCTACTTCGACCTGGGCAAGAAACTGATCCCTTCGCCGGCCTGAAATCTACCGTCGTCTGCAGGACGTGGACAGTGGGGCCGTTAAGCTGACTCCTTGGGAGGACGCGGAGCCGTCTCTGGGCGCGATTGCGATCTTGGCGCGCGGCACTGTCCAAGTCCGCACCGCCTCGCTGGGGCTAAGGGCTGTCATGAACTAACCACCCCAACCGCTCCCTGACGGTCGCGGTTCGCCAGGCCGTAGTGCAGAGCCATGCAGGCGCGCCGCGACGGGTTTGCGCGTGCCCTTCCGCACATTCCCCCGCAACGAACCCTTTGACACGCCGCCTGAAACCGGTCCACAATCGGACACACGCGAGCGAAAGCTCGGAACATTCAGAGTAAGAGGAGGGTTTCATGCCAAAACTGTCTGGTTCATTCAACGCAAAGACAACCTGGCTGACGACGATCCCGCAAGGGGACGTGGCCGGCCACGAGGTGACCATGGCGGCCATCTCCGGGATGCAGAAGTCCGACGATCCCCAGTGGAACAATGCGAGCATCACCTATTGGGGAGTGGGCGACGCAATCTCGGGAAACGGCGTGCAGTGGGGCTGTTACCTCAATAAGCATACGGACGGCGACTACGACCGGGGCACGTTCGAAGCAAGGATCAGGACCATGGGCGACAAGATGCTCATAGAGGGCAAGTGGGCAATAACCGGCGGAACCGGCAAGTACAACGGGGCGACGGGCGGCGGCGCTTTCCGAAGCCGGATGCTCTCCCCCACGGAAGTGGAGTGCAAGTGGGAAGGTGAGTATCAAATAGCCGAGGTGGGGCGCGGGGCGGGACACTAAACCGTCCTGGCGCGGAGAGGCGGCACGGCCCAGTTGTGAGATAGGCATCTCCACCGGGCCGTGTCACTCCCTCACTACTCGCCGCGAACGACCGCCGCGCCGTTGGCTGCGCCGCTGATCGTGGCCGCGCTTCCCAGGGTCAGGTTGCCATCTTCGTCGACGCTGAAGATCGATAGGTGCGAGACGGCGCCGCTGCCGTCAATCACCGCCACCAATCCGGCTCCCGAGGCAATATCCGTGGGATCGCCGTTCAGCGTGGCTGCCACGGCTGCGTCCTGCACGATCTTCTGCCCGTAAACGGCATACCGTGAGACGCTCATACTGGGCGAATTGCTCGAGAAGAGAAACGGCCCCACCAGCGTCAGCCAGCAAGGGGCCATTTGCGTACCCGAGCCGGTGACCGTGAGAACCGCGCCATTTCGAACCAGGCTGATCTCATTGGCGTGAGCGATGGTGACGTAGGCATCGTCGCCACGCGTGACCAATCCGAACGGCGTGTTGACGTTGGCCGGTATGTTCTGCACCAGCGTGGGAAGTCCACTCACGGCTCCATCGGGAAGCATATCCACCGTTTCAATTGTGTTGCTCTTTTCCGTGATGACGAGCTGGTTCTGCACAACACCCACCTGGGCCGCGGACCCATCCGCTTTGAGCAGCGGGACCACTCCATCGGGAGCGAGGCCCACAGTCGACCCAAACATACGGTGGGATTCGACCTTGGAGGCCCCGAGGATATATAGATGGTCCGCGCCGAACGCCACGCTGACCGGGCCGGAAACCGTGGACACCAACTGCTTCATCTGGAAGCGATTGTTCCTCCGTTCCAATATGGACACGGATTGCGAGCCGTAATTTACCACGGCCACCAATCCACCCATCGCTTCAATGCCGCCGGCGTTGCCGCTGACGCCGCCTTGACCCTCGGTGGGAACAGTTTGGATCAGATTGCCGCCGGAGTCATAAACCAGGAGCTGGTTCGTGGCGGCGTTTGACGCCGTAACCACCAAAGCGCTCTGTCCGGTATCGGCCAGAACCGCGGCGCCCACTCCGAATAGTGGGACCAGTATGCTGAAAAGCGAGTATTTCTTCATTGGCTCCTCCTCGACGTTGCTTGCGCCGGCGTGTGCGACTTACGGCTGGCGTTGTTTTCTAGGACTTTGCGAAGCTTCATCATGTTCCCCTCACAATTCGTGGTCGGCCCGCGCCTCGGGACGTCGCGGCCTGGCGATATCCGGGAAGCGCCGGTCATTCGTCGTCAAAAGTGTTTTCGCTGGCGGGGGAAAGAAAGTTACGCGCGCCGGAGGCCGGGCCAGCCTGGGCCGCTGCGGTGGTATCGAACAGCCCCTCCGTAACTTTTCGGTTCCGTCTATCGTATGTTCCATTACATGACTTGCATGGAGTACTTGTTAACGGCGGCGGTAGACGGGGCGCGGGTGTCCTGGCAATAATTGGGTGAGCGGCTTCTTCCCCATGTACCCGGAGAGAGATCTGGAAATGCTGATGGCCAGTTATCAACAGGGCGATATCGCCGCCGCTACGGCCCTGATCCGTCGTTTGAGCCCGCGGATGCACAGATTCTTTTTGGTCCAATTCGCCAGCCGGGGGGACGCGGACGACCTGTTGCAGGAAACCTGGCTGCGCATTCACCAGGTGCGGCACACCTACCGCGTAGGCGAGCCGGTGCTGCCGTGGCTTTACGCGATTGCCCGGCACGTTCGCGTGGACCACTACCGAAAGGCGCGCCGCGCGGCGGCCCGCGAAGAACGGCTGGAGGAAATGTCCGGGGCGGCGGTAATGCCGGCGGAACTGGGCGGGACCCCGGATTTGGCGGAGCTCCTGGCCCCTCTTCCCGAGAGCCAGCGTGAAGTGATCGAGATGTTGAAGGTCGCGGGGATGTCGCTGGAGGAGGTGGCGCGCGCCACTTCGTCGAGCGTAGGATCGGTGAAGCAGAAAGCCCATCGGGCTTATGAGAGTTTGAGGGCGCGGCTGGGCGGCATGGGGCCGAGCCAAGGCTCGAAGGGAGATCTCTCGTGAGGGATGAAGAGATCGACGAAATCCTGACGCGCGCCGCCCAAGCTCCCAATGAGGTGGACCCCGCTCTGCTCGACTCCATCGCCGGATCCATCGGGTCTTCGCTGGGCCCGGTCCGTGCGCTGCCGCCGGCACGGGTTCTGGTGGGCGGGCTGGCTTCGATCTGCATGGCGGTTGCTCTGGCCGGCGCAGCCTTATTAGGCCTCCACGGCATCCGGAACCTGAGCCTTGTGGCGCGCGCGCTGATCTTTCCCGCATTGGGAGTCCTCATATGGCTGGCGGCCACGGCGTGCGTCGGCGAAACGATTCCCGGAAGCAGGCGCCGGGTGTCGCCGGGGGTTCTCCTGGGGGCTGGCGGCTTGGCGCTGCTGGCCCTCTTTGCGGTGGTGTTTCGCGACTACCGGACTGACCGCTTCGTGTCCCAAGGGGTCGCCTGCCTGACCGCGGGCCTGCTTCAAGCCATTCCGGCGGGTCTCGGTGGCTGGTTGCTTCTGCGACGCGGTTTTGCGGTGAACTCCATTGCCGCCGGGTTGCTGGCGGGCACACTCGGGGGACTGGCCGGCGTGACCATGCTGGAGCTTCACTGTCCGAATTTCCAGGCCTTGCATGTTATGCTCTGGCATACCGCGGTGATGCCGTTGAGCGCGGCCGCGGGGGCGCTGCTGGCATGGGGCGCTTCGCTTTCGACCGGGCGCTGACTGACCCTATGAACCACCAAATCGAAGACGACCTGACGCTGTTCAGCCTCTATATGCGGGTCTGCGGCGTTCCCACGCTGGAGCCCGAGCCTTCAGGCGACCCGGCCCTGATCGGCAAAACCGTGGGACTGCTGAATGGCGCCAGTTGGGTCTCGCTGTTCGCCGTCTATTTCGGACGCAAAATCCTGCCCGGCGCCAGGCTGATCGCCGTGGGGAACGACGCCGTGCAGCTCCACTCCATGCAGGCGCACCGCGACGGCCTGCCGTGCCCGCCACAGGCTAACATCGACCGGTTCGTCCGTTACGCCGAGGACCTCGTGCAACTCCACGGCGCCGACGCCATCCTGCTCACCTGTTCCACCATGAACCGGGCCGCGGGCGCGGTGCGCGAGGCGTTGCGAAAATACGCGGTTCCGGTAGTGCAGATCGACGAGGCCATGATGGAAGCCGCCGCCGCGCCGGGCGGCCGCATACTGCTGGTGGCCACGCATGCGCCCACCGTGCGCAACTCGCGCGAGCTGCTGGAGGAAACCGCGGCGCGCCTGGGGACGCGCGTCTCCATTGCCGAAGCCGTGGCGGAGTCAGCGTTCCATAGCCTGGGCCGGGGAGACATCGCCGAGCACAACGAGACCATCGCGCAGGCCATACGGGGGGCGTCCGCGCGCGAGCCGTTCGATAGAGTGGTGCTCGCGCAGATTTCCATGTCCCTGTTCAAACTCACCTATCCCGCACCCGAACGCGTGTTCGGAGTCCCGGTGCTGACCAGCGGCGAAGAGGGCTTCCGGCGAATCCGGCGGTTGCTGACGGAGCCGCGCGGGTCAGCATGTCCGCCGGAAATCTCCCATGGCGCGGCCTGACGAGGCTGCGCCACCCGCGCCAGTTGATCGGACGCGCGCCGGGTGGGAAGATTCGAAGGAGAGACTGCGGTTGAAACTCCACCTAAAAAGGACAACATGACATCGACTGGTCTGGACGAGATTCGTAAAGGGACATGCATTGTGAGGAACACGGGGGCGCGGAAGGGGCGTCATTTATCCGTGACGCCGGAGACCACCGCTTCGCGGCATCTCTATTATGGCCGCATTGTGCTCGATGCCGGCGACGCGCCGGTGGAGGTGGATCCCGGCGACCGGGAAACCGGGCTGGTATGCCTGCGCGGCGGCGCGGCGGTGCGGGCGGGCGGCGTGGATTACGCCCTAGGGCGCTACGATGCGCTGTACATCCCGCGCGCGACGGCGTTCCGTGTGACCGCGGGCGCCGAAGGGTGCGACATCGCGGAGCTTTCGGCCGCGGTCGAGCGGACGTACCCCGCCCAGTTCGTCTCTTTCGCCGAGATCCAGAAGGACCCGGGGCTGCACTTCGCGACCGGCGGCCCCACCTGCGAGCGCACCATTAACATCCTGCTGGGCAAGAACGTCCAGGCCGGGCGCATCGTAGCCGGCGTGACGTTCAGCAAGCCCGGAAACTGGACCTCCTGGCCGCCGCACGAGCACGGGGTGATGCTGGAGGAAGCGTACCTGTACGTGGATATGCCGGCGCCGGGCTTCGGGGTACAGTTCGTGTATTCGAACCCGCAAGATCCGGAGCTGGCGACCTTCGTTCGGGATGGCGACGTGGTGCTGATGCCGCAGGGATACCATCCCAACGTGGCCGCGCCGGGTTCCTCGATTAATTTCCTGTGGATGATGGCCGCCAACCGCGAGGGTGAAGACCGGCAATTTGGCGTGGTGAACGTGCAGCCCGAATTCGCGGGCGGGGGCTCCGGCCTGGAGCGCGGGCGCGCGGGAAAGTAGGAACATCATGTTTCGTCTCGAAAACAGAGTGGCCCTGGTCACGGGCGCCGGCCAGGGACTGGGCGCGGCCATCGCCCTGGGCATGGCGCGCGCCGGGGCCGACGTTATTCTGCACGACCTCACGCCGGCGGAGGCCACCGAGAAGCGTATCCGTCAGGAAACCGGCTCCCAAACGCGCTGCCTCACGGCCGACTTTTCCGACCGCGCGCAAGTGGACCGGATGGTTGGCGAGGCCCTGGCCGCCATGGGCGGGCTGGATATTCTGGTGAACAACGCCGGCATCATTTTGCGCGCGCCCGCGGCGGCGCACAGCGACGCCTACTGGGACGCGGTGCTCGAAGTGAACCTGACGGCGGTGTTCCGGTTGTGCCGGGCGGTTGGCTCTCACATGCTGGAGCGCGGGCGGGGAAAGATCGTTAATATCTCCTCTCTGCTGGCGTTTCAGGGCGGCATAACGGTTCCGGGGTATGCCGCCGCCAAGGGCGGCGTGGCGCAATTGACCAAGGCGCTGGCCAATGAGTGGGCCGGAAAAGGGATCAACGTCAACGCCATCGCTCCCGGCTACATGGCCACCGACAACACCAAGGCGCTCCGGGCCGATCCGGTACGAAGCCGGCAGATTCTGGAGCGGATTCCGGCGGGGCGATGGGGCGAGCCGGAGGACGTGGCGGGCGCGGCCGTTTTCCTGGCCTCGGACGCCGCGAATTATGTCCACGGCCACGTGCTGGTGGTAGACGGGGGTTGGATGGGCCGGTGAGGGACCCGGTCAGCGGGTAACGGCAAACACCAGAAACGCGCCGTCCGGATCGCGCACTACCACTGACTCGCTGGTGATTGTGAAGGGCATGCCGCGCTTCCGCATGTCCGCCGCGGTCTGCGTCAGATCGCGAATTTCGAAGACCAGGCGCGGTTTCCAGTCGGCGGCGGCGGGCTCCAGGACGATAGACTCGCCGTAGCGGCCCGGGACTTCAAGGCGGCCGTTCCCGCGGTCCGCGAACCCCAGCTTGGTCGTGTAAAAGGCCTTCTCGGCGGTCATGTCGGTGGCCTGCTGGCTGACGCGCACCATGTGATGGGAAGCGCTCCCGGCCTCCAGGAACTTCCCGGCGCCGGTCATGTGGAGGGATCCGGGCAGATACTGACAGAACTCGAGGAAGCGCCGCTCGGGGTCCTGGAGGTTGAATAGCAGGTTGCCGGCGCGCGCCTTATTGGGCTTGCTGGGCGTGAGCCCGGCTGCTTGACAAGCCGCGACGGCGGCCTCGACGTCGGCGGCATCGATGCAGATATGCATGAGGCCTAGGGCGTCCGAAGGGCTGGCGGCGCGATACAACTCGATGAACTGGCGGTCGCTCACCTTGATGTAAGAAGTGGCCGTGCCCCTATCGTCGCCGAACTCGAAGGCCTGTTCCCATCCGAGCGTCCGGTAAAACTCGCGCGATTTAGGCACGTCGGAGACGCGAAAGGCAACGTGGGCGATGCCGTTGAGCGGTTGGGCGTCCTGGGCGGGCAGGGGAAGACAGGCGGCGCAGAAAAGCGCGCACAGGGCGCGGGCTTGCCAGGGGGCGGTGGAGCGACGCATAGTTTCAGCCTCGAGGAGTTGGCGGCTGGGTTTATGGTAACTCGAAACGGCACGTTGCAATACAATCCGAGCGCGATCCAAGTTCAACCGATTTCGCGCCAGATGCGCGCGGGCGAGAACAGCGCCAAGTGGCCAACGTTCGCGGTGGCAATCACTGTTTCGTCACCGATCCGAACAAGCGCGCGGGCTTGCGCGGCGAGGATCATGTCAGCGTCCAGAGAGGCGTCGACGGCGGCTTGCCGGCCCATCTTCCGGGCAGATGCCCAAAACTCCGCCGCCTTCAGCATCACCGGCGTCGTGATCGGCGCATATTCGAGCAGACTCTTCAACGCATCCAGACGCCCAAGACCTCTAGCCTTGCCGGCTCGGAGCAACTCGCGGCGCACTTCGTAATCCGCGATCTCCGGAATCACGACCTCGACGCCGTTGTAAGCAAGACTCGCGAGCCAGGTCTTGCACGCCTCGTTTTCAGGGGAGTTTCTCGGATTCGTAATCATGCCAAGCGGACCCGAGTCGAGGAGGACGATCAGGCTCACGAGAAGAGCTTGCGGCCCGCGGGACGATCCTCGTCCAAGGCGCGGCGAAGGTACTCGAACGTCTCCTTCTGTTCCGCCTCATCGCCGTGCATCCATTCATCCAGCAGTTTCGCCAACGCAGCCGGGTCTGTCTTCCGTGGGTGTTCGCATTCCTGCTGTCCAGGGATTCGGGATGGCTGTTCGTGCTTGGCGGCGTCTGGCATTGCTTCCCTGTTTATTTTACTCCGCACAACGCTCAAGCGTCCCAACCTTGTACTCAGGTAGCTGCATATGAGAGGCACGCGAGAATGTCGTCGCGCGTCAGCCCCGGGTAGTCCCCCAGGATATCCTGTTCGGACTGCCCGGCGGCGAGCAACTCCAGGATGAACTCAACGGCTAAACGAGTGCCACGGATCACCGGTTTGCCGGCCAGGGTCTCTGGATCAACCACGATACGGTCCAGCAACGGCATGCCTAAATTCTACCGCAGGGAAGACTCTGGCTTCTCGACGGGCCTTGGGGCTGCCGGGGCTCGGCGTTTGGAGGGCGCCGTCCGGCCTGGACTCGGACGTCACTCGGTGGGAGTGGTCTCGCCGCTTGGCTCAGTTGGCCCGACTGGCTCGAACGGCTCAGCGGGTTCAATCAACTCGTCGAGGTTGCCTATCTCGGGTTTGTTGAGCTTGCGCTGCGCCCTCTGAGCCGCTTTGTCCTTCTGCTTCTCCATCCGGGCGATTTCCTTCTGCCGCTTCTTGAATGAGGTTCGGGATCGAGTAGGGATAGTCTGTGCCTCCTAACGTTGAAGCCGGCCGCCGCGACCGGCTTCCAATAACCAGTTTACCAGCGGGGCTCGCGACGCTGCCGCGGCCCACCGCCACCGGCGCCACGACCGCCACCGCCGGGACCGCGGCCTCCGCCGCCGCCACCGGTCTTCGGCCGCGCTTCGTTGACATTCAGCGCACGCCCATTCACTTCGACCCCATTAAGGGCGGCGATAGCCTTGTCCGCCTCGGCGGAGTCCGCCATTTCGACGAACGCGAACCCGCGGGAACGGCCGGTATCGCGGTCGGTTACCAGATTGACACGATCCACAGCGCCGTGCTGCTCAAAGAGCGAGCGGATGGAAGATTCGGTCGCTGAAAAATCCAGATTGCCTACAAAAATGTTTCGCATTTGGGTTTCCTTGTGTTTGACTGTTCAGGCGAGAGCCAAGGCAGAGTGGATTTCGGCCAAGCTGTAGCGGGACGATCAAAGACATCTTCAAGTGTAGCAGGTTCCCGAGCGCCCGAAAGGCGCAAAAAAGAGCGTCTCCCACATGTCCGCTCACGCCTGCGCACCCACGTAGCCGCCATAGCCGGCTACCACGGCCGAAACGATCAGGAGCGCCAGGCCGACGATGAGCAGGCGAATGGTACGCTTGCCGGAGCCTTTCCACTCGCCCAGCTTTAAGCCCAGCAACTGGCTGAAAAGGATCTGGCTGGCCATGAGAACGGCCCATCCTATGTAGGAAGTCCGGCCCATTTGCGGCTCGCCGGTTTTGAAGCAGATGAACTGGGAGCACCAGATGGCCCCGGCCAGACCGGCATAGAAGAAGTTCCGCCCGAGCGGGGCGCCTTTGGCCACGTAATCGCCGGCGGTCTTGTTGCGGATGTTCAGCAGAATGCACCACGCGCCGTTGACGGCGAACCCGCCCAAGAGCACCACTACCAGCACCGGCATACCGGCCCAGGTCACCGAGGTGGGAGGCTGGATGACCCCCGCCAGCCTCTGAATCACAGGACCGCCTTGCAGGCCGAAGCTCATGCCGGAGCTCATGAGCCCGGCGAAAAGCGCCACCATGATGCCCTTCTTGAAATTGAACTCGGCGACGGCCTTCTTCTTCTCCTCTTCGGGCAGCTCGCGCTCTTTCGACATGCCCGCCATGCCGACGAACACGATGCCCACCACGGAAACCAGGGCGGCGGCCACGGAAATGAGGCCGGAGGGAGTGGTGAACATCTTCGAAATGGCATCCTGGCCCTTGAGCAGCGGCGGGATGAGGGTGCCCGCGGCGGAGGTCAGGCCCGCGCCCATGGCCAAGCCCAAACCCACGCCCAGGTAGCGGATCATCAGGCCCCAGGTGAGGCCGCCGAAACCCCAGATGGCGCCGCACACGAAGCAATAGGCGACTTCGCCGCCCGGAGCGGCGCGCAGGACGGCCAGCACGTTGGGAGAAGTGGTCAACGCCAGCAGCCACGGTATGACCACCAAGCCCACCAGAGCGTAGACAAACCAGTAGCTTTCCCAGGCCCAATTACGGACCTTCTTGAACGGCAGGTAGAAAATGGCCCCCGCCAGGCCGCCGGCCATGAAGATTAAAATCCCCAGAACGGGGTTCGCGGCTGCTTCCGGCATTTGCTGGACCTCCCGTGGGCATTTTGCCCAGAGTTGAACGATGTTGATTGACTCTGGAGACAAATTGTAAATAAAATAACCGGTGAGGTCAATGGGGCAATGTGGGGTCAGGCCTTCTGGCCTGCCGCCGGCTTTCTAGCCGGCGTTCTTCCTGGGCTCACGCCGGGCAGAAGCCCGGCGGCAGGCCGGAAGTCTTGGCCCCACATCGCGGCGCCATGTCTTGTGGCCCATGCGATCGAATCGATGAAGATCCTGGTCGTCAATATCGGCAGCACCTCGTTCAAATATCGGCTCTACGACATGGCTGTCGGGGTGGTGATGGCGCGCGGGCAGATCGAGCGCATCGGGCAGGCGGGTGGGTTGTGCGCCGACTACGAATCGGCCATCGGGCGCTGTCTGGGAGAGATTATCGGTCCGGGGAAGCCGCTCGACAGCCTGCAAGCGCTGGCCGGGGTGGGGTTCAAGGCCGTGCATGCGGGCCCCGTGACGGGAGCGCAACGGGTGAATGAAGCTGTGCTGGCCGCCATGGAGGAGTATACGTTCCTGGCGCCGGCGCACAATCCGCCCTATATCGCGGCCATGCGGGCATTTGCCAGGCAGGTTCCGCAATTGCCGCTGGTGGCGCTGTTCGAAACGGCGTTTTACGAATCGCTCGAGGAAAGCGCGGTCACGTATGCCGTTCCCTACGAGTGGAAGGAAGCGTATGGGAGCCGCCGCTACGGGTTCCACGGGGCCAGCCACCGGGCGGCCGCGGAGCGCGCCCAGGAACTTCTGGGCCGGACCGATTTGCGGCACGTTTCCTGTCACCTGGGCGGCAGCTCGAGCCTGGCGGCCATCCGCAACGGGGTGGCAGTCGATACCAGCTTCGGCATTTCCGCCCAATCCGGCATTCCGCACAACAACCGCTGCGGCGACGTGGACGCCTTCGCGGCGCTGTTCGCCATGAAGCGCGGCTCGATGGGCGTGGACGAGATCGCGCGCATACTGGCCACCCAATCGGGGTTGGCGGGCATCAGCGGCGGATCGGGCGACGTGCGGGATCTCGAAGCCGCGGCGGCGGCCGGCGACCAACGCGCGCGCCTTGCGTTAGACGTTTTCGTGCGCGCCGTGCGCCACTACCTGGGCGCGTTCCTGGTGGAGTTGGGCGGGCTGGACGTGCTGACTTTCTCCGGCGGAATCGGCGAAAATGGAGTGGCCATTCGGACCGCGGCGTGCCGGGGGCTGGAGGCTTTCGGAATCCGGCTTGACAAGGAACGCAACGCCACCGCGCGCGGCGAGGCCCGCATTTCGGCCGAGGGCTCGGCGGTAGCCGTATTTGTGGTTCCGGCGGACGAGGAAAGAATCGTAGCGCGGGCGGCCGCCGCGGTGATTCAATGTCAAGAGACCGGGAATTAGCCATGGGATCTTCCGCAACCATCAGCCGGGCCGACGTGGAAACGCTGGTACGCGAGATTGTGTCGCGCCGGCTGGGATCGGCGCGCGGCGCGGCGCCATCCCTGGCGGTGCACGCCTCGGCGCGCCACATGCACGTCTGCCGGGAGGATTTGGACAGCCTTTTCGGCAAGGGTTACGAGCTGACGGAGCTGCGGCCGCTCTACCAGACCGGCCACTATGCGGCCAAAGAGACGGTGACGCTGATTGGGCCGCGCAGCCGGCTGATTTCGAACCTGCGGATTCTGGGACCCATGCGCAGCCGCTCGCAGGTGGAGCTGGCCTTTACCGACGCCATCAGCCTGGGATTCGAGAATTTGCCGATCCGGCTTTCGGGCGAGCTCGACGGCACGCCGGGGGCGTTTCTCATGGGCCCGCAGGGAATGGTGGAATTGAAGCAAGGCGTGATCCGCGCCGCGATCCACGTGCACATGAGCCCGGCTGACGCGGCGTGGTACGGGGTGAAGCAGGGCGACGATATGAAGCTGCGGGTAGGCGGCGACGCGGGGGTTACATTCAACCGCGTGAGGGTGAGGATAGACCGGAACGCGCGGCTGAACGTCCACATGGACACCGACGAGGCGAACGCGTGCGGCCTGCATCAGGCCAGGGAGATCGACCTTGTCAAATAGGAGAAAGCCAGGAATGAAGCAAGCGTTAGGAATGATCGAAACCAAAGGCATGGTCGCTCTGTTTGAGGCCTCCGACGCCATGTTGAAAGCGGCCAATGTCACCTTCGCCGGCTGGGAGAAGGTGGGCAGCGGCCTGGTGACGGCCTTTGTGGAAGGAGACGTAGCGGCGGTGAAAGCCGCCACGGATGCGGGCGCGGCGGCGGCGCGCCGGGTGGGCGAGCTCACCAGCGTGATTGTGATTCCGCGCCCGCACGATGAGCTGACGCCGTTCATCCAGCCGGGGCCGGCGAAAGAGGGCGAAGTGGACCGCACCAGCGCGCTGGGCCTGATAGAAACGCGCGGATTGGTGGGGCTGGTGGAAGCCAGCGACGCCATGTGCAAGGCCGCCGGGGTACGGCTGGCTAAGGCCATCGAGATCGGCGGCGGGTACGTGACGGCGGTGGTGCGCGGCGATGTGGGCAGCGTGCGGGCCTCGGTGGACGCGGGGGCGGCGGCGGCGCGCCGGGTGGGCGAGTTGGTGTCGTCGCACATTATTCCGCGGCCGCATGAAGGCGTGATCGAGGGGATGCTGCGGTAGGGTGGGGTCAGCCCTTCGGGGCTGCCGCCGGGCTTCGGCCCGGCGTGGCGGCTCGCGGAAGGGACGCCGGGCCAAAGCCCGGCGGGAGGCCCAAAGGCCTGCCCCACAAGCGTAAGGAGATTCGAAATGGAAATGACGGCAATCGGAATGATCGAAACCAAGGGCCTGGCCCCCCTGGTGTATGCCACCGACGCCATGCTGAAGGCGGCGAAGGTGCAGTTCAAGGGCTGGAGAAAAGTGGGCAGCGGCCTGTGCACCAGTTTCGTGACGGGCGATGTGGCCTCCGTGAAAGCGGCGGTGGACGCGGGCGCGGCGTCGGCCCGGACGGTGGGCGAAGTGGTCAGCGTGCACGTGATTCCACGGCCGCACGACGACCTGGTAGTGATTCTGCCGAAGTAAGCGCATGTTTCTGGCGAAGGTGATCGGCAACGTGGTCGCGACGCAGAAAACGCCCGAGTTTCAGGGCATGAAGCTGCTGTTGATCCAGCCGTATTCGGCCAAGGATCAT
>JBEKPK010000127.1:0-13323 GCA_049520795.1 Bryobacteraceae bacterium
CCGGGAATCAAGCCGTTCAGATTGTTCACGTATGCGCGGTGATGTTTGCCGTAATGATACTCAATGGTTTCCGCGGAGATGTGCGGGCTCAGGGCATCCTGGGAGTAGGGCAGCGCGGGCAATTCGATCATGTGGTTCTCCCTCCACCGTGATTCTCGTTGAAAACGGTGTTTCGGGTCAAGAGATTCCATTAGAGCGATTTGACCGGTTGTATAGCCCGTTACAGAATAGGGTAAGGGGGATGCCGTGGCTTACTGGCGATCACAAGAAGTAAGAACCCGTTTCAGGGAGTTTCTGGACGCGGCGATCAAGCGGGGTCCCCAGATCGTGACGCGACGGGGCATGGAAGCCGCCGTCCTGGTTTCAATCGGCGAGTGGAGGCGGCTGCAGAGAGACGCGCGCCCCGGCCTGAAGGCGCTTCTCCTGGCGGCTGGAGCGCGCGTCGAAGACCTGGCTTGCGGTAGACGGAAACTGCGGCGGCGGCCCCGGGTAGGCTTCGAATGAAGAACTAGCTGTCCGAAGCCAGGGCCGGGCGCGCGTGTCAGTTCCCGCCGCCGCCGGCGGCCGGCGCCGGGGTGGGCGGCTGGGTTCCTTTGTCGGGCGTCCGCCCGGCGCTCCGAATGTTGATGAAGCGGTTCAGGGTATCGAACCAGAACGGCGCGCCCAACGAAACCGCGATGGCCGTGAGAATCCAACCGAAAAGGTGGCATCGCAGGATGGACCACAGCCAGCCGAAGAAGCTGGAGCCGGGCGGCAGTTGGTCGCCGCTCCAGCCGGTCACCTCGCCCAGAAGCGCCTGTTCCTGATCCGTGAGCGCCTGCATGGGTGCGGCGGGAGCGCTCGCTGTCGGATTCTGCGGGCCGGGCCGCGCGCTTTCGGCGCGCGCCTTGGCCTGTTCCACCACCACGGCGCTCACGGTGGGACTGATCCACAGGGTCCTCGCCATGCGCAGCGTGTCGGCGTTGAGCGCTACCGTAATGAGGCACGCCAGAATCAGGGCATTGCGCTGGGCGTCCCGCTTATACCAGCCGGAAACGCGCTCCATGCCGTCATCGAACCATTTTTCGAGGTGAACGCGCGCCGCCGCGGCATCCATGCCGGGGCGGTCGAGCAGCGCCGTCAAAGCCTCGTTGAGTTTTTCGTTGCCGGCAGCCGCCAGGCCTATCTTCAACGCCGCCATGTCGCTCGGCGACTTGCCGGGCCCCGTGAGCACGTCCGTCAGGGCGGAGACGAACCGCTCCGCCGGAATGTAGGACGGGCGCGCCGACCCGTCGTTGGCGGCCAGCGTGCGGATCAGGGGATGATTGTAGAGAGCGCGCGTGAGGGCGTCGTTTCCGAGCAGCCTCCCGATACCCTTCTCGAGGAACTTCGACCGCGTTCCTAGCCACCCGGAGACCATTTCGTTCACCGTCGAGCAGATCAGCCCCAGCAACAGGTAAACGAAGCAGATCCCGATGGCGACGTCCAGAATCGGCAGATTCATGACGGAGCCTCGCTTTCTTTGGGAATCAATGATACCACCGGCTCCGGAAATCGGAGGCCAAAATGTGGGGGCAGCCCGTTCGATCCGCCGCCGGCTTTTGTCTCGGCGTTCTTTTCCACCGCCGATACGTTAAGATGGCCTGCACGTGACCAATTCGCAAAGCGAGGCCCGCGGCCGGGCGGGCGCGGGCGACCATAGGGCCGCGGTCCTGGCGGGTTTCCTGGGCTGGACTCTGGACGCCTTCGATTTCTTCCTGGTGGTGATGTGCCTGACGGCCATCGGGCGCGAGTTCCACAAGTCCGACAAGGAAATGGCCCTGGTGTACTTCGTGACCCTGCTGTTCCGGCCGGTGGGGGCCTTTATTTTCGGCCTGATGGCGGACCGCTGGGGCCGGCGGCTGCCGCTCATGCTCGACCTGGTTTTCTACTCCATCGTCGAAGTACTGTCCGGGCTCGCGCCGAACTTCAAGGTCTTCCTGGCGCTGCGGGCGCTGTTCGGCATCGGCATGGGGGGCGAATGGGGCGTAGGCGCTTCGCTGGCCATGGAAAAGGTCCCGCCGCGCCTCAGAGGACTGCTCTCCGGTCTCCTGCAGCAGGGCTACGCCGCCGGCTACCTGCTGGCTGCCGTCTGCTACTTCTTTCTGTTCGGCCGCCTGGGGTGGCGTCCGCTGTTTTTCATAGGAGGTCTGCCGGCGCTGCTGGCGGTGTTCGTCCGCTTCCGCGTGAAGGAATCCGAGGTGTGGGAAAAGACGCGCCACAAGACCTGGGGCGAGCTGGGCCGGTCCATCCTGGGCCATTGGAAGCTGTTCCTCTACATCGTGGTCCTGATGACCGGCATGAACCTGGCCTCGCACGGTACCCAGGACATGTATCCCACGTTCCTCGAACGCCAGTGGCATTTCCGGCCCGAGCAGCGGGCCGTGCTCTCCGCTTTTTCCATGGTGGGGGCGATTCTGGGCGGCACTTTGTTGGGGCTTTTCTCGGACTGGTGGGGAAGGCGCCGGGCCATGATCGTAGCCCTGCTTGCGGCAGTGATGGTGGTCCCCCTATGGGCCTTCGCTCCCTCCATCGCGCTGCTGTGGGCCGGCGCCTTCCTGATGCAGTTTCTGGTACAGGGCGCCTGGGGCGTGGTACCGGCGCACCTATCGGAGCTGTCGCCGGATTCGGTGCGCGGCTTCCTGCCGGGGTTCGGCTATCAGTGCGGGGTGGCCATATCCGGCATGGTAAGCTACGTGGAAGCCTCCATCGCGGGGCGCACGGGCTATGCCACGTCCATGGCTATAGTGGCGGCTACCGTATTTCTGCTGGCCGCCGCCGCCACGGCGGCGGGAAAAGAGCGGCGGGCCGCGTGTTTCGGAGGGCAGTCTTGAATGGGGCGCGGCGTAGGGGCCGGGGGGCAGCCAGAGCTGGTGACAGGTCCGAGACGCGATCCTTGGTGGAAAAGACGACAGGAACGAGCAGGGAAGTGAAACTGCGTGGCATAGACTTACGCCCCGTTCCGGGGCTAGGCGCCTGCCCGACCTGTTCCCGACGGCTTGCGCCGTGGGCTAGGATGTTTCGCCCTCCGGGCTGGGTAGCGGACGACTCCAAATGGATGGTGGCCGAAAGGCGCGGAGTTCTCACTCAAAATGTAAAAACTCCAGGGCCGGGGCATGCCCCATAAGCGCTAAGTTAAGAGGCTACTGGCACAACCAGTTGGCAACTCAATCAACGTCAACCACAACATATGGTGGACGGCATTGATTAGGTCACGTTATCTTAGCGCTTATAGGGCATGCCCGGCCCGAAGCGTTCACGAAGAAACCACGCGGTCGCGGAACTAGCCTGGCCGGCTGGGACCGGCGCTGGAAAAGAGGTCCACACCCATGCCGGCGATGAAGTCAATCCCGGGGACAATCAGCCCTGTGAGACGGCGGTCATTCGTCAGGAAAAGATCCACGCCCGCCTCCGCCGCACACGCCAAGTGAATGGCGTCCGCCGGCGAGACGCGGTTTTCGGCGCGAATCTTCGCGTAGAGTTCGGCTGTCCTGGCCGTGAATGGCAGCAACTCGACGCGCGGGGGGCAGAGGATCTCGCGGATTCGCGCCATTGCCTCCGTGGCCCCACGCTTGCAAGGGAGGGTGAGAATTTCACCAAGCGTAAACACGCTCGTGCACAGGCTGTCGCGGCGCTTTTCCATGGCCGTGAGGATTTGCGCGACCCGCGCGACGTGTTCGGGGTGTTCTTCGATCAGGTACACGAACAACATCGTGTCCCAGTATACCCGGCTCACACGTCCTCGTCGGCGTCGTAGAAATGCTCGCGTTCGCGGCGAATGAACGCCTCGCCGCCGCCCAGGCTCTCAAAGACTTCCTTCCCAATTCCGCGAAGACTCATCAGCGACGGCTGGGCTGGCTGGCCCGATGCTTCAGTGGGCTCGTCGAGCAATCGGAAAGTGAACGTAACCCTGGCCCCCAGCCCTTTCGGCGGTCCTTCCCGTTTCTCCAGCACCAAGTGGTTCTGTTCCAGGAACTTCCGCGCGCTCAATGCGTTGCAGACCGTGGGGAAGCGGTTGTTCAGCCCCAGGGCGCCGTGTACGTCGCCGGCGACAACCCGAACCGTGACATCGCGGCGTCGGCGACTTGGCTCAATGTACTTCCGGAGCACGTAGTCCCGGACTTGGTTGGTTGGGGATTCCTGTTTCATATAAGCAAGTATAACCAGTATTTTTATAAAAAGCAAGTAGCATCTAGCTATTTCTGTGCAACATGCCGATTACCAGCCGGATCTGCTCGTAGGTAATGTGGGCCGGCAGGGCATCCATCAACGGCTTGAGTCTTTCCGAGCCCAGGCGCCGCACGGCCTCCTCGATGGCGCGGTGGTTCTCCTCGCCCACCCACTCGATTTGGTACTCCAGGCGTCCCTTGGCCACCAGATCGGCCACCATTTCGACCACCGTGGCAAGGCGGCGGCCGCGGATGCGGGCGATCTCCTCGAAGCTCTTCCCCTCGGCCAGCAACTGCAGGGTCTCCTCGGCGGGCGAGGTCTGGGCCGTCTGGCGGGCGGCGGCGCGGGCGCCCTTGCGGAAGGCGTCGAAGACGGCGAAAATCTGGGCCCCGTAGAGTTCCGCCTTGCGCTCGCCGATGCCCGAGACGGCCAACAGTTCGCGCAGGTTGGAAGGCCGCTTGCGGCACAGGTCTTCGAGGGCGGCGTCGCTCAAGACCACGAAAGCGGCGACGTTGGCGCGGTTGGCGGTGGCGCGCCGCCATTCCTTGAACAGGTCCATCAACTCGCGGGCGGGCGGGGGCGGGGACGCGAGCTTCGCCGGCGGCGCGGTTTCCACGCGCGGCGGCTGCGCGATGGATATGGGCGGGCGCTTCTTCTTTTTCTTGGCCCGCTCTTCCTTGAGCGGCGCCGTCAACCATTCGGGCTGGTTGCCGCAGACGTCGCACATCTGGCAACGCTGCCATTTCGGAATCTGTCCGAAATGCGTGCAGATTTGCAAGTGCCGGCAGCGGCTGCTTTCGGCGAAGCGGCGCACCGAGTGGTAACGCTGCCATGCGCGTTCCTTCTCGGCCGGGTCGTTCAGCTTTTCGATGAAAAAGGCCAGCAGTCCCACGTCTTTCGGCTGCCACAACAGCACGCAATCGGCGGGCAGGCCGTCGCGGCCGGCGCGGCCCGCCTCCTGGTAGTACTGCTCGATGGATTTGGGCAGGGATGTGTGGATCACGGCGCGCACAGCGGGCTTGTTGATCCCCAGCCCGAAGGCGATGGTGCCCACCAGAACGCGCGCCTCGTCGTTCATCCAGCGCTCCTGGTTGCGCCGGCGCAGGCTGTTTTCCATCTGCCCGTGGTAAGGGACGGCCTCCACCCCATGCTCGGCCAGGAAATCCACGGTCTGCTCCACGGTGGCGATGGTGGGCGCATACACAATGGCGCTCTCGCCGGCATAGGCGCGCAATCCGGCCAGCAGCAAAGGCTGGTGCTCGGCGGCCTCGCACTGCCGCACCACGTAGCGCAAGTTGGCGCGATGGAAGCTGGCGATGTATTTGTGCGGATTGCGGAGCTGGAGCTGGTCGAGGATATCGTGGCGCACGCGCCTGGTGGCGCTGGCGGTGAAGGCGGCGATGGGCTTATCGGGGAAGTTCTGCCGGAGGGCGCTGAGCTGGCGGTACTCGGGGCGGAACTCATGGCCCCATTCGGAGATGCAGTGGGCTTCGTCGATGGCGAAGAAGGCCAGCGGAACGCGCTGCAGCCAGCCGAGCGTGTCGGCCCGCGCCAGCCGCTCCGGGGACAGATAGAGAAGCCGGAAGGCCCCCTGCTCGGCGGCGCGCATCACCGCGCGCTGCTCCTCGGGAGGCCGCGAGCTGTTCAACACGGCGGCCGGGATGCCCATATCGCCCAATTGCGCCACCTGGTCCTGCATGAGAGCGATGAGCGGCGAAACCACGATTACGGTGCGGCCCGACGCCACGGCGGGCAACTGGTAGCACAGGGACTTGCCGCCGCCGGTGGGCATGATCACGCACACGTCGGCGCCGCCCAGAAGGCTCCCGACGATGCGCTCCTGCAAGGGGCGGAACGAATCGTAGCCCCAGTAGCGTTTCAGAGCGGCGCAGAGGTCTTCCACTGGCAGAATACGAGTGTAACAGGATGGCTTGCAGCCCACTGCCCCAGCCGCTCAGCGCCAGGGAACCGATCCTCTCATGGCAGTCCGGTTCAAGAAGCGAACCCCTCGCGGGCTCGAGGGCCCGCGGCGCCTCCACAGGCCGTATCCCGAGGCAGGGCGGTTTGGAGTGAGTTCAAGGCTTCGCGGGCCTCTTGGAAGACCAATTCCAGTCGATCGATCATGGCCAGACAATCCCGCTCTTCCCCCCGGCCGGCGCGCTGCTCGATCTCACGGCCCAACTCGGCGAGTCGATCCGCGCTCATCAGCGGCGCGCTGCCCCTGAGCGTGTGGCCGCAGGCCGCCAGGGTGACAAGGTCCGCGCGCGCCGCCGCCTTTCTCATGCTCTCCACCAGCGTGGCCGTATCCCGTAGAAAGGTGTCGATCACATCCCTGACGAACTCAAATTCGCCATCCCGCTCCAGATCCGCGAGCACGCCCGATAGGGTCCACGGAACCGGAGGCTGCCGGCCGGAATCGTTGCAGTCGATGGCGTTCGTCATTGGTTACCTCGTAGTCTCATTGGCGCCCGGCACGCTCTTGGGAAGCGTGAAATGGAACGTCGCTCCGGCGGCGGAATTGGAGTCCAGCCAGATCCTCCCGCCGTGACGCTCCGCGATCTTCCGGCAGATGGCCAGACCCAGGCCAGTCCCCGGATATTGATCGCGCGTGTGCAGCCGCTGGAAGATCTGAAACACGCGCTCCACATGTTCGGATGCGATCCCGATTCCGTTATCGCTCACCGAGATCCTCCATTCGTCTCCGACCTCCGCGGCGGAGATGTCGACCTTCGGCGGCTGGGCGCCCCGGAACTTGATGGCGTTGCCGATCAGGTTCTGGAGGAGTTGCGCCATTTGGCCGCGATCCGCGAACACCGTTGGCAGTGGATCGTGGGTGACCGTCGCTCCACTATCCAGCATGGCGGGGCCGAGGTTCAGCAGAACGTCGGACAGGACGTCTTCGAGCGGCGCGTCGCGGAGGTCTCCGCCGCCGGTTCCCACCCGGGAGAGCGCCAGCAAGTCGAGAATGAGCTGCTGCATCCGCTTGGCGCCGTCCACCGCGTAGCCGATGTACTCGTCGGCCTTGGCGTCCAGCTTTCCGGAGTAACGCTTGGCCAGCAGTTGGGTGAAGCTGGCGACCATCCGTAGCGGCTCCTGAAGGTCGTGCGAGGCCACATAGGCGAACTGGTCCAACTCGGCGTTGGAGCGCGCCAGGTCCGTCGCCTGGCGCTTCAGCAGTTCCTGCTGGCGCCGCAACTCGGTAACGTCCAGCATGGTGCAGCGCAGTCCGGTGACGGCGCCGCGGCTGTCGCGGATGTGATTCTGCTGCAACCGGACCAGCAGGGTATCGCCGTTCCGCCCGCACAGCTCCCATTCCGAGTCTTCGATCTGGCGATTCGACGCTTCCACCGCCGCTTGAAAAGCGGTCATGCTCTTTTCGGCCTGGGCGGGAACTACGAAGTCCCAGACGCGGCGTCCCAGGATCTCAGGGGCGGTACGCCCCAGAAGCCTGGATTCGGCTTGATTGACCCGAACGATAACGCCGCTTGTGTTGGCTTCGTGGTAGGCGATGGGGGCGTTGTCAAAGAGCTGGCGCGAACGCCCTTCGAATTCCAGAATGCGGCAGCCGGCCTGGACGCGCAGGCGGAGTTCCGCCATGTTTACGGGCTTGGTCAGATAGTCGTCGGCGCCGGCGTCCATGCCGGCGATCAGGTCCTCGGGCCTGTCGAGCGTCGTAAGAAGGAGGAGATAGATGTAGCGGCCGTCAGAGTTGGCGCGCATGCGGCGGCATACGTCGATGCCGTCCTTCTTCGGCATCTTCCAGTCGAGGATGGCCAAGGACGGCCCTGCTTTGTCTTCCAGCGCGGCCAAGGCGGCGGCGCCGTCGCACGCCGTAACGACCTCATAGCCCCATCTGGCGAGCTCGTGACCCAGGAGCATTCGATAAGTCGCGTCGTCATCGGCAATTAGAAGTCGCATGGGCGCAAAAGAACATTCTGGAGACGGGGCACTGGCTGCGACCCTTGGTATCAGTATGCGGCGGGAGCGCCAGCCCGCCAATACCACAGAACCCGGATGGACTGGGGGATGATCTGGTATGAGATTCGGAGCCGAGAAAGCGAGGGGGGCGCTGGAGAGTGGCCCACGGCGCGATCGAGACTCTCAGCGCGCAAGGCGTACCAATCCTCTCCGGCCGTACTGCCGAATGGATGATTCGCATATACGCCGGCCGCGGATCCCCGATCCCGAGGCTACTTCCATGCGGTTCTCCCGTCCGGCCTGCGCCAGCCGGAATCATACAGTCTCCATACCCTCCATCTGAGGGTTTTGCCGTATTGTTCCGTAACCCTCCGCCGGGAGATGCTGAATCGAGCTTCTGGGTCACCGCCCCGCAGCCATGTGGCATCCGTGTCTCCGCACGGCGGACCGGTGTCGGAGTCACGTGGCGGTCTTCCACTGGCGGGAGCGAGTCTACCAGATGAATCCAGGCCAACCTGCCGATAAGAGAAGAGTGAGCATCTCCCACAGGCGCTGCGCCGCGGCCGCCGTTCTGGCTCTCTGCCTTTCCGCATGTGGCGGCCTCGGATCCCTTAGCCGGATCGACCGGATCGTCGCCATGCCCCCCGCCCAACTACGGGAGGGCCATGCGGTTCACCTGCGCGCCGTGGTGGTGCTCTCGAAGACGGCCGGCGACCCGATGTTGTTCGTAAGCGACGGAACGGGCGCCATCGAGATCGATTCGCGATTCATAAAGAGCGGGCTGGCTTTCGGCGATCTAGTGGACATCGCCGGCATCACAGGTTGCAGCGGGTGGTTGGCGCCCATGGTGTTCCGTCCCGCCATCCAGCGCCTTGGCCGGGCGCCCCTACCGACGCCCCAACCGCTCACCGCCAGGGAACTCATCCTCAGCGACGGGGAACATCGCCACCGGTGGGTGCAAGTAACCGGCAAGGTCCTCCGCGCGGACAGCGACGCGGGCTCTCGGGTGGCGCTGCAACTGGACTTCAATGGCTACCGTTTTTGGGTCAGCGCGCCCTCCGATGTGGATCCGAACGCGATCGTGGGTCGAACGGTGAACGTGGACGGCGTGGTCGGCCCCGGACGCGCGGACGGGGGCGGCGGGGACAAGCGCGTCTGGGTGACCGCGCCGACAGCGGCCGGTATCGTCGTGATCGATGACAAGTTCGCCGCCGCGCCTTATCCGGGGGGCCGGGTAGCCCACTCGATACGCGAGTTCCAGAACCTGCTCGGTCCCGACGGGGCGTCCGCCCTTCCGCTTTCCATCCACGGAGTCGTAACGTTTTACGACAATCCCGACTACATGCTCTTCGTGCAGGATTCGACCGGCGGCAGTTTTGTGAGGATCTGGAACCAAAGCCTCCCTCCGGGGCTGGCGCCCGGCCAAAGCGTGCTGGTCGAAGGAACCGTCGCGCGCGGGTTATTCGCGCCCATGATCGACAAGCCCAGAATCACGATCCTGGGCAAGGCGGCGCCCCTCCGCGTCCCCCGTATTCCCGCCGGACGCCTCCTGCTCGCCGAGCACGAGGCCGAACTGGTGGAAGTGGATGCCGAACTGCGGGCGTTCGAAGGGGCCGCACCGCCATCCCTGGGGCTGATCGCCGGCGACACGCGTTTCATCGCCAAACTGCCCCATGGCGCGACGGCGCACCCCAGCGGGCTATCGGTGGACTCGATGGTGCGGGTTCGCGGCGTTTACGGCTCGATCGTCAACGACAAGGGGCAACTGGTCGGGCTGCAGTTGTTCGTGCCGTCATGGGACGATGTGAAAGTCATTCGCCGGCCGCCGGAGGGCAGGGACGAAACCCCGTTTGCCCAGATCGGCTCCCTGAGGAAGTACTCCCCGAGCGGGCTTTCCGCGGCGCGCGCGCGCGTGCGAGGGGTGGTCTCGCTGGCAAGCGCCGATCGCCTGTACGTGGAGGACCCCACCGGCGGCATCGCCATTCCCTGGCACAAGAACTCGGGCGCGCGGCCCGGGGATTTCGTGGAGGCCTCCGGCTACCTAGGCATCGACGGGCTGCAACTGGTACTCGAGGACGCCCAGGTGCGGAAAACCGGAACCGCGCGGCTGCACCCGGTCCGCCTCTCGGCTCTCGAGGCCTTGGGCGGATCCTATAACGGCCAGTTGGTGACAATCGGCGGTTACCTGTTGGAACGAGGGCTGAATGCGGGCAGCCAGAGCCTAATCCTGATCGACAGCGGCCAGGTCTTTAGCGCAGACCTGGAGCAGGGCCAGGGCTCCAACACGATTTTCGGGCTCGAAAAGGACACGCTAGTGGAAGTAACCGGCGTGTGCGTGGTGAATTCCCAGGCGGTGGAGTCCACCACTCTCCCCAAGGCCCTGCAAATCCGGATGCGCACCCCGGCGGACGTGGTGATCCTCCGCCGAGCTCCGTGGTGGAGCGCGAGGCGCACGTGGGCCGCGCTGGCGGCGATGACCGGATGCGCCGCTTTCGTCCTTTTCTGGGTGGCCTTACTGAGGCGTCGGGTACGCCAGCAAACCGCCACCATTCGCGACCAGTTGCACAGGGAGGTGGCGCTCAAGTCGGCGGCCGAATCGGCCAGCCGCGCCAAGAGCGAGTTTCTGGCCCACATGAGCCATGAGGTTCGCACTCCCCTCAATGGTATTTGCGGCATGACGGCGTTGTTGTTGGACGGCCCCTTGGACGAAGAGCAGCGCGGTTATCTCGACATGGTGCAGCAGTCCGCGGATAGCTTGCTCACGATCATCAACGATATCCTCGATCTGGCCAAGATCGAAGCCGGCAAGCTTCGTCTCGATTCCAGACGCTTCGCGCTGCGCGATACGGTGGAGCGGGCGGTGGCGGTACTGGCGGTGGCCGCCCGCGGGAAGGGGCTTGCATTCGAGTGCCTCGTCGCCGGCGATGCGCTCGACGCGTTGGAGGGAGATCCGGTGCGCCTACGCCAGGTCCTGCTCAACCTGGCGGGCAACGCCCTGAAGTTTACCAGCGCGGGCTTCATTCGCATCGAGGTCGTGGAGGAAAGCCGCGAGGCCGGCCGCGTACGGCTGCGATTCTCGGTTTCCGACAGCGGCGTGGGAATACCTGACGAGAGAATCGCCACCATCTTCGAGCCGTTCGAGCAGGCGGACTCCTCCATAAGCCGGAGTTTCGGCGGCACTGGCTTGGGCCTGACCATTAGCGCGCGCCTGGCGGGCCTGATGGGCGGCCGGATTTGGGCCGAAAGCGTCCCGGGCGCCGGCAGCACATTCCATTTCACGGCCGCCTTTGGGGTGGCGGCCGCCGCCGCGGAGCCGGAAGCTCCCGTCGAAGCGCCGGGCGCGGAGAACCGGAGCCTGCGCATACTGGTGGCGGAAGACAATCCGGTCAACCGGAAACTGGCGTGCAAGATCCTGGAAAAGCGCGGGCATGTCGTGGCTGTCGCCGAGAACGGGCGGGAAGCCGTGGAAGCCGTCCAGGCATCCGACTTCGACGTGGTTCTGATGGACGTTCAGATGCCGGAGATGGACGGACTCGAGGCCACCCGGAGGATTCGTTCCTGGGAACAAGCCGCCGGGCGGCGCACGATGATCGCCGCCATGACCGCTAACGCCATGGCCGACGATCGGGACCGATGTCTGGAGGCGGGAATGGATTCCTACATCACCAAGCCGCTTCAGATCGCGCAACTGGCCAAAGTTCTGAGAGAGGCTGCGGACGCGGCTTCCGCCGGAGCGCCGCCGACCGCCAAGGAGCGGCCGGCGCTGCAAGCGCAACTACCGTAGGTCCAACCGGCGCACGGTCCGCGGCGGAGCGGCGGCCAGCATTTCGCTCACGGTTCGGTGCGCGATGGGATGCCGGAGATCGGGCGCCAGGTCGGCCAGCGGCGCCAGCACGAAGCGGCGCTCGTCCATCCTGGGATGGGGAACCTCCAACGCCTCGCTCCGTATCACGGCCTTGCCGTAGAGGAGAATGTCGATATCAATGGTGCGCGGGCCTTTGGGAACCGTTCGGATTCGGCCCAGACCGCGCTCAATCCTGGCGGCGCGCGCCAGAAGCTGCATCGGGAAGAGGCTGGTTTCGGCTTCCACCACGAGGTTCAAAAACCAGCGCTGCTCGGTGCAATCCACCGGCTCGGTTTCATAAACCGGGGAGACGCGGAGCACCCGCAGATCCGGCGCCCCCAGCCGTTCGATGGCCGCGCGCAGGTTGGCTTCGCGGTCACCAACGTTGGAACCGAGGCCGAGATAAGCGATTTTCATCCAGCAGGCCCTCCTCTCGAAGTGCACATCCAAACGTCTCGGCCTGAATTACGAAGTCGAGTACGGCGAAGTTAAATCCCACGGCAGCCGTCGCAGGGGCTAAAGCCCAGCAGATGCAATCGTTCGGCACGGCTGAAGCCGCGCCCTGATACAAGACGTTCAACTTCCGGATTCAGGCTCAAAACAGCGCCGGCTGGTCGTCGTTTCGCGGCTTGCGCTTGACGTTAAAGTAATCGTACGCCAACTCCGTGGCCACGCGCCCGCGCGGGGTGCGATTCAGGAAGCCGAGCTGGATCAAATACGGCTCGTAAACCTCCTCTATAGTGTCGGATTCCTCCGAAATCGAAGCCGCGATAGTGTTCACGCCCACCGGGCCGCCGCGGTACTTTTCGAGGATCGTCAGCATGATCTTCTGGTCGATTTCGTCCAGGCCGTAACGGTCCACGTCGAGCAGGTTGAGCGCGGTCTGGGCGACGGGCTTGGTGATGCGGCCGTCGGCGCGCACCTGGGCGTAGTCGCGTACGCGGCGCAGCAGGCGGTTGGCGATGCGCGGCGTGCCGCGGCAGCGGCGCGCGATCTCCTCCGCGGCGGCGTCTTCAATCTCCACCTCCAGCAGGCGCGCGGAGCGGTTCGTTATGGCCTTCAACTCCTCTACCGCGTAGGGATCGAGGCGCAGCACCAACCCGAACCGGCCCCGCAGAGGGGCGCTCACCAGGCCCTGCCGGGTGGTGGCCCCTATGGCCGTGTATTTGGGCATGGGGAGCGAATGCGTGCGCGCTCCCGGCCCCACGCCCACCAGGATATCCACGCGAAAGTCCTCCAGCGCGGAATAGAGCATCTCCTCCACATCCGGAAACAGGCGATGAATTTCGTCGATGAAGAAGACCTGGCGCGCGCGGATGTTGCTGAGGATGCCGGTGAGGTCGAGTTTCTTTTGCAGCACCGGTCCCGAGGTG
>JBEKPK010000128.1:0-13164 GCA_049520795.1 Bryobacteraceae bacterium
TGTTTGGCCCTCCGGGCTAGGTAGTAGGCGACTCCAAATGGATGGTGGCCGCAAGGCGCGGAGATCTCACGAAAAATGTAGAAACTGCAGACCCGAGCTTCGCTCGGATTGGCAAGGCTGGAGCCTTATCCCACTGGAATTCCCGCCATGGGCATCCGGACCCGGCCGCTGAATATCTCCGCCAGGAAGGCCAGCAGCTCTTCGTGCAGCAGGCCGTTGTCCGCCAGGAGGGTTGCGGAGGCGGTGACGCTGTGCGCCGCGCCGTGCATATCGGAAACGCGCCCGCCGGCTTCCGTCACCAACAACACGCCGCCGGCCATGTCCCAGGGCTTAAGGCCGAATTCCCAGAACAGGTCCAGACGGCCGCAGGAGACGTAGGCCAGGTCGATGGCCGCCGAACCGGTGCGCCGCACGCCGTGAGAGGCCATGGCTATCTGGTAATAGAAGTGGATATTGACGTCGTTGTGGCGCTTGATGCTGGGAAACCCCGTGGAGCTCAGGCTGTCCTTGAGCCTGGCGGTCTTGGAGACGTAGATGCGCCGCCCGTTGAGGTACGCTCCGGCGCCGCGCTCGGCGGAGAACATCTCCTGCCGCACGGGATCGTAAACCACGCCGGCCACCGGCTCGCCGGCGCGCTCCAGGCCCAGGGTAACGTTGAACATGGGGAGGCCGTGGGCGAAGTTGGTGGTGCCGTCCAGGGGGTCCACGTACCAGCGGTATTCGGACAAACTCTCATGGCCGCCGCCTTCTTCGGCCACGATTCCGTGGGAGGGGAAATGCGTTCGCAGGCGCTCCACCACCAGCTTCTCGGAGGCGCGGTCGGCTTCCGTCACCAGGTCGAACTCGCCCTTCAGCTCGTATCCGATGCGCCGCTCGTAGTAATGGGCCAGCAGCGCGCCGGCTTCGCGCGCTATATCGACCGCCGTTTCCAGATAGTTCATGAGTGGGAGCGAGTAACCGCTTGCGGAGCCCCTAGGTCTCTTCCGTCAGGTACTTGATGTCGTGTTTGAAAATGAACAAATTGGCCGCGCCCTTGCGCGTCAGGCGGATGAAAGACTGGTCGTAGTACTCGATGGTTCCGACCACCTCTTCTCCATCGGCCAGCTTCACACGAACCGGCGTGGCCGCCTCAATCAGGCGCTTCAGGTACTTGGTTTCTTCGAACGTCTGTTCCGGCGCGCGCCCGGATTTCCCAGCCTGCTGTGTCGTATCGACCTCTCTCACCGCTTCTTGGTTTTCTCGGGAAGCGTTCTAACGTTGTCGGGAACCACCGCGGTTCGGGCGTCGGCCGCGCCGGATGCGCCCTCCGAATCACCATAATAGCCGTTGCGCGAGGAGACCTGCAATTGCGGCCGGTTCACCTTGACCTGGAGCTTGTGGAAGCGGTCCTTGGTGAGCGGCGCATTGTGCGGGTAGAAACCGAGCAGATACTGGGTGCGCAGCTCGGAGACGATGTCGGCGAAGGCCTTATCCATCTCCGGCCCCAGGGTAGGCATGAAGACCCGGCCGCCGGTGCCCTCCGCCATGTACATGAGCGCATGCTCGCCGCCGATCATGCGCCCGGCCGGGTTGGTGATCGGCACCACCACCACCGAATAGACGATGGCGTCGGCCATTTGGGCGGCTTCGAGGGCCTGCGGAGCGCTAATGCGGGAGTAGGTGTCGTCGCCGTCGGTCACCAGCAAAATGACCTTGCGCCCCTCGCGCTTCTCGAGCGCCTGGGAGGCCCAGGCAATGGACTGGAAGAGGGCTGTCGCGCCTTCGGAATGCAGCATCCGGAACGGCTGGATCAATTGCGCGTAGCTGTGCGTGAAATCGCAAAGCACTCTTACGTCGGCGTTCACGCTGTAAAGCTGCACGGCGTCGCGCGGGCTGCCCTCGGCGAGCAGGGCGCGCAGGAAGCGGCTGGCGGAATCGGTTTCGTATTTCAGGTCCTTGCCGGTGGTTCCGCTGGTGTCGATCAACAGGGCGACGGAGATTGGCTGCTCGGTCACGCGTTCGAAAACCGCCACCTCCTGCCGCGCGCCGTTATCGGTGATCTCGAAATCCTCCTTCTTGAGGCTTCCCACAAGCTGGCCGGCCTGGTCCCTCACGGTGGTCACGACGTGCACCAGGTTGACATTAGCGCGAAAGACGGGTGGCTGCTGGGCGCCCGCGATCCCCGCGATCAGGCAAGCCACCAGAGCCGCTTTCAGGCTTGCTGTTGGCAGGCGGAAACGCCTGCCCCACAAATCAGAGCGCCAATGGGACATCGCGATCCCACTCCCCTTCCACCCAAACCTCGCCATCGGCGAAATGCTCCTTCTTCCAGATGGGAACGGTCTTCTTGATGCGGTCGATGGCTTCGAGCGCCGCCTCGAACGCGGGCCGCCGGTGCGGTGCGGTAACCACCACCGCGACGCTGGTCTCGCCCACCAGCATCCTTCCCAGGCGGTGGACCATGGCGACGCGGCCGATTTCCCGGCCGGCGGCGATCTCCCGGCCGATGCGCGCCATCACCTTGAGCGCCATGGGCTCATAACACTCATAGCTCAGGAACCGGGTGGGACGGCCGCGGGTATTGTTGCGCACCGTGCCTTCGAACGTGACTACGGCGCCTTCGGAGCCGGTGAGCAGCCGCGCCGCCAGCGTGCGCGTGTCGATGGGCCGATCGCTGAGGGCGTAGTAATTGCCGTTTTCGGAGACCTCGGGCCGGCGGGCGGCGCAACCGCCGCTCACGGGCGGCATGAGAGCCAACTCGTCGCCCTCTTCGAAGCTGTCGGAAAGCCGCGCAAATTCACGATTTCGCGCCACCACGATGCTTCCGGCCATCTCCTTGAGGCGCGGAAACCGCGCGCCGTAAGTTTCCAGAACCGCTCCCAGGTCGGCGCCATCGGCGAAATCGGCTTCCTCCGACGAGCGCCCCACCAGGTCCCTCAGAACGCCGAAAAAGAGCACTCGCGCGCGCATGCCTTTTGGTTAGCCTCCAGTCTATCAGACGACGCCGGAAGCCCTGCCGTTGCGCCGGGTTACAATGCGTTTACCCATGACGACCGCCCACGAAACAACGCTCCGCGTGCGCTACGCCGAAACCGACCGTATGGGCGTGGTCTATTACGCCAACTACCTGGTCTGGATGGAGGTGGGACGGGTGGAACTGTGCAAGGCGCTGGGCTTCGACTACCGCGACATGGAGGACCAGGACGGCGTCTTCCTGGCGGTGGCCGAAGCTTCCTGCCGCTATCGCTACCCGGCGCGTTTCGACGACGAAGTGGTGGTCAGGACCTGGGTGGAAGAGGCGCACTCGCGCATGGTGACCTTCGCCTATGAGATGCGCTTGGCGGAAGGCGGCCGGCCGCTGGCCTCCGGCCACACCCGCCACATCTTCGTGGATCGCCGGATGGCCCGCGCCCGCCTGCCCGAGAAGTACTTCCCCCTGTTCGGAATCGACCCGCGCCGCTCGCGCGCGTAGAGCCGGCCGGCCGCGTGAACTGGACATCTCAGATGACCATAAGCTATCCTGTGGTCGATGCAGCGGATCAATGCGTCGAAATTCAAGGAACAGTGCCTGAGCTTGCTGGACGATCTCGGCGCGGAGGGCATCGTGATCACCAAACGCGGCAAGCCCGTGGCCAAGGTGATTCCGATCGGGTCCGGCTGCGCTGCCCTGATTGGAAGTATGAAGGGGAAGCTGAACATCAAGGGCGATCTCCTGTCCACGGGTGTCCCGTGGAATGGGGAATCCTCGCGCCCCCATGCTAAATCTTGACACCCACATTCTGATCCATGCCCTGGCCGGGCAACTCACCGCCAAGGAACGCGAGACGCTCGCCAACGATCAGTGGGGCATCTCGGCCATCGTGATTTGGGAGTTGGCCAAACTGGCGCAGTTGGGACGGATTGATCTCGACATCGATTCCGCGGATTTCGCGCGCGCGCTTTCCAACATCCATATCTGGCCGCTGGACCTGGCGGTTTGCCGGCAAATCCGCGCCCTGGATTTTCGAAGCGATCCCGCCGGCGAGATCATCGCCGCCACCAGCCTGGTTCATCGCGCGCCGCTGGTAACCCGCGACCGGCGCATCCGCCGCTCGCGACTTGTCCCGCTGGCCATTCGAACCATGGAGATCGTCTCATGACTGCATCCACGAGAAGGAACCTTATCCAGCGCGCATCCCTCGCCTCGCTTGGGTCGCTGGTCGGAGTCAATGCCGCCTCGGCCCAGAAGGCGCCGGCGGCGGGCGGTGCGCCCGATGTCCAGCCCGCGCGCGGCCAGTCGCCCAAAGGCGCTAAGTCGAAGCGGGATCTCATGCAGGAAGTCCTTAACATGGAGGCCAGGCCTGGTTACGTACCGGCCGGCTTCTTTATGCACTTTGGGGTGCGGGGCGATGCGGCCGTCAAGGCTCACCTCGATCATTTCCGGGGCACCGGCATGGATTTCGTCAAGATCCAGTTCGATGAGCAGACGCTGCCATCGAACGATCAAGTCAAGACCCCTCGGGACTGGAGCAAGATTCCCGTTCTTCCGGAAAAATGGTGGGAGCCATCCCTGTATCTTCTGAGGAGGCTGATCGAGGAGGCCAAGTCCGAGGCGCTGATTATCCAGACTCTCTATTCGCCCTACCAGATGGCCAAGCAGGCGGCGCCCTGGCAACTCCTGGTGGAGCATGTCCGGCAGGATGCCGAATCGGTTTGTCGCGGAATGGAAAACATCACCCTCTCGCTCCTGCATTTCGTGCAGGCCGCCTCGCGTCTTGGGGCGGATGGATTCTATATGTGCGCGCAGGGAGGCGAGACCAACCGGGTCGCCGATCGCGCGCTCTTCAATCGAGCCATCAAGAACTATGACATGATTCTTTACAAGGAAGCCGCGCAGTTGGTCGGTTACAACATCATGCACCTATGCGACTACGACGGTTCCTATCGCGACTTCCAGTTACGCTTTCAGGATTACCCGGGACAGGTGGTCAACGTCCCGCTCACGGCTGATGACAAGCCTCTTTCGCTGCGTCAGGCGGCTGACATGTTCAAGCGCCCGGTGATGGGCGGGCTCAACCGGCTGGGTATTCTCAGCACCGGCAGCCCGGAGGAGGTGAAGAAAGCGGCCCTGGAGGCGCTCCAGGACGCTCCGGCGAATGTCATTCTGGGCGCCGACTGCACCGTAAGTTCGAGCACGCCAAGAGAGAACCTAAGGATGGCGATAAGGACCGCGCACGAGTACAGGTCTTAGGCGCGGCCTTTACAGCGGATTACCTTCTTACTGTAAGGTACCTTGCACTCAACCTATCTCCGACGGGCTCTCGGCCTGACCCATTTTCCCCGATCCTGCACCTCACTTTGAGGCGAGGCAGGGCAAGGACAGTCTGGACTGCACCCCTGGCCTGAAATGAAATTGTGTAATTCGGCGCTGTCCCCGGTTCGCCGGTGCTGGAAGCGGTGTGTGGTCAGTGGCGTTCGGGATGTCAGGGATTCGTTCGGGTGGCCCGTCGGTATCGACGCCTTGCGATGCACATGAGCGCCGCGCCACCGATCGCCATACCCAAAGACGAGGGTTCCGGGGCCGCCGACACGATTAAGATCCCGGAGATTCCATAATAGGGCGCCAGGTTATTCCCTGGACTTGCACCGTCGTCCAACCAGGAATCATCCGACGCTATCTCTCCGTAGGTGACGCGGGCCCCGGCGGTACCACCACCGCAAGCAACATCGCCGAGAGGGCATGGGGAAGCGCTTCCCGCGGGGTCGGTGCCGGTCCATGCATCCGTGGCGGAGGGCGCCCCGGTCTCCGTGGTCTCAATAGGATACAGGAGCGAACCGCTGAACATTCCCCCTGCCTCCGTCCCGGCATCGTTTGCGACCAGATCCCCCTCCAAATCGTAGATCGGCGCCCCGCTGTCTACACCAATGTTGTCGATCGCGTTTACCGTGGCCGTAGAACCAATGGCGAGCCACGTGGTTCCCAGCGCCGCCAAGGCAGTGATGGTGTTGGCATCAGTGTTTACGTCGTTGTTGTAGTCGGCGATGTTGGAAGATTCGGCGAAATAGAGCTCGGCCGTGACAAACGCCAGCCGGTATTGGCTGCCAGGAGCGAGACCCGCCGGGACGGTGATAATGGTATCCGCGTTCGAGCGGGATGCGATCCCCACTACCGCCAGCACCAGCAAACCTGTGTTTTTGAAAACCGACATTCGCATCAGGCTCCCTTTTTGCCAAGGACCTCCGCCGCGTGCCCCGGCTACAGACAGCCTTATCAAGAATGTCCGCTTTGGTTGAGATTGCCCAGGGTTGCCGTTTTCAACAACCTGTGGCTATTTGCATTAGTGTCCATCAATACGTTCCGGAAGTCAATGAACATCTGTCTTTGTCGATGTTTTCAGCACTTCAATCTCCGAAATCGGCCACCCCAGGGCTTTCCAGCCAATGTGGGTCTAAAGGGGACAGACGCATTTCCGAGCGATCCCTGCCCCGGCGATGCGCACCGGTATGCGTAGCTCCGCCGAAGGCGTGGCCGGCGCGAGCGCAGTTGTCTGAGAATTCATAAAGCGTCCCCGGGGGCTGAGGAGCGTGACGCCAAGACCGGCAAAATCCTTCGCGTTTCGCGTTACGAGGGTGAGATCGTGTTCCAGCGCCGTCGCGGCGAGCATGCCATCCGCTGTGTTGAGCCTGAATCCCGAAGTTGGCGCATTGTATCAGGGCACGGCTTCAGCCGTGCCGCAAACGGGAACACCCGGGGGGCTTTAGCCCCTGTTTTTTCATGAGGACGAGAGGGATTTGCGTCGAGGCTGCCAAACCAGGGGCTAAAGCCCAGAAAATGCTTGCCTGATCGGCACGGCTCAAGCCGTGCCCTGATACAAGCCTGTTCTTTCAAGGTAATAGCCTGTAGGAATTCAGTTTATCCGACGTCCTTTATGTCCGGCGCTCCACGTAAGCGATCGAAGAAAAATCACTGCTTCTTAGGTCATCCCGTCCAGCGTTCCCCAGAATTCCGGAAACGATACCGAAGCCGCTTCGGCCCCTTCCACCGCCGATTCCCCATCGGCCCGCAGCCCTGCCACGGCGAAAGCCATGGCGATGCGGTGGTCGCCGAAGGAATCGAATTCCGCCGCGCGGAATTTCTGGCGGCCGGGAATCGCCATGCCGTCGGGCAGTTCCTCGGCTTCCACGCCCATGCGGCGCAGGTTGTCTATCGTGGTGCGTATGCGGTCGGTTTCCTTGATCCGCAGCTCGGCGGCGTCTTTGACCGTGAGGCCTTCCTCGCTGGCGGCGCCCAGCACGGCCAGCACCGGAATTTCGTCGATCAGCGCGGCCGTCAAACCGCCTTCGATCGCGCCGCCGCGCAGGGCCGAGTATTCCACCACGATATCGCCCGACAGCTCTCCATTATGGCTCTCAATATCCGGAATACGGATCTTGGCGCCCATGCCCGCGAGGAAGTCGAGCAGCGCCGAGCGTGTGGGGTTCAGCCCTACGCCGCGTATGACCAGCCGCGATCCGGGCACAAGCAACGCAGCCGCGATAAAAAATGCCGCCGAGGAGAGATCCGACGGCACGTACAGATCGCGGCCAATCAGCCTGGGCCGGCCCGTGACTTCGATCCGGCGGCCCGCCACGCGCACCTCCGCGCCGAACTCGCCCAGCGCGATCTCGGTGTGATCGCGCGACCGGGCCGGCTCGGTGACCGACGTTACCCCCTCCGCGAACAGGCCCGCGAACAGTACGCAGGTCTTCACCTGCGCGCTGGCCACCGGCATGGCGTAGTCGATGGGCCGCAGCCGCGCGCCTTCGATCTCGAGCGGCGGGAACTTGTCCTCCCGCGCCCGTATGCGCGCCCCCATTTCCCCCAGCGGCTTCATGATTCGCTGCATGGGCCGTCGCGAGAGGGATTCGTCCCCGAAGATGCGGCTGCCGAACGCCTGCGCCGCCAGGATTCCGGAAAGCATGCGGATGGTAGATCCGGAATTGCCTGCGTCCAGATCCCCCGCCGGCGGGCGTAGCCCTTCCAGCCCCCCGCCGCGTATGGCGAATTCGTTTCCCTCGCCTTCCACTTCGATTCCCAGCGCGCGCACGCACCCCAGCGTGGAATGGCAATCCGCGCCGGTCGAGTAGTTGCGGATACGCGTCTCACCCTCGGCGATGGCCGCCAGCAGCGCGTAGCGATGCGAGATCGACTTGTCGCCCGGCAGCGCGATCTCGCCGCGAATGGCGGAAGCTGGAGAAATTCTCTTGCGCATGAAATTTCAAATTCCGTCTTTATGACTTCGCCGCTATCTTACCATCGGCCGCCGTACCGGTAAGTATGGGACGCGGCCTGCCCGCGCCCGATCATGCCGTTGCCTGTGGAAAAGTCTTCCCTCATCAAAACATTTACTGTACATTATGTTTGTATGCAGAACACGCGCGATTCGTCTGTTTGGCGAAGCCTCGCCGTGGCCTTTGGCGACGGCGTGGCTTTTGGCGTGGGCATGAAACTAACCCAGAGTGCGGCCCGGCAACCCGCCTCGGCGGATCTTGCCGAGCCGCCTCCGGCGGGTGACCGGCTGCAGGAACTCGAACGGCGGTTGATGCGGCTGGAGCAGGCCCCCGCCGCGCTTTCGCCGCCCGGCCCTTCCGGGTCGTTCGACCGCAAGGTGATGGAAGCCGTGGTCAACGCCCTGGATGCCCGCTTGAATGAGCTGAGCGGCCAAGTGGAACGCCGGCTCACCGAGACGGAAGCGAAGATCGCTCTGGAGTTGAAGACTCTCGACCAGCGGGATCGCACGCTGGCCTCCGAGGCCGGATCGCAAATCGAGGAGGTGCGCGCCAGGTGCGACCAGCGGGTGGCCGCCGCGGAAGCGAAAATCGCGCTGGAGTTGAAGACTCTCGACCAGCAGGATCGCACGCTGGCCTCTCAGGCCGGATCGCGAATCGACGAAGTGCGGGCCAGGTGCGACCAGCAGCTCGCCGAGTTTTGCCAGAGCCTGGACGCGGAGTTGGCGGCGTTTCGCGGCGCCCGCCAGGAGCTCGAGGCGGCCATGGCCCACCTGACGCGCGAGCGTGTCGCCGCCGAAATGGACGCTTACGCGGCCAGGCTGGAGCCGGCGCTCGGAGAGCAGGTCGCGGCCGCGGTCCAAGCCGCTCTGGAGCCGCGCGTCGCCTCCGAGGTGGCCGCGCTACTGCCCGCGCTCGAGAACCAGCTTCGGGAGGCGATCCGCCAATCGGCCAGCCAAGCCTCCAGCCTGGCGTCGGAGTCGGCGGCGGCCGTTATGCAAGAGAAAATCGTCCCGTTGCGCGCCGAGATGGAGGCGCGCTACGCGGAAATCGATGCATTGCGGCGGCAGGTGGCCGGCGCGGACCGCAATACGCTGGACGTTCTGCTGGCCATCGGCCGAATCTGCCAGGAAGCCTCCGGGCGGATGTCCGGGCCCGTGGCTCCGCCTCCCGCCGCGTTCGAATCGCCGTCCGCGGCGATGCCGGAGCCGGAACAGAGACCGGCAGCCGCCGCTCAGGAAGTGGAGAATCCGCCGGCCGTCCGGCCCATCGGGCCGTCAACCGAGCGGAACGGGCATGCCGGCTCGCAGCCGCTTGACCCGGAAGCTCCGCCTCTCTCCGCCCCGACCTTCGGCCAGATCAAAAACCCCAGCCGCCTGTGGCGCATCCCCCTGGTGTCGTCGCTCCTGTTAACCACCGCGGGCCTGGCGCTGATGCGGCTGCTATAAGCCCGCTACCCCTACAATAGTCTCGTGGAGCAGTTTGCCCTGGAGTTCGACCTCGCGCCGCAGCGCCGCGTTTATACGGTGGGCGAACTCAACGCCGCCATCCGCGCGGCCCTCGACGACGAATTCCAGGATGTCTGGGTGGCGGGCGAAATCTCGGGGCTGAAGCCGGCTGCCAGTGGGCATTTGTACTTCACTTTGAAGGAGCGGGATTCGCAGTTGCACTGCGTGGCTTACCGTTCCGCGAATCGCTTCTGGAAGTTCCAGCCGCGCGATGGCCTGGCCGTGCTGGCGCGCGGCCGCATCGATGTCTACGAGCCGCGCGGCGAGTACCAGTTGCTGGTGGAGACGCTCGAGCCGCGGGGACTGGGCGCGCTGCAACTGGCTTTCGAACAACTCAAGAAGAAGCTCTCCGCCGAGGGCCTCTTCGCGCCCGAAAGAAAGAGGCCGCTGCCGCGCTTCCCGCGGCGCATCGGACTCGTGACGTCGCCGCGCGGCGCGGCCATCGCGGACCTTATCCACGTGCTCACGCGCCGCTTTCCGGGACTGCACATCCGCCTCTTTCCGGCCCTGGTGCAGGGCGAGGGGTCGGTGCGGGAGGTGTGCCAAGGCATCCAGTACTTCAGCCGGACGAAGTGGCCGGAGGTGGTGATTGTGGCCCGCGGCGGCGGTTCGCTCGAAGATCTCTGGACCTTCAACGAGGAAGCCGTGGCGCGGGCCATCGCGGCCTGCTCCGTGCCGGTGATTTCGGCGGTGGGGCACGAAACCGATGTGACTATCGCGGATTTCGTGGCCGACCTGCGCGCGCCCACGCCATCGGCCGCCGGAGAGTTGGCGGTCCCCACGCGTGAAGACCTGCTGGAGCGCGTCGAAGCGGCGCGCGGCGCCTGCCTGCGCGGGCTGCGCTATCGTCTGGCCATGCTGGAGAGACGCCTCCGCCAGCAGGGCATCGAGCGCGCCTCGAGCGCGCTCCACCGGCGCGTGGGCCGCGCCCAACAACGCATCGACGACCTGACCTATCGCATGCGCGAATGCCTGCGCGCGGACTGCGCCCGCCGCGAGCGCGAACGGCGCGCGTGGGAAGCCCGGCTGCGGCGCTTCGACGTCCGGCCGCGCCTGGCGGCCGATCGCCGGCGCCTGGAGACGGCCGCCGCCGCCGCGGCGCAAGCCATGCGCATGCTTCTGGAGCGCCGGCGAAGCGCTTTCCACCAGCTTGCCGCCAAGCTCGGGCAGTTGAGCCCGCTGCGCATACTGGAGCGCGGCTATGCGATTGTCTCCAACCAGGAAGGAATCCTCAAGGATGCCGCCGCCGCCCCGCCCGGTTCGCGCATCCGCGCGCGGCTGGCAAAAGGCGAACTGGACGCCGTGGTGGAGTAGCCGCTACTTCGCAGCCCGCGGCGCCGCCGCCTGCTTCTGTTCCTTCTGCTCCGCTCCTCCCGAAACATCGGAGGCCGGCAGACTGTTCGGATAGTATCCGTCGCGGGTCTTGACGATGGCGTTGGGCAGGTTCGGCAGCTCAACCTTGACATGGCGGAAGACCCTGGCGCGGTCCTCCTGATCGATGTCCGGCACGTACCGCAGTACGTACTGCGTGGTCAGCTCGCCCTGAAGGTGCGTGACGGACGTGATGATGTTCTTCAACTTCTCGGAAGCGTAGGCTCCCGTGCCTGGGTCGAACACGTAGTTACCGGCGTCTTTGGGCGTGGAAAGATAGCCAATCACGTCCTTGTAGATGCCGCTGAGCGGATATTCCACCATGCCGCCCGTCTCGAAGGCCAATCTCTCCAGCACGTCCTGCTCGGCGTTGTCAAATCCGTAAGCGACCGTGCTAAAGCCGTATATCGTGACCAGATTGCGCTTGGCTATCTCGATCACCTCTCCCAGGCTCTTGGAACTGGTGTTGTTGTGCCCGTCGCCAATGATGATGATGACCCGGCGCGGATCGTAGGGCTCTCCCTTCACCACTTCGCGGCTGGTGCACGCCAGGTAAATGGCGTCATACAGCGCGGAGCCGCCGCCGGGTTTCATCTTCTCCACCTTTTCGACCATGCTCTGGCCGTCCCACGTGGTGTTCACCACCAGGTCCGCTTCATTGCCGTAGGTGATGAGATATCCTTGGCGGTACTTGTCCTTCTCTCCCGGCAGCAGCGCCCACATCAGTTGTTCGATGCCCTCCTGGTAATCCTTCCAGTGGATTGCGCTGGCGCTGCTCAGGTCCACCAGGAAGCCGATCACGAGGGGCTGCTTTTGATTGTGGTTGAAGGACTTGATGCGTTGCGGACGGCCTTCGTCCAAAACCCGGAAATCGGCGGTAGTCAGGTTGGAGACGAAGTATCCGCGGTCGTCGGTAACGGTAACCGGCAACAAGACTTCCTTCGATTCCGCGAAGAACCTCGCCTCCTGCTCCCCCGGATTGGCCGGAGCCGGTTGGGAGGCGGGCGGCGTTTGGGTTTGCTGAGGCGGCGCCGCCTGCTTTGCCGGCTGCTGGGGCGGCGCCTGCTGGGGCGCGGCCAGGCACAACAGCAGACCGAAGGCAGCCAAGCCCATTATGGCTATGATCGAACGTTTCACGGCGTTGGTTATATTCTAGCGCGGGCAAGGCGGTCCGTGTGGGCCGCGGGAAACGCACACCTGTGCGACCTGAAAGTGGGGTCGGGATTTCATCCTGCCGGGGCGCCCTCTGGGCCCGCTTCTGCCCGGCGTCTGGAGTTTCTGCATTTGGCAGCGGTTCTCCGGAGTTGTGGGACAGGCGCTTCCGCCTGTCATCCGCCGGGGCCAAAATCCTGACCGCGCGCGCTGCCCGTGGCGCGTTTTCCCACGTTGCCGCTTCATTGCGGCAGTGCGGAGTCCGCGAACGATGCGCCGCCACGGCCGCTCTCGGCGCAAACAGCGGCGCTGGCTCATTGCGGCAGTGCGGAGTCCGCGAACGATGCGCCGGCGCAAGAGACTATAGACATTCAGACAACGCGACCACCCCGGCTATGCTCCTCCCGTTCTCATTTACAATGCCAGCGCCCGTTGGTCAGTAACCTATCCCCCCATGTTTCTCTTCCGCGTTTTTGACCCATTGCGCGTAACATCGATTCCACTCGCTGCGTATGGAGTCCGCCACCGCGCCGTCGGTGACGTGGCCGCGAAGAGCCTTGACCCATAGGGTCGAATTCTCAACGATCGGGCGCTCCATTTCGCGCGCGCGAGAGATCGTTTAACGCCCCATAGCTCGGAACAAAGGAGAAACAGAAATGCTGAAGTCTACGTGTGCCCTCCTGGGCACGGCACTGCTCATTGCCGTGCTGTTTTGCGGCGTATCGCAGCCAGTCGCGTCTGCTCGCCCGTACCTCCTCGCCGACGGCCCGCAACCGCCTCCGCCACCCATACCCTGGCTAAGTCCGGACCATCACGTCCGCATAGCCGACGGCCCGCAACCGCCTCCGCCGCCCATACCTTGGCTAAATCCGGACCATCAGGTTCGCGTAGCCGACGGCCCGCAGCC
>JBEKPK010000129.1:0-16981 GCA_049520795.1 Bryobacteraceae bacterium
TCCACCTCGCGCGCGAAGAAGAACTTGTGGGACGCCGGGAAGACGGCCACCGAGCCGCTGCCGGTTTCGACGATGGCCAGCCGGTTGCGGGCCTTCAGGGCCACGGGACCGGTGTTGACCTCGCCGCCGAAGAAGGTATGCTGCCAGCCGCGGGCGATATCGCGCCACGCCAGGCGGGTGTTGCCGGAGACGGCGAAGCCCTTCAGGCCGGCGGAGAACTCGTAGGCCACCGAAGGCGCGTCGGTCTTGGCGATCACCTCCTGGCGAATCAGGTTGGCGCCGCGATACACGGTGTAGCGCAGGCCACCGGAGAAGAGGCCCAGCGCGACGCCGGGGAAGCTCGCCTCCAGGCGGGCGCCATCGGTGTCGACTTGACAGCCGGTGATTTGAAACTTAGCCCAGGCGCGCTGGACCTCTTCCGGCTTGCGCGGCAGATCGACGGCCGCGTTGGAACCGGGATGCCCGGGGACGTTCAGCGGGGCATCCCAGAACGCGAACCACTTCTGACGTTCGATGACCTCGGGCGTGAACATGCCCAGGGCGCGCAGCGGCGCCTCCTGCTGCGCGGAGATGCGCCGCCGGCCGGTGGTGACCTGGTATTCGGGAGTGAGGTCGCGTCCGAGTACGGACCACTTGCCGTTCCTCTCCACGGCCAGTTCCCGCACCACGGGCTGGCCGCCGTTAACCCCCAGGGTGGCGCGCAACGTCTGGCCGCGCTCTCCCTGCCAGGTCAGTTCCAAAGAACCCGAGCGCATGTCGGCTTTCAATCCGTCGAGCGCTTTATAACCTTGAAAATCACAATTCAGAGTTTGCGCGCCGGCCAAAGCCGAGAAGAGCAATCCGGAAAACACGATTCCACGCCAGCCCATGTTTGCCATCGCCCCAGAGTCTATCAGAGTTCGCCTGGGTGGGGCATGCTTTAGCTTGCCCGGACATTGATTTGAGCAGGCGCGAGCGCGCGAGGGATAATGGGGTTGTAACCCCATTCCGACCTTATGGCGACATTGAGTGAGAGCGCCGGGGCGGGCGCATCGCTGGAACCCAGTCCGCCCTCCAGCAGGCTGCGCTGGTTGTTCCTCGTCGTTTCCGTATTGCTGCTGGCGCTCCTGGTTGCGTCCGGCGTCTTGGCGGTCCGTTTTCTGGCGGAGATGCGCACTCAGGAGATGGCCGCGACCCGCGCGCTGGCGGAGCGCACGCGCGCGCTCTCCGGACTGTGGCTCTCGGTACAAAGCTATGACCAGGCGGTGCAGCAATTCGTGGCGCAGACCGCGGCCGACCGGGACGCCGAGGCGCGCCGCCGCCTGGATCAGCTCACCATGGAAATCGACGCCGGTTTCGACCGCTATCCCAGCGTCCGGGACGCCGAGGAAGCCGCCTTGCTGAGCGGCTTGCGGGGAGTCTTCTCGCAACAGCGGACCCTTTATATTACGATTCTCACGGCCAGGCCCGAGCAACGCCGGCGCCAAGCGGAAAGCATGCTTGCCGAGCGGCTCGGGCCGGTCCAGCGGGAGATCCTGGACTGGTCCGGGAAACTCCAGGCGTGGAACGGAGAGCGGCTCCAAAGCGCCGATCGCGCGCTGGTGGCCCAATTCGCGAATTCGCAGAGAAGCCTGTCCCGGGCGTTGGCCATCGGATTCGGAAGCGGTCTGCTGCTGGTGCTGGGCAGCATGGCGTATATCGTGCGGCTGGATCGGCAGACTCGCGCCCGCTACGTCGAGCTGGCGCGCAGCCGGCATGCCCTACAGCAGCTTTCGGCGCGCCTGGTGGACGCGCAGGAGACCGAGCGGCGCGCCATCTCGCGCGAGCTGCATGACGAAGTCGGACAGGCGCTCGGCGCCCTATTGGTGGATATCGGCCGGCTCTCGACCACGTTCTCCGGCGACCATCCCGAAGTGAAGGCGCAACTGGACAGCCTGAAGTCGCTGGCCGAGGGAATCTTCCAATCCGTCAGAAATATGGCGCTCCTGCTGCGGCCTTCCATGCTGGACGACCTGGGGTTGGCGGCGGCCCTGGAATGGCAGGGGCGGGAAGTGTCCCGCCGCAGCGAGATCGAAGTCTCGGTGGAATCGGAGAGCGTCCCGGAAGACCTGCCCGACGAATACAAGATTTACATCTACCGGCTGGTCCAGGAAGCCCTGAACAACGCGGTGCGCCACTCCGGCGCCAGGAACGCCAAAGTGGTGGTGGAGCGGCTGGCAAAATCCATCGTGGTGCGGGTTACGGACGACGGCCGCGGCTTCGATCCGGGGCGTTCGCGTGGGATGGGAATATTGGGAATGGAGGAACGGGTGAATCGGCTGGGCGGGACGCTGCGGGTGGAATCTCAGCCCGGAAAGGGCGCCACCGTTACCGCCGAGCTTCCCATTCCCGCCGGGTGTGAGACGTGAAGCAGACCAGCGTCCTTCTCGCCGACGACCACACCCTGATTCGCGCGGGTCTGCGCATGGTGGTGGATGCCCAACCCGACCTTGCGGTAGTCGGAGAAGCCAGTGATGGGCGCGAAGCCGTGGCTATGGCCGGGAAACTGAAACCGGACGTGGTGGTAATGGATATCGGCATGCCGAGCTTGAATGGCATCGAGGCCGCCCGCCAGATTTGCGCGGCGCTGCCCGATACGCAGGTCGTCATGCTGAGTATGCATTCCGACGAAGGGTACGTGCTCCGGGCGCTGAAAGCGGGGGCCAAGGCCTACCTGCTCAAGGACTCCGCCGAAGCCGACCTGGCGCGCGCCATCCGCGCCGCCACGGCCGGGAAGTCGTTCTTCAGTCCGGCGGTGGGCCAGGTACTTTTGCAGGACTACATGCGCCGGCTGGAGCGCACGGGCGGCGAAGATTCCTACGAGTTGCTTTCGCCCCGCGAGCGCGAAATCCTGCAACTGGTGGCTGAGGGCAAATCGAGCAAGGAGATCGCCAATTTGCTCAACCTGAGCGTCTACACGGTCGAGACGCACCGCGCTAAGCTCATGCAAAAACTGAGCTTACGGAGCGTCCCGGAAGTTATTTTATACGCCGTGCGCAAAGGCATCATCTCCTAGCGTGGCGCGGCCGAAGTTCTGCATGTTTTGTGGGGCAGGCAATCTTGCCTGCAGCCGCCTTTCCAGGCGGCTCTTTCGCGTTCGTAGGCCCTCTCACACGGCAGGCGCCGGCTGAAAGCCGGCGGCAGCCAGGATTGGCTGCCCCACAGTTATCTGCATACTCCTCATTCTGTTCGCCGCAGACCACTAGCGCGGCGCCGGGCAAGCTGAAGCATGCCCCCCAGCCGGGCCGGGACATACCGACTCTCCGGCTTCACATTACCGACTTCCCATTACAAACGGGAAACCGTCGCGCTCCATCTCTATACATGGAGCCACTCGACGCCTGGAAGCTCGGTGGCGATCCTAAAAAGACTTTCTTGGAGGCTACATGAAGATGCAATGGAATTGGGGCCGACCGAAGACGGCAGCCGCGACGATGGTGTTGGCGCTGGGATTGGGCGGCCTCGCAGTGGCGGCCGCGGATCACCTGATCAACCCGCCCGCCACTTTCAAGTTCGCCAGTGCGGACGAGCCGGCGAGCCGCAACAGTTTCGCCCCAGTGGTGAAGAAGGTGCTGCCCTCGGTGGTAACCATTACTTCGGCCCGTATGGTGAAGACGGGGTCTCAGGGAGGGGAAGACGAGATACCTCCGATGTTCCGCCAGTTCTTCGGCGACCAGGGCAACGGCGGCGGGCAGCCCCGCATTCCTCGGCAACAGAAGGAAGAGGGCATGGGATCGGGCGTGATCGTCAGCCCGAACGGCTACATCCTGACTAACAACCACGTGGTGGATCACGCCACCACGGTGACAGTCATCATGCCCGACAAGCGCGAATACAAAGCTCGCGTGGTGGGGGCCGATGCGAAGACGACTACGTGCTGGCAGTGGGCAATCCTTTTGGCGTCGGCAAGACGGTCACCATGGGCATCGTCAGCGCTACCGGCCGCGCCAATCTGGGCATCGAAGACTATGAAGACTTCATTCAGACCGATGCGTCGATCAACCCCGGCAACTCCGGCGGCGCGCTGGTAAACGACCGCGGCGAGCTGATCGGCATCAACACCGCTATCCTGTCCCACGGGTCGGAAGGGAACCAAGGCATCGGATTCGCCGTTCCTGTGAGTGTGGCGCGCACTGTGATGGAGCAGATCGTCGAGAACGGCAAGGTGACCCGCGCGTACCTGGGGGTGATGGCTCAGGAAGTGACGCCCGCCATCGCCAAGGCCTTCCATGAAACGGAAGTACGCGGCGCGCTGATTGGCGATGTGACCCCCAACAGCCCGGCCCAGAAGGCGGGCCTGGAAAAGGGCGACATCATCCTGGACATCAACGGCAAGCCGGTCAACAACAGCGCGGAACTGCGCATGCACGTTTCGCTGATGGCTCCCGGAACCAAGGTAAACGTGAAGGTGTTCCGCGACGGCGCGGAGAAAACTCTCCCGCTGACCCTGGCGGAAATGCCCACCGAAACCGCCAAGAACGAACAGCCGGAGAACAGCGGCGAAGATGCCCTCGAAGGGATCACGGTAGAGAACGTCACCGCCCGGACGGCCCAGCAGCTAGGATTGCCGGCCACCGCCGCCGGAGTTGTGGTGACCAACGTGGACCCGGCCGGCAAAGCCGCCGACTCGGGATTGAAGCGCGGCGACGTAATTCAGGAAGTGAACCACAAACCGGTGCGCAACACGGCCGATTTCGAAGCTGCGATGCGCAACGCGAAGGACGCAGCTCTCCTGCTGGTGAACCGGCAAGGCAGCACGATGTATCTGGCTGTTTGACCGGTTATCGCCCATGCAGGAAAAGGCCGGTCCCGACCTCCTCCGACAGGACCGGCCTTATTTTTTTGCCTGTCAGCGTTACGCGCGACCGGCCGGCTCGCGATCCGATACGATCACAACCTGCATATCCTTGGCCAGGTTCACGATGCTTTGGACCGTATCGCGGGCGAGCAGAGGAAGCCGCCAGCGGCGCTGGCGCGGGCGCGCCACGAAGATCTGCGTAATCCGGTTCCGGCGCGCGAAATCGATCAATACCGGAGCCGTCTGATCGCCTTCCAGAACGCGGGTCTCGATGCGCAGGTTGCGGGCGAAGTTGAGATGGCGCTCGATGGCTTCGCGCTCCGCTTCGGGCATGGCCCCGGCGTCGCCGGCGCGCTGCACCGCGACGGCGAAGCATTCCGCGCCCAGAAAATCGCCTATTCGCTTGGTGCGCCGGATGGCCATCGCGGTCGTGGGGTCCGCGGTTATCAGTACCAGGATCTTCTGGCGTTCGAAGATCGCGGCGGCGACACCGGCATGGCGCGCGGCCGGGGCCGTTTCGGCGATGGTCCGGTGCTCCACTTCGTGCGCCGTCTCTCGCAGGGCCAGCTCGCGCAGGGCCACCAGGGTGGATTCGCGAAAGAAGTTCCGCATGGCGCGCTCCGCCTTCTCGCGGCCGTACACCACCCCGCGCTCCAGACGGTGCAGTAGGGCTTGCGGCGTCAGGTCGATCATGACCACTTCATCGGCCTGGTGCACCACCCAGTCCGGAATCGTCTCGCGAACCCGGACGCCGGTGATATACCACACCTGGTCGTTCAAGCTCTCCAGGTGTTGGACGTTCATGGTGGTCAGAACGTCGATGCCGGCATCCAGCATCCTTTCCACGTCCTCCCAACGCTTGGTCCGGTCCGAGCCGGGAACATTGGTGTGGGGGAACTCGTCCACCGCGCATACTTGCGGATTTCTCGCCAGGATCGCTTCGGTATCCATCTCCTCGAAGGCGGATCCCCGATACTCGATCCTCTTTCGTGGAATCAGCTCCATGCCTTCGGTCTTGGCGATGGTGTCCGGCCGGCCATGCGACTCGAAGTAGCCGATCGCCACATCGACGCCATGGGCCTTCAGTTCGCGCGCCTCTTCCAGCATCTGATAGGTCTTGCCGACGCCGGCGGCATAGCCCATGTAGATCTTCAGTCTTCCGCGTCGCCGTTCCGCCATCGCTATTGGGGAAACACTCGCACGTCCATGCCCGGGGTTCCGCGGATCAGCTTGTCCACCGGGTTGCCCCAAATCCGCTGCCAGAGGCCCGACCGCTGGCTGTGCCCGATGAAGAGCTGGGTGATTCCGTGGCCTTCGGCAAATTCCAGAATAGCGTCCACCGGGTCGTCGCCATCCAGGATCTCGACCCTGGCGCCGGCGGCCCGGGCGATGGCCAGCCTCTCTTCCAGGGCCGCCCGGCCGGCCGGGGAGATCTCCGGTTGATTCACATAAGCCGCGATCAGCTCGCCGTGGAACCTCTCCGCGATCACGCGCGCCGTTTCGATCATGGCGCCGGCATTGGCGCGCGGCGTAATGCACACCATGATCCGCTCCTGCGCGCCGATGCTGTGGCCGATCCCGTGACGCTCCAGATACTCGTTGAGCTGATGATCCACCACGTCGGCCGCCAGCACCAGCGCCAGCTCCCGTAGTTTGGAAAGGCGTTGCTCGCTCCGGGCGGCGTCGAGCTGCTCTTCCGCCGATCCCTCCACCATCGGCTGGCCGGCGGGCGCGTCCACCAGCTCGATCTCGTCGGCGCTCTTGATGAACTCGACCGGAACCGTCTGCGTCACGTGCTTCCCGGTGATGGCTTCCACCTGTTCGCTCAACTCCGCCACGTACTGGATGTTGATCGAGCCAATCACGTTGATGCCCGCCTCCAGCACGTCCCGCACATCCTGCCAGCGGGTGGCGTTCCGGGAGCCCGGCGGGTTGTCGTAGGCTAACGCATCCACCACGCAAGCCGCCGGACGCCGCCGGATGAGGGCGTCCACGTCGATCGCCGGGTGATCGCCGGCGCTCTTCAGCGGAACCACCTCCAGGTTTCGCAACAGGGCCTGCACTTCCGGCGGCACTCGCGGTTGAACGGCGGCCACCACGATGTCCTGGCCGCGCTCGCGCCGGCGGCGCACTTCGTCCAACATGCGGAAAGACTTACCTGCGCCGGATGCGTAACCCAGAAAGATCTTGAGGCGACCGCCGCGGGCCGCGCGCTCCTCCGCCTGGGCTTCCCGAAGGAAGTCATCGGGCGTCTTCCGGCGCGTTTCAGGAGTCATAACCCATCCGGGGCGGTAAGAGCTGGCTTTTCAGCGGACCACGCATTTGAAGAGTAGACGATTGAGCCGTTTGCGTCAACCTGTGGCGCCTGCCGCGCCTGCCGCGCCTGCGGCTCGGGCGACCAGGCTGCCGCCTGGTCGCCTTGACAAGCCTGGAGGCTTATCCCACCTCGCCTTGACAAGCCTGGAGGCTTATCCCACCCCACGCGAGAAGCTACCTGCGCGGAAACTGGCGGTCCAGAGCCAGGTTGAGCGCCAGCACATTGACCCGCGGCTCGCCGAACAGCCCCAGATCGGGACCCTCCGTGAACTGCGCCACCAACTGGCCCACCTGTTCCGCCGCCACTCCGCGCGCTTTCGCCACCCGCGGGATCTGCGCTTCCGCCGTCGCCGGGCTGATATGCGGATCGAGGCCGCTGCCCGACGCTGTTACCGCATCGGCGGGGATCGGCGCCTTGGGCGTGAACACCAACGGCGCTTTGTCGTCATTGAAGGCCTTGATCAGCTTTACATCGTCGAGGGCGCCGCTGGCGTCTTGAAACCGGTCCAGGGGGGCCGACGATTCGTAGGGAATGCCGTTGTCAAGGCAGTAGTGCACGATGCGCAGGTCGATGCCGTCGAAATCCACCACCTCGTTCTTCTTGTCGTCTATTTTGGTCGTGCCGTGGATGAGCTTGGCGCTCGTCGGTCCCAGGCTCGAGGCGCTGCTAGCGGTCGGGTCGTACCCGCTACCGGCCGACGACGGCCGCGGATGGAAGTACTCGGGCTTCGTGAAGTTCTGCCCGATCAGTTCGGAGCCGACGGTTTGGCCGTGGGCCACGATCAAGCTGCCGTTGGCCCTGGCAGGGAAAAAGACCTGGCACAGCCCGGTCACCACGCCGGGGTAGATCAAGCCCGTCAGGACCGTCAGCGCCAGCATCATTTTGAGCCCAGTTCCGAATTGCCGCCACATATTCTCCTCCTTTACGCCAGCTTCAGCCAGCCAAGAACCATATCGATAAACCAGATGCAGGGGAAGGGCGCAATGAAACCGCCCACGCCATAGATCCAGAGATTCCGGCGCAGCATCTCAGCCGCGCTTTGCGGCTTATATTTCACGCCCCGCAACGCGAGCGGCACAAGGGCGACGATGATCAACGCATTGAAGATTACCGCGGCCAGCACCGCGCTTTGAGGGTTGTGCAGGTTCATGATGTTGAGCTTCGCCAGCGGCGGATAGGTCACCATGAACATCGCCGGGATGATGGCGAAGTACTTGCTGACGTCGTTCATGATAGAGAACGTGGTCAGCGCGCCGCGCGTGATCAGCAATTGCTTGCCGATCGCCACCACCTCGATGAGCTTGGTGGGGTTGCTGTCCAGATCCACCATGTTCCCGGCTTCCTTGGCCGCCATGGTGCCGGTGTTCATGGCCAGGCCCACGTCGGCCTGCGCCAGCGCGGGGGCGTCGTTGGTGCCGTCGCCGGTCATGGCCACCATGCGGCCGCCCGCCTGTTCCTTGCGGATGTACTCGAGTTTGTCCGCCGGCGTCGCCTGGGCGAGAAAGTCGTCCACGCCCGCTTCGGCGGCGATGGCCGCCGCGGTCAACGGGTTGTCGCCGGTAACCATCACCGAGCGAATCCCCATGGCCCGCAACTGCGCGATGCGCTCCTTCATCCCGCCCTTAACGATGTCTTTCAGGTGGATGAGACCCAGCAGCCGTTCTCCATCGGCCACCGCCAGAGGCGTGCCGCCGCTGCGCGAAATGCGGTCGCTTATTTCCTGAAAGCCCGGAGGGACGACGCCGCCTTTATCGGTAACAAACTTAATGATGGCGTCGGTGGCGCCTTTGCGAAGCTGGCGTCCCTGGAAATCCACTCCGCTCATTCGCGTGTAAGCCGAAAACTCGATAAAGGAAGCTTCGCCCTCCGGTATGTGGCGGCCGCGAAGGCCGTACTTCTGTTTCGCGAGCACCACCACGGAGCGGCCTTCCGGCGTCTCGTCGGCCAGGCTGGATAGTTGCGCGGCGTCGGCCACCTCCTGCGCCTCTACGCCGGCCACGGGCAGGAACTCCACCGCCTGCCGGTTGCCAAGAGTGATTGTGCCGGTCTTGTCGAGCAGCAGGGAGTTGACGTCTCCCGCCGCCTCCACGGCCTTTCCGCTCATGGCCAGAACGTTGTGCTGCATCACGCGGTCCATGCCGGCGATGCCGATGGCCGAAAGCAGGCCGCCGATGGTGGTCGGAATCAGGCACACCAGCAAGGCCACGTAGACCGGGATGCCGGGCACGCTCCCCGCCCCGGCGGAGTTCACGCTATAGATGGCGTAAGGTATCAGGGTGGCTACGGCGAACAGGAAGATAAGCGTCAGGCCCGCGATCAGGATGTTCAGGGCGATCTCGTTAGGAGTCTTCTGCCGCTGGGCGCCTTCCACCAGCGCGATCATGCGATCGAGGAAGGTTTCCCCGGGATTCGAGGTGATCTTGATTTTGACTTGATCCGACAGGACCTTGGTGCCCCCGGTGACGGCGCTGCGGTCGCCGCCCGACTCACGAATCACCGGGGCGCTCTCACCGGTGATCACCGATTCATCCACCGTCGCGATGCCGTCGATGACCTCGCCATCCCCGGGAATCAGCTCGCCCGCGCAGCAGGCCACCACATCTCCGGCGCGCAAATTCGACGACGGGACTTTCTCGATGCTCCCGTCTTCCCGGACGCGGTTCGCCGGCGCATCGGTCTTGGTCTTGCGCATCGAGTCCGCCTGGGCCTTGCCCCGGGCTTCCGCCATGGCCTCGGCGAAGGTGGCGAACAGAACCGTGAACCACAGCCACAGATCGATCTGCAGCTCGAAACCCAGGTTGTGCGCTCCGGTGAAAATATCGCGAACAAGGAACACGGTGGTCAGCGCGGCGCCCACCTCCACCACGAAAATCACGGGGTTCTTCATCAGCGTGACGGGATTCAGCTTTCGAAACGAATCCTTCACGGCGCGCCGGAGAATCTCGGGGTCGAAAAGGGGGCGGGATCGCGCCAGCTTCCTCGGAATGAGGGTCGTCGAATCTTCGGCCGCACGAGGAGGAGTGGAAGTAGTTGCCATTGGTCAGCTCCAAACCGGAAACATCACAAAGGAGAAGAGTTTTCCCGAGTGCATGAAGAAATGCTCCACTATCGGGCCGAGCGCCAGCGCCAGAAAGAAAGTCAGGGCGCCAACCACCACCACCGTGGCCACCAGCAGGCTTATAAAGAGGGCGCCGTGAGTGGGAAACGTGCCGCTGGAGGAAGGCACCTTCTTCTGCGCCGCCAGACTGCCCGCGACGGCCAGCAGAGGGATGATGAACATGAAGCGTCCAAACAGCATGGCCAGCCCGGTGGTGACGTTGAACCAGGGGGTATTGGCGTTGATGCCGGCGAATGCGCTGCCGTTGTTCTCCGAAACGCTCGAATAGGCGTACAGCATCTCGCTGAACCCGTGCGGCCCCGAGTTGCCCAGGTTGGCGATGGCGGGCCCGGCGGCATTCCAATAGCTGCCCTTGGCGAATGGTATGACGATACTGACCGCCGTGAGCACCAGGATCAGGAACGATGTCGCCAGAATCGGCAGCATCGCCATCTTGACCTCCTTCTGCCGGATCTTCTTTCCGAGATACTCCGGCGTTCGGCCCACCATCAGCCCGGCGATGAAGACCGCGACGATGGCATACAGCAGCATGCCGTACAAACCCGAGCCGACGCCTCCGAAGATCACTTCGTCGGTCTGGAGGTTGAACATGGGGACCAGGCCGCCAATGGGAGTGAAACTGTCATGAAAGCTGTTGACTGCGCCGCAGCTCGCATCGGTGGTTACGGTCGCGAACAAGGCCGACGACGCGATGCCGAAGCGGGTTTCCTTTCCCTCCATGTTGCCGCCGGGTTGCTTGGCGGTGGCGGCGCTTTCCAGGCCGAGTTTGGACAAAATGGGGTTGCCGGCCTGCTCGAAGCCATAGCAGACGAAGACGCCGATGAGAAACATGGCTGCCATGGCGCCGAAGATAGCCCAGCCTTGCCTGGTATCTTTGACCATGCGGCCGAACGTATAGGTAAGCCCCGCCGGGATCAAGAAGATCAGGATCACCTGGAAAAAGTTGGTGAACGGCGTGGGATTCTCATAAGGGTGCGCGGAGTTGGCATTGAAGAACCCGCCGCCGTTGGTCCCCAGCATCTTGATGGCTTCCTGAGAGGCGACCGGGCCCTGCGGAATGGTCTGGGTGGGTCCTTCGACGGTCTTGACAGTGGCGTAAGGGCGCAGGTTCTGAATGGCGCCCTGGGAGCAGAGCAGCAGCGCGGCGCACAAAGAAAGCGGCAAAAGCACATACAGCGTCGCGCGCGTGATGTCGACCCAGAAATTGCCGATCTTGTCGGTCTGGTGGCGGGCAAAGCCGCGTATGATGGCCACCGCGGCGGCTATGCCGACCGCCGGGGAGACGAAGTTCTGCACCGTAAGGGCGACCATCTGGACGAAATAGCTCAGCGTCGATTCGCCGCTGTAGGCCTGCCAGTTGGTGTTCGTCAGGAAGCTGACCGCCGTGTTATAAGCCAGGTCGGGCGATATCAGCTTTCCTCCAAAGCCCTGCGGGTTCCATGGCAGGAAGCCTTGCAGTCTCTGGATTCCGTATACGAACAGGAAGGCGAAGACGCTAAACCACAGCATTCCCGCGGCGTACTGAGTCCAGCGCTGTTCGGCCTCTTCGTCGATCCCGCATAATTTGTAGATGAGCGACTCGACGGGGCGTACGACGGGGTGGAGAAACGTGCGCTCTCCCTGGAACAGCTTCGTCATGAACAGCCCCAGCGGTTTCGTGAGGAGAAGCAGGACGCCGGAGAATACGGCGATTTGTAAAATTCCTAGGCTCGTCATGTGGCCCTCAAAACCTCTCCGGATGCAGCAACGCCACGGTCAAATACACCAGGAGAAACAGCGCTGTGATGCCTGAAAGCACGTAATCCATAAGCGTCCTCCTTACAGCTTGTCGCAACCTTTCACGATCGCCCACAGGGCCGCGAAACCGGCAAGGCCGAATAGTATATAGAAACAGTCAAGCATTTTGTTCCTTCCTCGGGCTGGTGAATATCACCTCTGGGTGATAGAAGAAATCGAGCATCGCTTTTACTCCGTTTCTACCACAACCACTTCGTGACCCGCGCGGCGCAGTTGCCGGGCGAGGCGCTTTTCCGGGCTCGGCCACCATCCTTTGCGCCCGCCGATCACCACCAGGGAACGCGGCTTCAAAGCCAGTTGCAGCGCCTCCCACCGGTCGCGGCACAGGTAAATGCAGACCGTCGTTTCCACCGGGCTCTGGCTGGCAAGAACCGAGAAGCGGCGCTCGTTGAAATCCAGAAGCACCGGCGGGCTGGTAATCGGCAGCGGGTAGGGGACCACCTGCGGAACCACCAGCGTAATGCGCGATTCCAGGCGTTCGGCCAGGACGCCGGCCTGTTTGAGCGCGTGAAGAGTGGGCTCCACGGACGTGAAAATCACGATCACATCCAGCTTGTGGTGGGTCTCCTGAGCCGGCGCGTTCTCCGGGCGCGCAGGCGCCGGAACGAGTGTTTTTTCTAGAGCCAGTGACATTTCTTTCCACGCCCCCATGTAAGAGCTTCCATTTCGAGGCTACGCGGAAAGCGCTAAAGAAGTCATAGGAAATGCATGAAGATTTCATAAAGACGGCGATGACGCCTTCATTTGGCCGTTGCAGCCGGCCTTTGCTCGGGCGCGCTAAACGGAGTATCCTGAGTCTGAAACTCCCAGTTCGCCGCCACGGAAGGATTCGTCAATGAAGCGCAGATCGTTTCTGAAGTCGCTCGCGGCCGCGCCGGCCGCCTGCCTGGCCCTCCCACGGCTCGCTGAAGCCGCCCTGCCGAAGACCAAGATCACGCGGGTCCGCATTTACAAACCATCCAATCTCAATCAGCTTTTCAACCAGAGCAACATGATCGTGACGGTGGAGACCGAGGCCGGCATCACGGGCATCGGCGAGGGCGGCTCCAAGGACACCCTGGAGCAGTGCGCCGGTTCCCTGATCGGCAAGGATCCGTTCAAAATCGAAGCCATCTGGCAGGAAGAGTACATGGCGTGGTTCTACCCTCCGGGCCGGGAGAAGCAGGATGCCATGGGCGCCCTGGACCTGGCGCTTTGGGACATCAAAGGCAAGGCTCTCGGCCTGCCTATTCACCAGATTCTGGGCGGGGCCGTGCGCAACTACTGCGAGACCTACAACACCGGCAATGTCCGCCCGCCGGCGGCGACGGGCGGCGGGCAGCCCACGTTGAAGGACCGCGTTAAGGCGACCCTGGACGCGGGCTACAAGGTGTATCGAATCGGCGCCGCCGATACCGGCGCCGGCGCCTGGGATGTGCGGGCGCGCCTCCTTCAACTCGCTAAGGACGCCAAGGAAATTCGCGAGGCCCTCGGTTCCACCGGCGATTGGAGCGTCGACTTTCACCAGCGCTTCGAGTACGCCGACGCTCTCCGCGGCTGCCGGCTGATTGAGGAGTACGCGCCCTACCTGGTGGAAGATCCCGTGCGCGACGAGCATTTCCTGGAAGACATCCCCAAACTCCGCCAGATGACCTCGGTTCCCATCGCGGCGGGCGAGGAGTGGGGCTGGCGCTGGGATTTCAACAAGCTCGTCGAGAACCACGACATCGATTTCAACCGCTGCACCCTGCCCAACGTCGGCGGCATCACCGAGTACCTCAAGATTCTGGCTCTGTGCGAAACCCACGCCGTGGGCATGGTCCCCCACTTCACCGGGCCGGTAGCCACCGCCGCCCTGGTGCATTGCCTGGCGACTTACCCCGGCTCGGTGATGTTCGAATACAATTACGGCGACAGCAAAATCCCCTATCTTCCCGAGTACACGGATTTCAAGGCCGGCAAGCTCTACCCCAACGAGCGCCCGGGTCTTGGCGTCACGCTGGACACCAAGCCTCTGACCCAGATCGGGGAAGTGACCGAGGCGGTGCGCCGTCAGATCTACAACCGCCCCGACGGATCGCTTACGCATTGGTAGGCGCGGTGGTTTGAACATTTCCCAGGCTCGCGGGCCGGCCGTACGGCCTCAATCGGCTTTGCCTTCCGGCTTTTGGGAGAGCGCTCTTCTTCTACACGGCCGCTCAGCGTGTTAGACTGCGACTCCAGGAGAACCCGATTATGTCCGACGCATCTTCCGGTATTTCGCGTAGAAAAATGCTCACTTCAGCGACCTCGGCAACCTCAGCGATCGCCGCGGGAAGCCTGATCACCCATGCCGACCTCGAGTCTATTTCGGGGCAGATGAACACGAATTCGAAGCCCTCGGCGCTGCGAATCACAGATATGAAAGGCGTGATCGCCTCGCCGCTTTATGAAAGGGATCTCCGCTACCTCTTCCGGCTCGAGACCAACCAGGGCATTTACGGGTGGGGCGATGTGCGTGCGCAGGCAAGCATGACCTACGCGTTGGAGCTGAAAAAGCTGATCGTGGGAATGAACCCCTGCGATGTCGCCTCGATCTTCTCTAGGATCAAGCAGCACGGGGGAAATGGGGTCACGGGCGGCGGCGTCTCGGCGGTGGAGATGGCCTGTTGGGACCTGGCGGGCAAAGCCTGGGGCGTGCCGGTCTGGCAGATGCTGGGAGGCAAGTTCCGCGACAAGATTCTTCTTTATGCCGACACAACGTCGTCGACAAATGCCGAGGAAATGGCCAATCACCTCCTCGAGCGAATCCCCGAGAATCCTTCGGCTGGCGGGTTCAAGTTCCTCAAAATGGACTTGAACTTCGGGTCGATCGCCGGCGCGGCGAACGTGATCCGGCCGCCGTCCGCGCCCGCGCCCGCGGCCGGCGCGGGAGGCAGGGGAATGGGAGGGGGGTTCGGGGGCGCCTATTACAACGGCGGTCAAATCACCGATAAGGGTCTGAAGAACATCGAGGATTTTGTAGCCGCGGTTCGCGAGAAGGTGGGGTACAACATCCCCCTCGCCTGCGACCATGTAGGCAACTTCAACGTCGAGACCCTCATCCAGTGCATCCAGGCCGTGGATAAATTCAAGCTGGCCTGGGTGGAGGATCCCGTACCGTGGCAACGCACCGACGATCTCGTCCGGATCAAGAACGCCGTCCGGACGCCTATAAACACAGGCGAGGACATCTACCTCGCCACCGGATTCAAGGATCTGTTCGAGAAGAAAGCGGTATCCATCATCCACCCGGACCTGGCGGAATGCGGCGGCATCCTCGAAGGCAAGAAGATCTCCGATCTGGCCAGTCAATATGGCATCGCAACGTGTTTCCACAACCACAACAACCCCACGTGTTGCTTTGCCTCGGTGCATGCGGCCGCGGCCACGGAGCAGTTCATGGCCCTCGAAATCCACGATTGCGACCACATCGACGAATTCTTTTCCGTGATCACCGGTTGGCCGAAACCGATCATCACCAACGGCTTCATGACGGTCTCGGATGCGCCGGGCATGGGCCACGATTACGACCTGGAAGGTCTCAAGAAGTGGCTCAAGCGGCCGGGCTTCTTCGAGCCGACCAAAGAGTGGGACAACATGTCCGCCGGCATGATGTAGCGGGCGCCGCGGTACAGGCGCTGATATGGCGCCGGTGGGGACGGGCGGAAGCACTCGACCTGCCGCCAGAATTCGCGCTCCAATGTGGCGCGCAGCGAAGCCAATCCTGGTCGGGAGCCGGGCACGCCGCCACATTGACATAGCGGTAGTTTTGGCGGCGAATCGGCCGGGGTTGACAAGTGTTCGCAAATTGACGAACAATGAGGATGTGGCGTGCGCAAACAAGACTCATATACTACCTGGAAGAGGATGGCACGGTTCCGATTGTCGAGTGGCTCGCCAGGCTGCCTCCTAAAGCCAACGCCAAGTGCCACGTCTATCTCACCCGGCTGGAGTCGGAAGGGCACGAATTGCGGAGGCCGAATGGCGACTACCTGCGGGACGGCATTTACGAATTGCGGCCTTCCCTCGGGGGCGTTCATTATCGCATCCTCTATTTCTTCCAGGGCAACGAGGCGGTGGTGGTTTCACATGGACTGACGAAGGAGCGGGATGTGCCAGGCGTGGACATCGAACGGGCGATCCGGAGGATGAAACGGTTCCGATCCGATCCCCCGAGCCACACGTTCGTTCCAGCGAAAGGAGCATAGCGCGGTGGCGGCAAAGAAAAAGTTCGATTCGGAGGCGCTGCAGTATTCGTACGACCGCTTTATCGCGGGCGACCCCGAGCAGGAGAGCTTCTATGAACAAGCGCTTTTCGACACGGAGGTCGCTTCCCTGATCTACGATCTGCGCACCAAGGCGGGGTTGAGCCAACGGGCGCTGGCGAAGAAGGTGGGCACTACCGCATCGGTAATCTGCCGTCTGGAGGATGCCGATTATGAGGGTCACTCTCTGGCGATGTTGCGGCGAATTGGGGCTGCGCTGGGCAAGCGGGTAGAGATTCGTTTCCTTCCGGCCGCGAAGCCGAAACGGCCGAAGCCCCGTAAGGCCGCATAGAGGCCGCCTCGATGGAATTGCCTTACCGGTTCGGCGTTTTTCGATACGTCCGCGATGCGGTTACGCAAGAGTTTGTGAACATCGGCGTCGCCGCCGTATCGCCTGAGGCCGGCTACCTCCCGAAAAAATCGCGCGGTTCAGGCTGACGCCCTTTCGCCCGGACGCCCTTTCGCCACGCCCTTTCGCCGAAAAGAGAGAAGATCTTTGCGGATTGCCTCGGGGGACAATAGCTATGATTTCAATGCTCATGACCGCTAGCCCAAGTTCGTCACGAAACTGTGGAAAACTCGGCTAACCCGTTCAGAATGAGTTTAGGCTACCGCTGAGTCTGCACTACATTTGGGATGGAAATCGAGACGTTCCGGCAGGCTGAGAC
>JBEKPK010000130.1:0-21419 GCA_049520795.1 Bryobacteraceae bacterium
GCGGAGACGTGTTCGGGGACAACGGCCCGGCCACCAGCGCCCTGGTGGCGCCGGCGGGCGTGGCCGTGGATGTCGCCGGCAACCTGTACATCGCCGACCCAACGGACCAGTGCATCCGCAAAGTTTCGGGCGGGGTGATCACCACCGTGGCGGGGATCTGTCAGATCCCTGTTTGCGCAGGCATCGGCGGCGGATGTCCTGATAAACCTAACGGCGGTTATAGCGGTGACAATGGCCCAGCCATCAGCGCCCTGCTGAGTTCTCCCGAGGCCGTGACAGTGGATGGCGCCGGTAACCTGTACATCGCCGACACGGGTAACGGGCGTATCCGCAAGGTATCGAATGGGGTGATCACCACTGTGGCGGGTGGCGGAAGCTTGTTTTTTGAGAACGGCCCGGCCACCAGCACTGAGTTGTCTCCGCACGGCATCGCCTTGGATGCGGCCGGCAACCTCTACATCGCCGACGGGATTAGCAGCGTCCGTAAGGTATCGAATGGGGTGATCACCACTGTAGCCGGGAACGGGACACAAGGATACAGCGGAGACGATGGCCCCGCCACCAGCGCGCAGTTCGACTTCCCCACAAGCGTAGACCTGGATCCCGCGGGCAATATATACGTCGCAGACGTCTATAACGACCGCATTCGAGTTCTGGTCCCCTCCGCCGCGGGCCCATTTCTCTCGATCGCCGCCGTCACCAACGCCGCCAGCAATCTTGCCGGCGCCATTTCACCAGGCGAGATCGTGGCGATTTATGGTTCCGGCATGGGCCCCGCGCAACTCGTGACGGCCGTTCCGGGCAGCAACGGTTTCTACGGTACGCAACTCGCCAATACCAGCGTGTCGTTCAACGGCGTACCCGCTCCCATGATTTACACTTGGGCAACCCAGGTGGCGGCCATCGTGCCGTATGAGATCACCGGGACCACCGCGCAAGTGACTGTCACCTACCAGGGCCAGACCAGCGCCGCGTTTTCCTGGCCGACTGCTTACTCGGCGCCGGGGATCTTCTCGTTGGACTCCACCGGCCAGGGGCAAGCGGCGGCCATCAATCAGGACGGCGTCACGGTCAACAGCGCCGCAACCCCCGCCAAGATTGGCGACATCATTTCGCTGTATGCCACCGGAGAAGGCCAAACCACCCCGGCCGGCGTGGATGGCAAGCCCGCATCGGTTCCTTATCCAAAGCCGAACTTGCCCGTCACGGCTTACGTCGGCGCCTATAACGCAACCGTAATATACGCCGGTGGCGCGCCGGGGATGGTGGCCGGGTTGATGCAGGTGAACGTCCAGATTCCGGCTGGAATTCAGGCGGGCAGCGCGGTTCCCGTGGCGTTGCTGGTTGGCGACGTGTCGAGTCAGGGTGGCGTCACGATTGCGGTGACCGACCCGGCAATCCCGGTGCTGACGCAGTTGTCGCCCACCCATGCCCCGGCAGGCTCTTCCCCGGTGACGCTGGTAGTGACGGGGAACAACTTCCAGGACAACGCGGTTTGCCCGGCGCTGTGTGGTTTTGCGTGCCCCGCGCGGAGCGTCATCAGCTTCGATCAGACCGATATTCCCACCCAGTTTGTGAGCCCGGCGCAGGTTCAGGGCGTGGTCCCGGCAAGCCTGTTGGCCACCGCCCGATCCGTCGAGGTCATGGTGAACAACCCGGTTGTCATCCAATGCCAGGTGACGGACAATCATCTTTCCAACGGGCTGAGCTTCACAATCGACCCCTAAGGGCCTGACGGAAATAACCGTCCAATTGCCGGCAACCGCTCCCTAACGGTCGCGGCTCGTTAAGAGCCTGGCGAGCCGCGACCGTCAGGGAGCGGTTGGGATGGTCATTACATGACGAGCCTTAAGCCGTGCATCTTGAGGGAATAGCAAACCGGGCTAACATAGGAAAAAGGAAATGGCAGCGCGACTCTACCCGGCGCCGGCACGGCCGCTCGAAATCATCGACCTCCGCCGGGTCGCCGTGTCCGATCTGGAGCCCTTGCTGGAGGAAGAGATCGAGGCCTGGCGGGAGCGGCTGGAGTGGGATTTCACCAAGTCGGCCGATCTTGTGCGGCGCTTTGTGGACCTGCGCGCCCTGAACGGCGCGGCCCTGGTGGAAGACGGCGACGTGGTGGGTTACGCCTACTACGTCACCGAGGAGCGCAAGGGTCTCATCGGCGACCTCTACGTGCGGCGCACGCATGGCTCCGTGGAACGGGAGGACGCCCTGCTCGAATGGGTCCTCGACGGGGCCATGGCGAACCCGGCCATTGTGCGGATCGAGACCCAGCTCATGATGGTGCGGCGCGACGCCGGGCGGCCGATTCCGCGCGGAGAGCACGCTAGCGCGTTCGAGAGGAATTTCATGCGCGTCGAGACGGCCCGCGCCGACCTCTCGCCCGGCCGCGTGCGCCGGCTCGTGTATATCGAGAGATGGTCGGATCTGTACCAGGACGCCGCGGCGCAACTGGTCGCCGCCGCCTACGCCGGTCATATCGACGGCCGGATCAACGACCAGTACCGGACGCCGCTCGGAGCGCGCCGCTTTCTGCATAATGTGATCCAGTACCCCGGATGCGGCAATTTCTACCGGCCGGCGTCGTATGCCGCCTTCGAAGCCTCCAACGGGAGACTCTGCGGGATGTCTCTGGCCAGCCTGGTGGCGCCGCAATGCGGGCATATCACGCAGATCTGCGTGACGCCCGCCGTGCGCGGGACGGGCGTTGGCCACGAGCTGCTGCGCCAATCCCTCACCACCCTGCGGGACGTGGGCTGCCGTTCGGTCAGCCTGACGGTCACGGCCGCCAACGAGGATGCGGTGACGCTCTATGAGCGCGTGGGCTTCCGGACCATCCAGCGGTTTTTCGCCCTGGTGTGGGAAGGATACTGAACCGCCAGCGGGCAATCGCCGATAATCCGTAGCCGGGCGCGCGATCCTGCCCTGAAGAGGCGCCACGGAATGTGAAACCTGCGCAGTTTTCTTGAGAGCCTGCGACTGGCGGCGGCACTATGAGACGAGTGCCAACTCAACAAGTGAAAGCCATGCCAAAATCGGATCAGGCGCTGATTCCGCTCGAAGCCATCGAAGGTAAGATTTTCGTCCTGCGCGGCGGCCGCGTCATGCTGGATCGCGACCTCGCCAGACTCTACTGCGTGGAAACGCGCGTGCTCAATCAGGCCGTGAACCGCAACCGAGATCGATTTCCGGACGATTTCATGTTCCAACTGACCCCGGAAGAGGGGAAAGCCATCCTGCGTTCAAGATCACAATCTGTGATCATGAAGCGGGGCCAGAACGTCAAGTACCAGCCGCATGCGTTCACGGAGCACGGGGCGGTGATGCTGGCGAACGTTCTGCGGAGCCCGGTCGCGGTCCGCGCCAGCATTCAAGTTGTGCGCGCCTTCGTGCGCCTGCGTCAGATGCTGGCGACAAGCCAGGACCTGGCTCGCAAGATCGAGGCGCTGGAGCGTAAAGTGGGCAAGCACGATACGGACCTGCAGGCGGTTCTAGGCGTGCTGCGGAAACTCGTGCAACCGCCGCCTGCGGCGAAGCGCCCGATCGGGTTCGTGGGACCCGAGAACGTAAGATCAGCCGGGCGAGCGGTCAAGCTCCCCTCGCCCCGCCGCAGCATTCGCCGGTAATCCGCCGCTGTTCGCCGAAAAACAGAGGCGCGGCCGGGCGCGCTATCCTACCCTGGAGACATGCCACTGAACGATCCCCGCTCCGGCCACGAATGGGAGTTCTCCGGGAGGGCCATCCCGGCCGTTGTACTGATCGTGATCGGGACTTTGTTTCTGCTCGGCAACATGCATATCCTGCCTTCCCTGAACTGGTTCGACTTCTGGCCGGTCATCCTCATCGTGATCGGACTGATGAAGCTTCTGGAAGCTCCCCGCAAGGGCAGCTACCTGGTGGGCGCCATCCTGTTCGGCCTGGGCATCGTGTTCCTGTCGGACAACCTGAACTTCCTTCCCTTTCCGGTCTGGGACCTCTGGCCGCTGGCGCTGATCGCCGTTGGCGCCTGGCTGCTGTTCGAGCGGGTGCCCTGGGCCACTGGCCGCGCGGAGTTCTGCCGGCCCCGCGCATCCGGCTCCGACGCGCTCAACCTGACCGCCGTCTTCAGCGGCGGGAAACGCAAGTTCGATGGGCAGGAGTTTCGCGGCGGGGTGGTCTCCGCCGTTTTCGGAGGTTTCGAGCTGGATCTCCGCAAGGCCGCCATGGCGGGCGATTCCGTGGTTCTGCGCGCGGATCTGGTGTTCGGCGGCTGTGAAATCAAAATCCCCGAATCCTGGGACGTGGAGATGCACGGCGCGGCGGTTTTCGGAGGTTTCTCCGATGAAACGCGCCATCCGCCCGCCGGGGCCCCCGGAACCAAGCGGTTGATCCTCAAGGGAGGGGCGGTTTTCGGCGGCGTGGTAGTCAAGAACTGATCCGATGCATCCGCTTCTGGCATCGCGGCGGCGAATCCTATGGTACCTGCTGGCCTGGACGCCCATTCTGGCGCTGCTGGTCTATGTCACTTCGGCCTATGGCGCGGCCTCCTGGAAACAGGCGGCGGCCGCGCTGGCTCCGGCCTGCGGCCTCTACGCCTTTGTGTGCCTGTCTCCCTACTATGTGTGCCGCGCGCGGCCTCTGAGCCTGGCCCCCACATCGGGCCTGGCGGGAACCTTCGGCGCCGCCGCGCTGGCCGGCGGGCTGCTATTCGCCGGGGCTGCCTGGCTGGCCATGTGGGCGCTGGAGCAAAGCGTCACTTTCCAGGGAATCGAACGGAGCCTGACGCCCCACCTGGCGGCCTGGTTCGGGATGGGCGTGCTGCTCTACCTGCTTTCGGTGGGCCTGCATTACGCGTTCCTGGCGGCGGAGGCCGGGCGTGAGGCCGAGCGACTGGCCGCCGAAGCCCGCACCCTGGCCCGCGAGGCCGAGCTGCAAGCGCTCCGCATGCAGATCAACCCCCATTTCCTGTTCAACTGCCTGCACTCCATTTCCGCCCTGGCCACCCAGGACGGCGCGCGCGCCCGCGAGATGTGCGTCCGCCTGGCGGGCTTTCTCCGCAGCAGCCTGGGCCTGGGGCTCCGCGAGAGCATTCCCCTGGGGGAGGAACTGGCCCTGGCGCGCAGCTATCTGCAAGTGGAGCAGGTCCGCTTCGGCGCGCGCCTGCGGGTAACCGAGGAAATCGAATCCGGGTGCGACGATTGCGCCGTGCCGGCCCTGCTTCTCCAGCCGCTGGTCGAGAACGCCGTCAAGCACGGCATCGCCGGGCTGGTGGACGGTGGTTCCATCCGCCTGGCGGTGCGCCGCAGCGGGTCCGCGGTTGCGATTACGGTGGAGAATGGTTTCGATCCCGAGATGCCCGCTCCATCGAAGTCGGGTGTGGGGCTCCAACACGTGCGCCGCCGCCTGCAGGTCCGCTGGGGGGAGGACGCCGAAATGGAGGCCGGGCCCATCGCGCCGGCCCAGGACGCCGAACCCTCCGAAAGCCTCTACCGCGTGGTCTTGCGGTTGCCCTGCGAATCCCCCATGGCCTCCAGCAGCCGCGCGTAGCCCGCCCGGCTCACCGGCAGGCGCGAGCCGTCCGCCAGGATGGCCAGGCGGCTCTCCTTCCCGTACGGCTCAATGCGCGCCACCCGCTCCAGGTTGACGATGGCGGAACGGTGGATGCGCACGAACCTGGCCGGGTCGAGCGCCGCCTCCACCGCCGCCATGGCCTGCTGCTTCAGATAGGTTTTTCCGCCGCTGTGCAGGGCCACGTAGTCGTCCTGCGCCTCGACGTAGTCGAGTTTCTCGATTGGGATCACGTGCACGCGGGTCCCGTCCTTTACCACCACCCGCTCGGGCCGCTGCTCCGGCGGCCGCGCCGCCGCCATCTCCCAGGGGGCCTCGCGGTGGACTCCCACCCGCGATTTGGCGCGCTCCAGCGCCCTCTCGAAGCGCTCCGCGCTGAACGGCTTTAAAAGGTAGTCCGCCGCCTGCGCGTCGAACGCCCGAATGGCGTACTGGTCATAGGCGGTCACGAATACCACGGCCGGCCCCGGGTCGATCAGCTCGAGCACTTCGAACCCATCGAGCTTGGGCATCTGGATATCCAGGAACAACAGGTCCGGCCTGTTTTCCGCGATCGCCTTTACCGCCTCGAAGCCGTTGGCGCATTCGGCCACGATCTCCATCTCGGGATGCGCCCCAATCATCTCGCGCAGCAATCCCCGCGCCAGTTCCTCGTCGTCCACAATCGCCACGCGCAGTTTCGGCTCCATAAGGTATAGAACGTCAAACCACCGCCGCCGGTTTGCGAAATCGTAAGGAAGAACCGGCCGACAACCCCTGGTAGCAATCTACACCGTCAATCGCCAGGCCGGGTTACAGGTTTTGAGGAAACCGCCGATAGGTATAGTCGGAGGGACCTGACAAACAGGCTCTGACGCAATGAACGGGGAACACAGCCGGGCGGGGTGGAGTTGGCGCATACTGACGTTCGCGTTACTGGCTGCCCGGTGCGCGAATCTCGCCTTGGCGGCGGCCGCCGCTCCGGATATCACGCTTGCTCCCACCACTCTCGGCTTCAAATATACCATCGGCGCCGCGCAGCCGGCCTCGCAGACGCTGCAAGTCAAGAGCACCAGCACGGCGCTGTCGTTTTCCGTGGTGGTCACTTCGACGCAGTACGCAGGGCAGTGGCTCACCCTCTCGGCCCTGTCCGGAACCACCACCGCCTCGATAATCGTGTACGTCAATCCGTGGGGAATGCCGGCCGGGTCGTACCAGGCCACCATCGAGGTGGACTGCGCCAACGCGGCCACGCCGGCCCACATGCTGCAGTTGACCCTGGACGTCAGCGACCCCCCGCCCACGTTTTCGGTGAGTCCCGCCAATCTGACCTTCGTGTATCAGACCGGGTCCGCGGCCCCACCGGTTGCGCAGTCCGTGATCATGACGGCGGTGGGGGCCGCGCAGACCGTCTCGGCTTCGGCGGGCACGGCTGCGTGGCTCGAAATCCCCAGCGCTTCTTTCGCCATGGCCGGCATACCCACGGCTTGGTCCGTCTCGGTCAACCCGGTCGGGCTGGCGCCCAAGAGCTACACGGCGACATTGACCTTCACCTCGCCCACCGCAAACCCCAAAACCGCGACCGTGAGCGTGACCCTGAACGTCTCGGCCGGCGATCCGGTGATTGACGCGGGCGGCATTTGGCCGCCCGGAGTTCCCGTCAACTCGGGCGCCACCACCATAACCGTCATCGGGCAGAACTTCTTCGTCGGCCCATCGCAGGCGTATGCCGGTACCACTGCGCTCACTACCACGGTGGTCAGCCCGACGGCCATGCTGGCGACCATTCCCGCCACGTTGCTCACCACCCCGAACGCCAGTCTTGCCATCACCGTGGTCACGCAGACCGCCGCCGCCCCGTCGCCGTCCCAGCCATTCCTGGTGTACGGCGCCGGACCGCAGATCTTCGCCGTGGCCGATGCCGCCAGCTATTCCACCATTGGCATTTCTCCGGGCGAAATCATCACCATTTTCGGAGTGGGTCTGGGCCCCGCCCAGCTCGCTCCATTCCCCGGTACTTCCTTGCCCACCAGTCTGCCGGTTGGGGCGGCCATCGCTACCTCCGTCACCGTCGATGGCGGCGCCGCTCCATTGCTCTACGCCAGCGCCAGCCAGGTCAGTTGCATCGTTCCCTATTCGGTGACCTCCGGAACCTCGGTCAACATCGTGGTCACCTATGGCACGAACGCCTCGGCGCCGGTGGCGGTGAACGTGGTGGACGCCGATCCGGGCATTTTCACCCTCGACTCTTCGGGCACCGGCCAGGCGGCGATTCTGAACATCGCTATCGCCGCCGATACCACCGTGAGTTACAGCCTGAACGGCGCTTCCAACGCCGCCGCGAAAGGCGCCATGGTGGCCATCTACCTCACGGGCTTTGGACAGACCACTCCCAGCGGGGATGAAACCCAGTTCATCTCGGGAGCCGTGACGCCCCTGGCGGCCGTCTCGGTCACCATAGGCGGGCTGCCCGCAACCGGAGTCGTGGCCGCCGCCCCGATCGGGTCCGTGCCCGGCTTCCTCCAGGTGAATGCCACCTTGCCGGCGGCCGGCATAACCGCCGGCAGCGCAGTGCCCCTGGTGGTGTCGATCGGAACCGAGACAAGCCAGGCCCGCGTCACTATGGCGGTCAAATAGTCGATCGCGGCTCCGAGGCCCTTTTTGGCCAGGGCGCCAATTCTTGGGTTATGTTCCGCCGATGGGAGTTGTGGGCGGTGTCTTATATCACTCTACAGTCGCCTGTCTTGGGACTTCCGAAACTACATCGGCATCTTCTCGATGGCCGCTCACTCCCCGGCGGACTTGCAGGTGAACTTTGCACTGGCCGCGATGCCCGCGCCGAATGTCTAAGTTGCGGCCCATTTTTGCCTTTGCTGCCGCGACCACCGCCGTGCTACGATTTAACTATCCGAGTGACACTGCGGGGACGTAGTTCAGTTTGGTTAGAACGCCGGCCTGTCACGTCGGAGTCCCCGCCACCTACGCAGCCGGTTGCCGCTACTGCTGCGTCGCCAGAAACACCACCACGCCGTCGCCCCGAAAGGTCAGGTTCGCGGGCATCTTCTGCGCATCCCCGCCATGGGCCGCGTCCACGCGCCCGAAAACCACCGCCCATCTGTCGTAATCGGGACTCCCGAACCGGAACTTGCCGAGCGACGTCCGCTTCTCGATATCCGCCAGCTTGCGCCGAAGCTCCGTGGCGTCCAGTTCATAGCTGTCCGGCGGCTTGGGGCTATCGACACGGTCCTCAACCAGTCGGAGTTGCGGCGGTATGGCGGTGGCCGGGTCGCAAGCCTGTTCCTCCAGCGAGCGCCCGCTGGAGCGGAACGAGTATCGCCCGACGACGGCCAGAGCCTGACCTTCCCGCGCCGCGAGATCGCGCACAACTTCGCACACCGTCAGCGGCGCCAGCGGCGCGTCGGCCGGAAACGCCGCCACTCCGGTCAGCGCGCACACTATTACGCCCCGGAGCGCCGCCAAACTCACGCCAGATTTCCCATGAAGCACGGTTTCCTCGACCTTAGAATAAGACTAGCTTGGAGTCGCCCCCGGTTACAACCGCGCCCCCGAGGAGAATCCGCGCGATCTGCCAGCCGTCTTGCCAAATCATTGAAAAAACAGGCGCGATCGGCCCACCAGCGGGGCCTGCTCGCAACTCGGTAAAATGCGTTCTTCGTGGGAAGATCTCCAGCCCTGCCTAAGAAGCTCCGCGCCGCCTGGCCCTGCCTGGTGCTGCTGATTGCGGTTATGCTGTTCCATCGCGCGGCGCTGTTCTCGCCCGGCGAATATGGCGTTCCGTGGGACCTGGCGGGCTTCCACCTGCCGCACGCGGTCTATTTTTCGGAGAGCCTGCATCGCGGAGAAATTCCCTGGTGGGAGCCGTATGCCTACTGCGGGCGTCCGTTCGCCGCCAACATGCAGACCGAGGTGTTCTATCCCTTTCGCGCGCTGACGGCGCTGGCGGGGACGGCCAGGGATACGCGGCGAATGTACTACCTGCTCGAGCTCGAAGAGTTCCTGCACGTGTTTCTGGCCGCGGCCTTGGCCTACTGGATGGCCCGCCGGTTCGGCTTGAATCGCCCCGCCGCGCTCCTGACCGGCCTGGTGTACTCGCTCGGCTCTTTCTTCGCCTCGCAGGCGGAGCACATCGGACATCTCGAAACCGCGGCCTGGCTGCCGCTGGCCTGGGGGGCGACGTACGGCCTTCGGCGCCATCGCGCCCGGCGCGATTTTCTTGCCCTGGCCGCGGCCCTGGTCCTGGCTGTGCTGGCTGGCAGCACTCCCGTGACAATCGCCGTATTCTTCGCCGTGTTCGCGCTCGCGCTCGCTCTGGCGCTCACTGGGGCCGCGCGCCCGGCGCTCCTGGCGACGGTCCTGGCCGCCATGGCCCTGGCGGCCTGCCTGTGCGCATTCGTGTTGATTCCGGCCACCCGCTTCAGCCTCGCCAGCGTGGCCCGCTACCGCGCCGAGTGGCGCGGGACCGGCGGCGGAGTGCCTCTCCCGGCCCTATGGTCGCTCCTGCGCCCCAACTATTTCGGCATCTTCAACCTGGCCGGTTACAAAGCGCCGTACGAAATCACGCTCCTGTATCTCTATTGCGGAATCCCCCCGCTGCTGCTGGCCATGGCCGCGGCCATGTTCCGGCGCACGCGCGTGAAGACAGCCGTGGTCATCTCGCTCGGGGTGGCCGGCGTCTGGATGCTGGGCGACTCAACGCCCATCGGTGTTTGGTTGTACACGATGCTGCCGGGTATGATCCGGGCGGCGTTCTATCCGCAGTTCTGGATGCCGGCGTTTGCACTATCCATCGCCCTGCTGGCCGGCTTTGGCCTGGCGCAATTCGTCCGCTCCCCGAAACTCGCGTACCTGGCGCTGGCCGCTTGCGCCGCGGACCTCATCCTGACAGGCTCCGGCCGGCCTCTAAGCGTTCAACCATTGCGCGACAATCTCGTCGCCACCGACAGAACCTTCGAAGGCCGCGCGGACGCAATCCAAACCTTGCGGGCGCTGACCGGCGCCGCCGTACCGCCCTACCGCATCGATACCATCGACGACTCCATCAACTGGGCGGTGAGAGCGGCCATCACCCGGCTTCCCATCGCCACCGGCTACGACCCGCAGGCCCTCATCCGCTTCACCCAGGCGAGCCTGGCCGTGGCCGACGGGCAACGCTGGGGCGCCTACTACCAGGCCCAGCACCCCGAGTCGCCCATGCTGGGCGCCATGAACGTGAAGTATCTGCTCTCCCGCAAGCCGGTGAGCCTGCCGCCGAACCTTCTCCTGGAACGTGACCTGCCGGGCCGCTCTGTGTACCGCAACCTGGCCGCGCTGCCGCGCTTCTATCTCGCGCCGCGGGTGGTCTGCGCCTCCGGCATGGAAGAGGCCGCGCGGATGGTGCGCCGGCCGGACTGGGACCCCGCCGCCGAAGCCATAGTAGAGTGCGGGCAGGCGGGGCGCAACGGAGACTTCAGCGCTCCTCCCTCCGCAATCACCAATGTGCAATACGCCGGCAACACGTTGTCGCTCGACGTCGCCGCTCCCGGGAACGCGTTTCTCGCCACCGCCGAAACCCACTATCCCGCATGGCAGGCCTACATCGATGGGAAGCAGGCGCCCGTCTATTACACCAACGTCGCGTTCCGGGGCGTGTTCTTGCCCGCCGGGCGCCACCGCGTGGAAATGCGATACTCTCCCGCGGAATTCGAAGCCTCGGCCCTGGTCAGCCTGGCGGCCGCGCTGCTTCTGTTCTTCGCCGCCCGGCGGATGAAGCCGTCCTTGCCGGAATCCTGAGGGGCCTGCTCTACAGATTCACATCGAACGCCAGGTCCTCGATCGTGCGCGCCAGCGCGTCCTTGGCCTGCTCCACCTGCTTGTCCAGTTGCGCTTCGTCTTTCTTCAGCGCCTCCAGGCGATCCTCCTGCTCGTTCAGTTGCTGAGTGTAGCGCTGCAACAGCAGTTTCTCTTCGGCGCTCCCCTTCAGCGCCTTCATGTTCTCTCGCAGCCGCTGCTGGTCGTCGTAGATCTTCAGTACATCGTCCAATTGCCCCGAGGTGAAAGAGACCGTCACATCCTGTTTGTCCCGTACGCCGCCGAGATGCTCGAAGTAGCCCACGCCATTTTTGTATAACACCACCCGTTTAACCGGAATAACACTGGCCGTCTCCGAGGCTCCCGTATCCGCCTCGGGTCTGGGCCCTTGCGCCGGCCGGTTCTGCGACCAGCCCATGGCCGGCAGCAGAAGTACGCAAAGCGCCGTCAACCGCCCGAAACAAAGCATAATCTCCTCCTCTGAAATTCTCCCCCTGGGGGCGGCCCAAGGCAATCCCTGCCAACCGCCGTGGAGCCGGCTTCCAGGCATCAATCCGAAAAGCCGACACTGACGCCGAGTCCGCTTCTGAAACTGGCTGTCGGTACGCAGTTTGCCTTTGAGAGGGCGATTGCTAGCGTCCTGTCTCGGAAGTTCATTGAAGAAGTTCGATGGTGGGGCGGTCCCCCTGGACTGCGGCCGACGCCCTCGTCGGCCTGCTTTCCGCCGCTCTCCGGAGGCCGGACCAGGGGGTCCGGCGCGGACGAGGGCGTCCGCCCCACCAAGACCTTATGTCCTTGACTTCGGAGACAGGACACTATGTAAGCGCGCTTTGCGCGCCGGGCGCCGGCGAAAGCCGCCGCCGGACCAGCCTCGCCGTGTCCGCCGTGGTGGGAATTTCGAGTACCTCGAATCCCGCGGCGCGTCCGCTGGCGATTCCGTATGGGGAATCCTCCACTACCAGAGGCCGGCTTGCCCCCACCAGCCTAGCGGCCATTTGGTATGGGTCGGGCGCGGGCTTCAGCCGCCCGGCTTCCCGTCCGCACACCAGCGCGTCGAAGTATCCCAGCAGCCCGCCGGCTTCCAGCACCGGCTCGATCTCCGAGCGTGAGCTGGAGGTCACCACCGCCAGCCTGTATGCGCCGCGCAGCTCGTCGAGAAGCGGGCCGATGCCCGGCGCGAAAGGCAGCGCGGCCAGCATCCGGCGGCTGACCAGCTCCTTTTTCAAGGGTTGGCGCGCCCACAGGGCTTCCCAGTCCCGCGGCGGGACGGACTGCGCGGCCAGTAAGCGCATCATCTCGCGGTCGTCCAGCCCCACGCAGTGGTCGCAGAAAAACTCCCAGCTCAAAACGACCCCCAGCGGGGCCAGCGCTTCAACCCAGCAGGCCCAGTGCAGCGGCTCGCTATCGGCCAGTACTCCATCGAAATCGAAAAGAACGGCGTCAAAGGGGGGCATGGTGGGGAAATTCCAGCCTATCATGTGGTATCACTGAGAACTGAAGCCATGCCAACCGAAGAAGAACTGAAAGCGGAAATAGAGCGGCTGCGCGCCGAGAATGAAACCCTGAAGAAGCCTGTTCGGGGACAACTCTCCCTGCGGGTAAGCGAGAAAGGAGCCCTCTCGGTTTACGGGCTGGGGCGTTTCCCCGTCACCCTCTACCGCGAGCAGTGGGAAAAGCTGCTGGCCATGACGGACCAGATCCGCGCGTTCATCGCGGAGAACGACGCCGCGCTGAAACGGAAGGAGTAACGCCGGCGGTTCGGCCGCCCGGCGCGTCACCTTTCAAAGCTCGGGCCAGCCACGGTCCTTGTGGGACAGACCATCGTCTTTCGTGGTCTGTCAGGCGTGAGGCGCGCCCCGGAGTTGACAGACGACGGAAGCCGATCATCTGTCCCACAAGGCGGCTGCCTGAGTTAAGTGGATAGCCGATTCGAAACGTGGCGCCCCATGGAAGTGTCTTTCGAATCCGATGGCGTTTGCGGCGTCTTGCACGAGCCCGATAATCCATCGGGCGATGCGCTGATCCTCACCCACGGCGCGGGGTCGAACGCGCAGGCGCCGTTGCTGGTCAGCGTGGCGCGTCGGTTTGCCGGGGCCGGCTGCCTGGTGTTGCGCTACGATCTGCCGTTCCGGCGCCAGCGCCCGCATGGCCCGCCGTTGGGCGCCCACGCGGCGCGCGACCGCGAGGGCATCGCGCGAGCGGCCGAGGCCATGCGCCGCCTGGCGCCGGGGCGCGTTTTCGCGGGCGGTCACTCTTACGGCGGGCGGCAGACCGCGATGCTGGCCGCCGAACGCCCCGGTTGGTTGGCCGGCCTGCTGCTGCTTTCCTACCCGCTGCACCCTCCTTCGCAGCCCCTCCGCATGCGCACCGCCTTTTTCCCCGAGCTGCGCACCCCCGCTCTGTTCGTCCATGGAACCGCGGATCCCTTCGGCTCGCTCGCCGAGTTGCGCGAAGCCATGGCCTCCATCCCCGTGCCAACCGGCCTCTTGCCGGTGGCGGGCGCGGGCCACGATCTGAAGCGCGGGCTGGATCTTTCCGCCATCCTGGAGCGGTTTCGCGCGCTCGTCTGGTATCCTGGAAACTAACGGCCTGTCAAATGGCTGTACGCCCGCTCCCTGACGGTCGCGGCTCGATAAGAGGGTGGGTCGCGGCTCGATAAGGGCGTGGGTCGCGCTCGATAACGGTCTGGCGAGCCGCGACCGTCAGGGAGCGGTTGGATTTGCTTATCATGACAAGCCCTGATTCCCTCCAAAAGGCCGCGCCAATGAATGGATCGAGCTATATCACTCCCCACGGAATTGAAGTGACGTGCGCCGTTTCCCAGATCAACTTTCGCCGCGGCCTCTGGCGTCTGCTCCGCGATCTCGACGAACACCGCGGCGTCTATCTCTCCTCGGGCTACGAATATCCCGGCCGCTATTCGCGCTGGGACATCGCCTCCGCGCGCCCTCCCCTGGAGGTCGTCTCTTATGATCGCCGGGTCGAGTTCCGTCCGCTCAACCAGCGGGGAGTGGTGATCGCCGAATTGCTTCGAGGGGTGCTTGAAGGCCATCCCCACTGGGAAGAGTTCGGCGACGAGGCGGGCATCCTCGTGGGCCGGCTCAAACCCATGCCCAAGCTGTTCGCCGAGGAGCAGCGCAGCCGGCAGCCCTCGGTTTTTTCCATTCTGCGGGCTCTCACCGACGAGTTCCGCGGGGCCGCCGACCCGCATCTCGCGCTGATCGGCGCCTTCGGCTACGATCTGCTGTTCCAGTTCGATCCCATCGAGAAGAAGCTGCCGCGCGCTGGCCACAAAGATCTGCACCTGTTCCTGTGCGACGACATCAGCTTCATGGACCGCGCCAACGAGCGCATCGACCGCTACCAATACGAATTTGCGCGGGCCGGCCACACCACGCGCGGCCTGGAGCGCGAGGGCGAGGAGATCGCGCCGCAGCCCAAACGCGCTCCGGGGCCCATCGTCTCCGACCACAGTCCCGAAGAGTACATGGCCGGAGTTGAAGTGGTGCGCGAGGGCATGCGCCGCGGCGATTATTACGAAGTCGTGCTGCGCCAGACTTTCAGCACGCCGTACTCGGGCCGGCCCTCCGAGTTATTCGAGCGCGTGCAGGACGCCAGCCCCAGCCCCTATGAGTTTCTGCTTCAGCTCGGCGACGAGCAACTGGTGGGCGCCTCGCCCGAGATGTTCGTGCGGGTGGAAGGCCGCCGCGTCGAGACCTGCCCCATAGCCGGCACGGCGCAGCGCACCAACGACCCTCTGCGCGACGCCGAGAACATTTGCGAGCTGCTCGGTTCCACCAAGGAAGAGTCCGAGCTGACTATGTGCACGGACGTGGACCGCAACGATAAGTCGCGCGTGTGCGAGCCCGGCAGCGTGAAGGTGCTGGGCCGCCGGTTGATCGAGCGATACGCCGGCTTGTTCCACACCGTGGACCATGTGGAGGGCCTGATTCGCGAAGATTTCGATGCCATTGACGCCTTCGTCAGCCACATGTGGGCGGTAACCCTCATCGGCGCGCCCAAGAAGGCCGCCGCGCAGGCCATCGAATCGCTCGAAAAGACCGCTCGCGGCTGGTACGGCGGCGCGGTGGGCATGCTCTCGCTCAACGGCGATATCAATACCGGCATCCTGATCCGCACCACTTACCTGAGAGACGGCATCGCCACCTATCCGGCCGGCGCCACCCTGCTCTACGATTCCGTGCCCGCCATGGAGGAGCGCGAAACGCGCCTGAAGGCCACCGGGTTTTTCCGCATTCTGGGCGAGCCCGACCCGGTTCCCGCGCCGGTGGACGTCCGCCATGAGCCGGTGGGCGCCGGCGTCCGGCTGCTGCTGGTCGACAACGACGATTGTTTCATCCAGACCATCTCCAACTATGCCCGGCAGACCGGAGCCGAAGTGGTGACCTACCGTTCGGGACTGGCCGAGGATGTCATCCGGGAGATAGCTCCGCATCTCATCCTGATTTCGCCCGGGCCGGGACGTCCAGCCGATTTCGGAGTGCCGGCTCTGGTATTGACAGCCGTTCGTCTCGGCATCCCGGTCTTCGGAGTCTGCCTGGGCCTGCAAGGCATCGTCGAGGCCTTCGGCGGGACGTTGGGCGTGCTCGATTACCCCATGCACGGCAAGCGCTCCATGGTGCGCCACCGCGGCGTGGGAGTTTTCGAAGGCTTGCCCGAGGAGTTTCAGGTAGGCCGCTATCACTCTCTGTACGCGCGCCGCGACACGTTCCCCGCCTGCCTGGAAGCCACGGCCGAATCCACCGAAGGCGGGATCATCATGGGCGTGCGGCACCGCGAGTTGCCCATCGAAGCGGTCCAGTTCCACCCCGAATCGATTCTCACCCTGACCCCCGGCGCGAATTACGGCCTCAGGATCATAGAGAACGCGGTGAAGCTGGGAAGAGCGGCAAGAGTGTAGGCATGACCCTCCCCCCGTAGAGCGGCCCTCCGGGCTGCCATGCCGGCGCCCGCGCCGGCATTCTTCAGTCCAGCGTGAACTCCACGGCCGCAACCGCCGGCAGCGCTTCGTGCGCATCCCGGCGATTGTCATGAACCACCGGCGTGATGCGCAGGCAAACGCCCGAAGCCCCGCTCCAGCCCCGCTCCCCGGCGGTCTTGACGAAGCCCCGTATGGCTTCCACCTGGGCCTGGAGGCGGGCTTTGATCTCGCTTTCCACCTGCGCGGCATTTTGCCAGCGGATGATGTCCGTTGGTTCGAAAATCGTCCGCTCGCTATTGAAGTCCAGAAGCCCGATCACCCCGAAATACTCCGCCAGGCGCCCCTCCGGATCGGGAGCCACTTCGCATACTCTCCAGGCGGTCCGGCCATCCTTGGGAGCGACGATTCGCCTGTAGTAGACGTTCTTGGGGCCTTCGGCCAGCACCACGTCGCCGGCTTGCGGCGTCAACGTAAGCTGATATTTCCCGATCGGCGGGAACCCTTTCGGGAACCCCACTATGTCGTCGCCGCATTCTCCGCCCCCCGGCCCAACCCTCCCGCCGCCTCCGAATCCGCCGGTATCTTGAATCCCGAAAGTGTGGGTCATGGTCTTCTCCTGGAGGATGCTCGCGAAGAACTGGCCGGAGCGCATGCGGAACAACAGGTTGCTCACCGCCAGCCACTCTTCCGCGCTGAGCTCCCGTTTCCGAATAGTGAGGAGGACTTCTTCGTTCCGTGGATCGCGTGATAGGAGAATCAACACCTCGGCGCGCCACCACCGCTCGAATGGAAGCGCGAGGCCGGCAGGCGCCACCTTGCCGGACTGGATCAGAGCGTCCAACAAAGACTGCTCGTAGGCGAATTCCAGAGGGGACCCGCCCTCGCGAATCGGTTTCGCCAGCCGAAGCTCCTCGATGAGCGCATCGTTCAGATCCTCGGAGCGCAGTCCCGCGCTGAAATACGCTCCCCAGGCTTTATCCGACCAGTTCGCCGAATGCAAAAGCGCCTTGGCCCGCGCGATGGAATCCGCGTCCATGGCGCCCTGTCCCCAGGCCGAACCAGCCGCGATACCCGCGAGCGCCAGAAAACGAAAGAGCATTTTCATACCGGCGGCATTCTTCACTCCAGCGTAAACTCCACGGCCGCAACCACCGGCAGCGCCTCGTGTTTATCCTGCCGATCATCATAAACCACCGGCGTGATTCGCAGGCTCACGCCCGAAGCCCCGCTCCACCCCCGCCCCTCGGCGGTCTTGATGAACCCCTTTATGCCTTCCACCTGCGCCTGGAGGCTGGCTTTCATGGAGCTTCCGGCCTGCTCGGCATTCCGCCAGCGGATGCTGTCCGTGGGCTCGAAGATGTTCTCCAGGCCGCTAAGGCTGAGACTGCCGATAGCCGCCAGATATTCCTTCCGGCGCATCTCCGGATCCACGCTCACGCTGCACACTCCCCATCCGATCTGGCTATCCTTGGGAACCACGATGCGCCGGTAGTACACGTTCTTGGGGCCCTCGGCGACCACCACATCGCCGGCTTCCGGCGCCACCGTAAGCTGATATCTTCCGATCGGCGGGAACCCTTTCGGGAAACCTCCTGCGCCGTCGCCGCATGATGCGCCTCCAACCCCGCCTCCGATGTAATCGCCACTGAACCCGCCGTCTTGAACACGGAAGGTATGTGAAATGGTCTTTTCCTGGAGGATGCTTGCGAAGAACGGGCCTGAGTGCATGTGAAACAGCAGGTTGCTCACCAACAACCACTCTTCCCCATCGAGCTTCTCCTTCCGCAGATCGAGCAGCGTCTCTTCGTTCCCGCCGCCGCGCGAAAGCAGGATCAGCGTCTCCGCGCGCCACCGCTCCCTGAATGGCAGCACGGCGTCGGCGGGCACGGTGCTGCCGGACTGGATCAGAGCGTCCAGCAAAGCTTGCACGTAGGCCTCTTCCGCGCCCCACGTGGAATCGCGCAACGGATCCGCCAACCGAAGCTCCTCGATCAGCGCATCGCTCAGCTCGCCGGAGCGCAAGCCCGCGCTGAAATACGCGCCCCATGCTTTATCCGACCAAAGCTGCGAATGCAAAAGCGCCTTGGCCCGCGCGATGGCATCCGCGTCCATGGCGTCCTGCTCCCACGCCGAACCAGCCGCGACGCCTGCGAGCGCCAGAAGACCAAGGAGCATTTTCATAGGCCGCCGCACGAATCGTTACTCCAACGTGAACTCCCTCGGCGACACTGCCGGCAGCGGGACAAGCGAGTTCCGGCGTTCGTCCTGGAGCGACGGCGTAATCTGCAGGCGCATCCCAGCCAAGCCCGGGCCGCCGTTCTGCTTGGCGGCAGCCACGAAAGCCCGTATGGCGGCGACCTGCGCGTCCAACCACCCATCCACTTCTCGCGAGAGCGTGTCGGCATCCTTCCATTGCAGAGCCGTCTGAGGCCTGAAGACGCGCTCGACGTCCGTCAAGCCGTGGTTCCAGGCCTTCATGTATTCCAGGCGGAACTGTTCCCGGCCGGGGCTGTGGAATGGCCCTCCAGCCTGCTCCGGCGGGACCGCGCGCCTGATGTATACGTTGCGCGGGCCGCCTATCAGCGCCGCTTCCGCACCGGCTCGATATTGTCCCTCTTGTCCTTGACCTGCCACGCCACCGCCAGATATGTAGTACAGCGCAGCCGGCGGAAACCCACTGGGCCACTGCGGAACGCCCGTTGCCCATGACCCGCCCCATCCGCTGCCCGGCGGCTTGGGGACCTCGCCATCGCGGACCTCAAAGATGTGCGTAATCGGAATCTCCTTCAGCGTTTCCGTGAAGAACCGCCCGGACCGCATGCCGAACAGCAGGTTGTTGACAGCCAGCCAATAGAGGTCGTGCATCGTCTCGTTTCGCATGGCGAGCAGGGTGTCTTCCGTCCCTTGCTGGCGCGAAAGAAGTACCAGCACCGGCGCCGGCCACTGGCCTTCGAACGGCAGGAACGCGTCAAGCGGGACCGCTCCGCCAATCTCGATCAGCGCATCAAATAAGCCCGCGACATAAGAGAACTCGGCGGAGAAAACCCGGGCATTGGCGAGCGGTTGGGCGGCGCGCAGCCGTTGCACGAGAATATCGCGCAGGCCAGGGTCGCGCAGACGTCCCGCGTAATACGCGCCCCAGGACTGTTCCGCCAGGTCCGTGGAGTTGAGGAGTTCTCTCGCGCGGCCCGCATCGGCGTCGGCGGGCATGGTCTGCGCCCGCAACACAAAGCCAGCCAACACCAGGATGGTCCCCAGGCGTGTTGCATTCATGACGTCGCCCTCGCACGTTTAGGCGCATGACCGGGGGCCTTTGTTACCCGGCCCAGTCATGCGGCGATGGCAGCGCTTATTTGATGGGCAGCGGGGCGGTGTTGCTTACCGCCGCGTTGACCTGGATGCGCAGAGGCGCCGATGTGCTCGAAGGGGCGCCGGGTCCGAGGCGGAACTGGATGGCGTCCACGGCCACCCGCCCGGGGACCCCGAAGGCCGCCGCGGCCTGGAACGTCGCGTCGCCCACCAGGACCTTGACCGGGTCCACCACGTTGAAGGGCGGCGTGGCGGGGATGGCCAGGCCGTCGGGACGCGCGGGATTGAGAGGGCCCGTGCCGGTGGCGTACAAAGTAAGCAATTCGCCCTGAAGGGCTGGCGAATCCGGCGTGACCAGCGTGCCATCTTCGTGCAGCGCCAGCGCCAGCGTCGTGTATCCGGCCGCCTGGTTTCCCACCACCTGGGTGAAAATGCCGGGCGCGTCGCGGACCACGTTGAAATTCCCGCTCACGCTTGGCAGACCCTGCACATTTACGATCAGGCTGTACGGACCCGGAGCGAGTTCGGAGGGAAGTTGCAGGTTGATTTGCCCCGGTGACGCGAAGTAGAGCGGCGCGAGCAGGCTGCCGATTTGAGCCGTCACGCCGCCCAGGGTCGAAGTCATGGGGCTGTTGGGGCCCACTACGGCCACGCTCGCGAGGCTTGCGCCGTAGACCGAGACCACCGATCCGGCGGCCAGATTCGGCTGGGGCGTGACACCCGCGCCGTTTACCATGCCACCCGGCGCCAGGTAGGGCACGAGGCCGAATACAGCCGTTACGGAATGGGGCTGGTTCATGGCCAATGTTCCCGAAGGCACGCTGCCGCTCAGATCGCCGCTCCAGCGCAGGAAACCGTAGCCGGGGTTGGCCGACACCGAAACAGTCACGCTGGACAAGGAATCGTAGTAGCCGTCGGGGGAAGCGGGCGCTATGGTCCACAACGCGCCCGCCGGAGGACTGGCCTGCGCGACCAGCAGATTCATGGTCCGATAGTTGGCCGAGATGGCCTGCGGATCGCCGGTCAGCGCGGCGATCCAGTCGCCGGTTCCGTTCGGCGCCGAGCCCGTCCATCCGGAGAAATTTATCCGCGTGGCGCTCGACAACGGCGCCGAGGCTGGCGCGCTCACGTCCACTTTGGTTCCGAGCGGGCGCTGGACATTGCACGGAAGCGCGCAAGCGGTCCCGTCCACATTCACCGAGCCGATGGCGAAGGCGCTGTTAATCGTAAGTTGTCCCAGTTCCACGTAGGTGGCCGTGAGCAAGACGGCGGTACTCGGCACGACGAAGGCCTGGGTGTTCGCCGCAACCCCGTTGGACCAGCCGGTGAAGGACCACCGCCGCCCTTGCGCATCCGTCTGCTGCGACGGCGCCTGGAGTTGGTGCGTATCGCCCTGATGCCACCAGTAGTAGTACGGCGGATTGGTGGTGGCGCCGTCGATGGTCAGGTTCAGGCTCGCCGGCGAAGTCATGATCGTGACGCCGATGGCTGGAACGAAGGTCGCCGTGAGCGTCGCGGCGCTGGCCAGCTCCGCCACCGTATAGGCGTGTTGCGAGACCCCGCCATCGCTCCACGAATCGAAGACCCATGTATGGCCCCACTGGTCCACCTGCGGGGAAACCACATCCAGGGTATGCACCGTGTCCCACCCCCAATTGAAGGTCCATGGCGGGGAGATAAGCGCATGGTCGACGAGGACCTGCATGTTCGCCGGCGAGGTCGCCACGGTGATGGCGCGGGCCGGCGCAAACTGCGGATACACCGTCATGGGCGCCGCTACGGATATGGTGTCGTTCGGTCCTTGAATCAGTTGGTTGGGGCCTGCCAGCCA
>JBEKPK010000131.1:0-13051 GCA_049520795.1 Bryobacteraceae bacterium
CCGGGTGTTAGCATCAAGCAGGATGGCCATCGGCGAATTCACCAAGCAGCTTGCCCAACAGGCGCTTTTGAACGTCACCAAGGAAACGCCCAAGGAGGCCCCCGCGCCGCCCGAGGCCGAGAACGTGGGCGCCACCATAGTCGCGCAGCTCAATGCCATGCAGAAGGCATTGAAGGAAGACGAGGAGCTGTTGGTCTTCTTTCACGGCGGCGCGGAGAAAATCCGGGTGATGGAGATTTATCTGCCCACGTGGGGGGTTGCGGTGCTGAGCGGGGTAAGCCAGGACCGCGTGAAGGCGCGCGCGATTTCGCCCGTGGAATCGCTGCAACTGGTGGTGCGCGTGGGCAAGACGCAGCCAGGCGCCAAAGCGGCGCGGCTGAGCGTGATCACGCCGAAAACGTAAAGCTCCGGTCCAGGATCGCGCGCCGGCCAGCGGAACCCCGTGTCATAATAGGCGCCATGCTTCGGGTTATTCTCCTTCTCACCGCTCCGCTGCTGTGCTTCGGCGCGTCCACCATGCCGCCTGAAGCCGACCAGCGGCTGGCTCACGATATCTACAAGGAGATGGTTGAATCCAAGTCGGGCTATACGACCGGTTCCACCACTCCCATCGCCGAGGCGACGGCAAAACGTCTCCGCGCGGCCGGGTTCCCGGCGTCCGACATCTTCACCGGCGGCGCGAATCCCAAGAAGGCCAACCTGGTGGTGCGGTATCGAGGCTCCGGCAGGCTGAAACCGATCCTGCTGCTGGCGCACATCGACGTGGTGGAGGCCCGGCGCGAGGATTGGAGCACGGATCCGTTCGTGTTCATCGAAAAGGACGGCTACTACTACGGGCGCGGCACGACCGACGACAAGGCCCAGGCCGCCGTCTGGATTGCGAACCTGATCCGCTTCAAACGCGAAGGGTATGTACCGGACCGCGACATCATCGTGGCGCTGACCGCGGACGAGGAAGGCGGCGGCCCGTTCAACGGCGTGAACTGGCTGCTGAAGAACCACCGCAACCTGATCGACGCCGATTTCTGCCTGAACGAGGGCGGCAGCGGCAAGATGGTCAACGGCAAGCGCGTCTCCAATGAGATTCAGGCCGCCGAGAAGTGGTACATGGACGTGCGGCTGGAGGTGCGCAACAAGGGCGGCCACAGCAGCCTGCCGACGCCCGACAACGCCATCTACCGGCTGGCCGCGGCGCTGGTGCGCATTGGCCAGTTGAGCTTTCCGCTCAAGACCAGCGACGTTACGCGCGCCTACTTCGGGGGCATGGCGAAGATCGATACCTCGGCCTCGAAGGCCGATATGGGCAAGGCGGCGGCGAAGGACCCGGAAGCGTTGAAGCGCCTGGCCGCGGCTTCTCCGGTATGGAACTCCATGCTGCGCACCACGTGCGTGGCCACCATGCTGGAGGGCGGGCACGCGGTCAACGCGCTGCCGCAGCTCGCCGCGGCCAACATCAACTGCCGCGTGCAGCCGGACGATTCGCCGGCGTACGTCATAGCGGCGCTCAAGAAAGCGATCGCCGACGACCAGGTGATGTTCTCGATCAAAGAGCAGGATGACAATTCGCCCGCTTCCACTCTGCGCCCGGACATTCTGAACGCGATGACCCGCCTTACGGATGCGATGTGGCCGGGCGTGGTGGTGCTGCCCACCCTGAGCACCGGCGCCACCGACGGCCGGTTCCTGCGGGCGGCGGGCATCCCCACTTATGGCGTCCAGGGCTTCTTTGGCGAGCGCGACGACAACCGCGCTCACGGCCGCGACGAACGTATGCCGGTGACGTCGTTCTACGAGGGGCAGACGTTTTTGTATGAGTTGGTAAAGGGGCTGGCGAAGGCGCAGTAAGGGGCGGGAGGCGCCAGAGCGTTCTTGTGCGCCGCGCCTGGGCTACAGTATCCTGGAAGTATCTACGGAAGAGTAGATATGCAAAGAGAAACCCAGATTTCGGCGATTGTCTCCTCCGCCACCCAAGTGCTGCTGGACAAGTACGTACGAGCCACGGGAGTCAAGAAGGGCCACCTCCTGGAGGAGGCTCTCCTGCATCACCTGCGGGCTCTCGACGCGCTGCCGGCGGACACCATCGTGCCTCCGCGACTGGTTGTTTCGCGGCGGTCCGGCCAGGAAATGATGATGCGCATGGCGGCGCCGCCGAAACCTCCCAAGCGGCTTCGTGCGCTCATGAGCGGCGATGGAGATTAGAGCGCTCCGGGAGTCGGACGACCGGTCGGCCTTTCAATCGGGCGAACCCGATTTAGACCGCTTTCTGCGGAAATACGCGGGACAGAACCAGTTTCGTCACCACATCGGCGCGACGTACGTGGCGGTGGAAGGAGACAGTGTAGCCGGCTATGTCACGGTTGCGCCCGGGCATGTCGAGATTGAGCATCTTCCATCCGCCCAGCAAAAGAAGTTGCCGCGCTACCCTCTGCCGGTTCTGAGACTCGCCCGCCTGGCCGTGGATCAGTCGGTCCGTGGGCAGGGTCTCGGCGGGCAACTGCTTCTCTTCGTGTTGCGGCTTGCTCTCCGAATGGCCGAAGAATTTGGCTGCATCGGAGTTGTAGTGGACGCCAAGCCCGGCGCGGTGACGTTCTACCGGCAGTTCGGGTTCCTCGCTCTCGAGGCGCTCGAGGGTCAGTCGCCAGCCAGGCCGCTCGCCACACCTATGTTTCTATCCGTAAGTGAGATTGCGGCGGCCTCCGGGAGAGATTAGCCGCAGTCCAGATGTTGCGCGGGACGAGGACATCTTCTACCGATTCGGTTTCGGCTGGGCAGATGATCCAAGCGATAGAGGAGGAGTGCGAGCGCGTCGATGCCGGCGAGTGGTAGATGCCTGCTGGACGCCAATATCATCATTGCCCTCCTGGAGGGAGATGAGGCGGCGCTCTCCAATCATAGCGGAGCAAGTCATCTGGTCGCCGCGAAGAACTGCTTCTTGCTCACGCGCGCAATGCGGATGATGCTTGCGAGAGTCCCTTTCGGCAGCGCCTGCGAACTGTGAACCGGAACTACAACAGGGTGAGGGTGCCCGGCCTTTAGCAGCACATGGTGACTGCCCTCGACCCGGTCCAATCGAAATCCAAGTCTCTCCAGCGCTCGAACAGCCTCCTTGCCCGAGACTGCCGGGCCGGAGGACATCAGCGTAAGCCCACAACCCGCTTAAGTTCAGTGAGTTTCGAGGCGGCGAGGGGAATCCTCTTCCGATTTGCCTCCATGGACTTGATGTAGCCGCGGATCATCTCGGTTGTGTTGTCTAGCGCCGCGGACTCCGATTCTCCGAAGGTGGACATCCTATGGAGCTCTTTGACATAGGTCACAAATGCCCTGGAATCCTCGTCATACTCCATGTCGATGGTCACGACTTTGGTGGTAGCCAATGGATGGCGCTTATAGGCGTGGGGATCCGGGCTTTTCGAGAATCTTCTTGCAGCCTTGTCTTCCGCCACTTTGCGCGAGCGGTCATAGACAAGAATCTCCGGCGCCTCGACAACCGATGCCACGAATGATCCGTCCTGTTGCGGAAGGCTAATGATCTGAAAAGGGCGTGCGCTATCGCGCTCAATTCTCGGCTTGAGTGGGAACTCCGGGTTCAAATGCGGGAACGGCGCCTGGTGGGCCAACTGGTTGGGGACCGCGTTTTTCAACCGCAGGTGCAGCATCAGTTCCATGATACCCTCAGGCAGACGTTCTGTACTATCTGGTGAAGGGATTGGCGACGGCGCAATGAGGGGTCCTTTTCCCGTGGCGTGGGCGCACGCCCCGGCCCCGTTTCACAGGGGCTTCAGAACCGGATCTCCGCCGCGGGCTGGACGCGGATCGCGTGATCCAGCGCGGGGAAATCCTGGAATATGGCGTTGTGATGGCGCGCGATTTGCTCCGCCGTCAGCCCGCCCATGTCCCACGTCGTATGGGCGTCGGCGGCCAGGGTGACATCGTAGCCCAGAGAGAGCGCGCGCCGGCACGCGGTGTCCACGCAGTACTGGCTCATGCAGCCGGTGACGACGATCCGCCCGATGCCGCGCGACCGGAGCTCGTCGTCGAGCCGCGACCCCAAAAACGAATCGCAGGCGCGCTTGTGGATCACCGTCTCGCCCGGCAGGGGCTCGACGGCGCTGTGGATTTCCGCGCCAGGCGTCCCCGCCTCCACCGGACTCCCCGCCGGCCCGTCATGCCGTACGTAGACGACCGGGACGCCGGCCGCCCGCGCTTGCGCCGCAAGGCCCCCGATCACCGCGAGCACTTCAGCGGCCCGCCACGCGCGTGGGTCGTCGATGATGCCTCGCTGCACGTCGATGACGAGCAGCGCCGTACGTGAAGCTCGCATGAGCCGTCTCCTCTCTCAGACCCAACCGCCCGCCGAACGGGCTTTCGGCCGACGCCGTGAATAACGGACTCTATCACATTCTTCCCCGCCAGACGGCGGCCCTGCATTATGCTAAGGATTCCTTTATGCGTCTCATACTCGCCCTTCTGGCGCTGATCGGCGGCGCGAACCAGGCGGCCCGCGCGGCGGCGCCTGCCTTTATGCCTATGCCCGTGAAGGTGGAACCCGCCACCGGCAGGTTCCTTGTCGACGCCAACTTCGCGGTGGATGTCGGGGCAAACGCCGATGCCCGGCTGGCCGCAGCCGTCAGGCGATTCCGCGAACGCGTGGCGCGCCAGACCGGCATTATTTTCGCTCCTCAGCCGGTCCCCGCCGACGTCCGGCGGCTGCGCATCGAATGCGCCGGCGGGCCGGCGTATCCCTCGCTCGGCGAGGACGAATCGTACACCCTCGATGTCTCGCCGGCCGAGGTGCTGCTCCAGGCCGCCACCGTGGAAGGCGCACTGCATGGAATGGACACGCTGGCGCAGGCGATCGAGCCCGGGCCGGACGGATTTCAGGTGGCGGCTGTGCATATCGAGGACCGCCCGCGCTTCCCCTGGCGCGGGTTGATGCTCGATGCCTGCCGACATTGGATGCCGGTGGAAGTGGTGAAGCGCAACCTGGACGCCATGGCCGCGGTGAAGATGAACGTCTTCCACTGGCACCTTTCGGAAGACCAGGGCTTCCGCGTGGAGAGCCTCAAATATCCCCGGCTCCAGGAGCTCGGCTCGAATGGCGACTACTACACCCAGCAGCAGGTTCGGGAAGTTGTGGCCTACGCTCGCGATCGCGGCATCCGCGTGATCCCCGAGTTCGACATGCCCGGCCACACAAGCGCCTGGTTTGTGGGCTACCCCGAGCTGGCCAGCGCGCCCGGCCCATACGCCATCGGAACGCATTACGGCGTCTTCGACGCCGCCATGGACCCCAGCCGGGAGGAAACCTACGCGTTTCTCGATGGGTTCATCGGCGAGATGGCGCAGCTTTTTCCGGACCCCTTCTTCCACATCGGCGGCGACGAGGTGAACGGCCGGCAGTGGAGGCAGTCCGCCACCATTCAGGCCTTCGCCAAGGAACACAACCTGGCGGACCCGATGGCCATTCAGGTGTACTTTAACCAGCGTCTCCAAAAGATTCTCGAAAAGTACGGCAAGACCATGATCGGTTGGGATGAAATCCTGAGCCCGGGGCTGCCTACCGCCAGCGTGATCCAATCCTGGCGCGGGCAGAAGTCGCTGGCCGACGCCGCCGCGGGCGGTTATCGCGGCATTCTCTCTTCGGGATACTACCTGGACCACCTGAGAACGGCCGCGTACCACTACGGCGTGGACCCGCTGAGCGCGGAAACGGCGCAGCTCACTCCCGAACAGGCGGCGCGAATCCTGGGCGGCGAAGCGTGCATGTGGGCGGAGTTGGTGGATTCGGAAACCGTGGATTCCCGCATCTGGCCGCGGGCGGCGGCCATCGCGGAGAGGTTCTGGTCGCCGCGCGAGGTGGTGGACACGGACTCGATGTACGACCGCATGGAAGCGGTGAGCCGCTGGCTGGAGTGGACCGGAATTGCGCATCGTGGCGGGTATGGGCCCATGCTGGCGCGCCTGGCCGGGGACCAGCCGGCCGGGCCGGTGCGCGTTCTGGCGGATGCGGTGGAGGCCCGCGGGCTGGGGCAGGGACGCAACGCCAGCCGGGTCGCCACCACCACGCCGCTGAACCGGCTGGTGGACGCCGCGCGCGCGGAAAGCGAAAGCGTGCGCGCGCTGGAGAAGGCGGCCAGGCGCTTCATCGCCAATCCCGCGGGCGACAGCGACGACTTGGGGTTGCTGCGGCGCGCCTTCGCGGAGTGGGAGGCGAACGACGCGCGCTTCCTTCCGCTGGCCGAAAACAACGTACTGCTGGCGGAGGTCAAGCCTTTGTCGAGGGACCTCTCGGCGCTGGGCGCTGCGGGTTTGCGCATGTTGGATTACCTGGCCGGCGGCCACCCGGCGCCGGCCGAATGGCTGGCCCGGCAGAACACCGAGCTGGCCCGCATGCAGAAGCCGGCGCTCGATGTGCTAATGGCGGCGGCGCGGCCAGTGAAACTGCTGGCGGACGAGCTGGCGCGGCGGGAAAAGCGGTAAAGCGGCGCGGCGGCGCTTCCTCTCACTTGACTTCCGTGCCCCGAGGGACCATACCCGTTGTCAGAAATGTCTTGGGCACTTCGCTTTCACCTGCCAGAGTGAATCTCGGGAGCCTCTTGTACCACTTTCCGAATGGTACGTCGGGATTGGACTCAGCCAATCCTTCACGAAAGCGGTCAACCAGATGTTTCATGAAGTAGGGCGGCGGCTTCCTGATCTTAGGCATTCCGATACTGTTTGTGGAACACGATCCTTTGAAGCTCTTCGGTCAGGCGGCGGAGGTCGTTTTCGTTCTTGGCGTCCTTAATGCGTTTCAGACAAGCGTGCAAGGCCTTCCTCGAAGTGTCGAGGAGAGGGGTCGCGGGAGCAGCTTCAATCGTCACTTCCTCGCGGGAACGGCTAACTTTCTCGATGCCCGTCTTCTCGCTCCTATGAATTGTGGAGCGACTATCCCCTTTTGCCTTCGCCCACCGCGCCCGAACCGCATTGCGGGCACTTTCGCTGCGTTGTTCGGGAGTGAGTCTGGCGGCTCTTGCCGGACCGCTCTTCTGGCCGCCTTTGCGGCCTAGAGCGACGGCGGCTGGATCTTTCTTCTTTAGGTTTACGGGCATGTTTGATTATCCTGAATCCCAAAGTCGGGCGCATTGTATCAGGGCACGGCTTCAGCCGTGCCGCAAACGGAAACACCCAGAGGGCTTTAGCCCCTGTTTTTTCAAGAGGATGAGAAGGGCTTGCGCCGGGGTTGCCCAACCAGGGGCTAAAGCCCAGAGGATGCTGCTTGATCGGCACGGCTGAAGCCGTGCCCTGATACAAAGCCTATTTTTTCAAGGAAATAGCCTGGGAAGGCCCAGTATTTCCCCCACGAATTCCTCCTCGCGGTCGATGCGCATGGCCGCTTTCAGCCAATAGAGGCGCAGCGGGGCCACCATCTCGGGCCACGCTTCGCACAGGTTGACGGCGTCCTTTTCGGTGGTGACCAGGGCGGTGGCGCCGCGCGCCAGAAACTGTTGGGCGAGGTGGCGCACCTCGCGCCGCCGGTAGCTGTGATGGTCTTCGAATTCCACCCAGTCCACCGGCTCCACGCCCAGAAGCCCCAGCGTGCGGCGAAAAGCCAGCGGATTCCCCAGGCCGCAGAACACCCCGGCGCGCTCGAAAGGCCGGGGATCCAAGGCGTGCTCCACGCCGTTTGCGTGATCCACCCAGGCCAGCGGCTGAACCTCGGCGCGGAATGTAGGAACCTTGGGATTCCATCGCCGGATCTCACGCTCGATGGCCGGGGCCAAGTCGGAAAACCCGCTCCGGGTGATCACCACCACCCCGGCGCGCGCGAGCGCGGCGAGAGGCTCGCGCAGACGCCCCAACGGGAACACGCCGCCGCGCCCGAAAGGCTCGAGGGCGTCAATCAGCACAATGTCCAGGTTGCGGGCCAGGCGGGCATGCTGGAATCCGTCGTCGAGCAGCAGAACGTCCACGTCGAAGTCGCGGAGCAACAGTCGGCCGGCCTCGAAGCGGTCTGCTCCTATGCCCACCGGCGCCAGGCCCGAGCGAACGAAAATCAGCGGTTCGTCGCCGGAGCGCCCGGCGCTCACTGTAGCGCCCGGCGCCAGGGCCAGTTGCCGCTGCGGCGAGCTGCGCCCGTAGCCGCGCGTCAGAATCCCCGGCTTGCGGCCGCTGTTCTTCAATAGCTCGGCCAGGAGCAGCACGCAGGGGGTCTTGCCGGTTCCGCCCATGGTCAGGTTGCCTACGCCGATCACGGAAACGTCGAGCTGGCGCTGGCGCGCCAGATCCTTGGCGCGCCGCCTCCGCCCACCCCACTCCCAGAGGCGCGCCGCGAAACCGGCCAAGGCCAGCCAGGGCATGGCCGGGCGATACCACGGTACGGAGCGCGCGTGCCATTCGCACACTTCGGCGCGCGCGCGCGCCCCCGCCCCGCGGCGGGCCTCGGCGCAGCCGAGCGCGCGCCGGCCCGTTTCGCGCGCCGCCGCGGCGTCTTCCAGCAGGCGCTCCACCGCCGGCCCCAACTCCTCCGGCCCGCCGATCTCCACATAGGCTCCCGCCGCCCGGAACTCATCGGCGATGGCCTGGAAATTCTCCATGTGGGGACCCGCCACCACCGCTTTGGCGAAGAGCGCCGGCTCGAGAATATTGTGCCCGCCGCGCCGCGCCAGAGTTCCGCCCATGAACACCACATCGGCGGTGGAGAACAGGCCGCTCAGCTCGCCGATGGTATCGAGCAGCAGCGCGCCCGGAAGCGGCAGCGTGTCGGCGGGTCCGAGCGCCGAGCGCCTTAAGCTGGCCATGCCCGCCGCCGCGAGCTTGCGGGCTGCCTCGGCGAAGCGCTCGGGTTTGCGCGGGGCGAGAATCAGCAACAGGCGGGGATGCCGCTGGGCCAGCCCGGCGAACGCCGCCACCACGGCGTCATCCTCGTCCACGTCGCCGGGCGCGGCGGGCGCGGTGGTGCTGGCGGCGATCCATATCTGTTCGGGCCGCACGCGTGCGACCAGGCTAAGAACCGGGGAGCCCGGCTCGGACGGGCGCGCCACGAAGTCGTACTTCAGGTTGCCCGCTGCACGCACTCTTTCCTGCGGCGCTCCCAGCGCCAGGAACCGTTGGCGCATGGCTTCGTCCTGCGCCAGAATCGAATCCACCGCCCCGAGCGCCGCGCGGAAGAACCAGCGGAAGCGCAGGTAGCGCGGCAGGGCGCGGTCCGATATGCGGCCGTTGACGATGACGACTCCGGCCCCCGTGCGCTTGATTTCGCGAATCAGGTTGGGCCAGATCTCCGTTTCCGCGATCGCCACCACCGAGGGACGCAGCGTCCGCAGCACCCGCCGCACGGCGAACACATAGTCCGCCGGGGCGTAAAAGACGCCGTCCGCCAGGCCGCCCAGTTTCCGGCCCGCGGTGTCGCGGCCGGCCAGCGTGGATGTGGAAACGAACAGGCCGCTGCGCGGGAAGGCCGCCCGCAAGCTCCGCGCCAGCTCCGCGCACGCCAGAACTTCACCCACCGAAACCGCATGCAACCAGATAGCTCCCGGACTGGTCTGTCTAAATGAGCCCGGCAGGAAGCCGAAACGCTGCGGCAAGGACCGCCAGTAGCCGCGGTTTCGCAAACCGCGAAATACGAAATACAATAGCAGGATAGGCAGGGCAAACGCCTGAAGGATTCGGTAGAGGAAGTAAATGCCTTTTGTTTTCAAACGCTTGGCTCTCCTTATGAGTATAGCCGCGGCGTTCGCCGCGGACAAGGACGCGCCTTTCCGGGCCGCCCCCGCCGGAGATTACCCGCATCGCCAGTCGAGCGAGCGCGTCACCATCGCCGCCGACCCGTACAACTCGGGCGACAAGATCAAGGCCGCTTTCGGCAAGCTCGATCCGTACCAGCACGGGATTCTGCCCGTCCTGATCGTCATCGAGAACGATTCCGCCCAGACCTTGCAGCTTGATCGCATGGACTTGTGGTACGTGGGGCCAAACCACGACAAGGTGGAAGCCACCCCAGCCGCCGACGTCAAGTATGTGGGCAGCAGCCCGCACCGGCCCGGCGTCGTTCCTCCCGGCATCGTCCTGAAGGGCAAGAAAAGCCCGCTGGACGTCTGGGAAATCGAGGGTCGCGCCTTCAGCGCCAAAATGATTCCGCCGGGCCAGACCGCCAGCGGCTTTTTCTATTTCCAGACCGGCATTCAGCGCGGCGCCACCGTTTACCTGAGCGGCCTGCGGGAGGCTGCCAGCGGCAAGGAGCTGCTGTATTTCGAGATTCCGCTGGAGTAACGCCAACTTCAGCGGTTGGCAGGCGGAAGCGCCTGCCCCACCTACCGGAGCCGCACGCCCACTTCTCCGTTATGCGGCAGGTCCAACTCCAGGATTCCTCCCGGATCGGTGACGGCTTCGTACATCTCTTCGTCGTCAATCTCCACCTGGTAGGAGCGCCGCGGTTCGAGGCCTGCCAGAAACACCTTCTGTCCTTCCGTCACGGCGGTTCGGAACTTGCGGGCGCCCGGCCCCATGTACACTACCGCCGGGTCCATTCGCACGGGCGGCGATGCGCCGGGGTCGACGGCCGTGAGGCGTCCGTTCTCAAACCTCTGCGCTACCCCGCCGAAGTACCCGAACCAGGCCGCCGAATCATCCCAGCTCGAGCGCACAAACAGCTCGCCCAGGAGCGCATCGTGGTACGCCAGCGGCAGATGGTAGAAGCTAAGTCCCGGCTGGTAGGGATTGGCCCACAAAAACTCATAGGGCGCTCCGAAGGCCCCCTGCATGGTGAAATTGTCGTGCATGAGCCAGCCTTGCAGCCACTGGGAGTCGGGAGCGTTGGTGTCGTAGTTCACCATGGCCAGATCGGCCGCGCGCGAAAGCGCCGCCAGGCGCAGGTCCGGTTCGCCGGATATGCGCCCGGCGCCTATGTGGAACTCGTTCTCCGGACCGGGGTACGCCGCCGGGTAGTAGCTCATCAGGCGGCTCTCCGGAAGACCGGCGAAGAACTGGGGGCAGGCGTCGCGCAGGTCCAGGTTGGTGTTGTCGCGAATGCCGTGGAGCATCTCATAGAGCGCATAGGCGTCGTCGCGGGCCATCGCGCGCCGCCCATTTTTGAGAGCCGGCGCCATGCCGCCCTCCCACCACTGGCGCACGATGCGTTCGAGTTCCCGCGGCGGCGCGTCCGGAACATCGTCGTAGAGCGCCACCGCCGCCAGCGCGCGGCTACTCGCCGCCGGGACGCCCTGGTCCGCCGCCATGGCCGCCATGGCCTTGGAAATGCGGGCCGCCAGGTCGTGTTTCTGCGCTTCGCTCAGGACGTCCTGGCACCAGTCGAACACCAGCGCCATTTGGCGCAGATCGGTCGCCGGGCCTAGCGCCCAGGCGACTGCCCGGCGCCCCATGTCTGCATCGCCGGAGACCTGGTAATACAGAGCCTGTGAGAAGCCGGGTTCGGGCAGAGCGGTTCTACCCGTCACCAGGGCTTCCAATTGCAGCCAGCGCGGCGATTGCCGCTCGCGCTCGCGTTTCAGCAGCCGCAGCCGCTGTGGGCGCAGGAACAGCCGCGGGTGCTCGGTGAAGACGGCTACCGGGTCGGCCGCGGCCGGAGGTTGCGCCGCCAGAGGAGCCAGGCAGCAGGCCGCCAGCGCCATGGCCGGAAAAACGCTCATGGACCCGATTGTGTCATAGCGACACACCTCCCGCCCATGCCGGCCACACCGGGCATGCCGGCTTGCGCGGAAAACTTTTGATTCAAAACGGGTTGAAAAAGATTGACACGTGGGTGTCCGATTGCTATTTATGGTTCTGAATTGGCGAAGTAACCTTTCAAACCTGCCCTCTGCTGCAACAGGCAGGAGGAAGACGAGTGAGCCGAAGAGACAGCGTGCTTGCGGGAGCCGGTGTTCTGCTATAGTTTTTGCTCACTAGTTTTCCCTTGTTGGTTGCTGCAGAGGGGCTTTTTTTGTCAAGCGGTTTCTCAGCGATCTCTCCGGGGGTCATAGGTTGCGGTAGTTGTCTGGCGTTTCTGGCGAGGATAGAAGGACGCGGACCTGGCCAGGGATGGACCCAATAATAGCTGACACAGCCGGATAGCCCGACGCCCGATTCCCAGCCCACCCAGGGCGAGCCGCATCGGAACGAGCCCCGTAGCCAAAGGGGGCGGAGCCGATGCGGTTTTTCTTTTTGAGAGCGCCAGTGCGGCCACTCGCGGCGAGCCGCAGAGCGGGCTTCCAGCCCATTTTTTTAAACATACCTTAAGCCTTTTGTTTTGTTTGCCTAAATACCGGCGGCTATCCCGTGAGCATCCCGTAGAATCAGCATCTTACGATAAGAATCCCGGGACTTCTGTATAATTTCTAAAGTATCGAAATGCGAACCGCCGAACCCAGACGCCCCAAAGTGGCCACCAGTGAGGTGGTGCGCGACATCAACAAGCGCGTTGTGCTCAACCTCATCCGCACCCGGCAGCCGCTCTCCCGCGCCGACCTGGCCCGGCTTTCCGGCTTGCAGCGGAGCACCGTTTCGCTGATCGTCGAAGACCTGGTAGCCGATCTTTGGGTGCTGGAAGGGCCCACTGGACGCCTGCCCCGCGGGCGGCGGCCCACCTTTCTGCGCCTCAACGACGATCGCGTCATCATCGGCATCGATATCCGGCCCATCCGGACCACCGTCGCGCTGGCCGACGTCAACGGCCGGTTCGCGTCGCAGGAAGTAATGCCCACGCCGGCCGACCCGAAGGCCGCCCTGGACGAACTCGTGGTGCGCGTGCAGCGGCTCATCCGGGCCGCCCGGGGAAAGAAAGTGGAAGGCATCGGCGTCAGCCTGCCCGGAAGAGTCGGACGGGTCTCCCAACGGCTGGTGTTTGCGCCCAACCTCAAGTGGCCGGAATGCGATATCGCCGGGCCGCTCGCAAAGGCCACCGGGCTCGACGTGGAAATGGCCAATGCCGCTAACGCCTGCGTGCTGGCGGCGGTCTGGTTCGACCACGTCGAGAGCCGCAACCTGGTGGTATTGACCGTGTCGGAAGGCATCGGCGCCGGCGTGCTGGTCAACGGACAACTGGCCCGCGGATCGAGCGGCCTGGCCGGCGAGT
>JBEKPK010000132.1:0-13001 GCA_049520795.1 Bryobacteraceae bacterium
GCCATGGCGCAACCTCATTAGCGTCGTGGACCAGGTTGCACACCCGAAAGCACCTGATACGGGTGCGCGCCGTGAGGGACGGAAAGTCATTGTGTGCCGCAAATGGCGTGCACGGCCCCGGGGCCGGCTCAATTACCGTTCGTCCGCGACCGACCCTTCCTGGCGGTTGGGACTGACTGCGGGTTCTACTGGGCGATTCGAGCCAGAACCAATGCCAGTGGACTATCCGTAGCTGGCGGGGCGGCGCATTCTTTCCGGCGAGCCTGCCAAAGCCGTTCGGCAAGATCCAGATTGGACTCGGCAGCCTCGCCTTGGCGGCCGGCGCTAACAGGGGCTTTCAGCGCCTTCGCGGCTTGGTCGAGCAATCCCTGCAATTCCGGCGATGGATTCCGGCCGGCGCATTGACTGGCCTCGCCCAGCGTGAGCTCGACCAGCTTGCGGCTCCGGCGGAAGTATTCCTCCCGGCTGAGGCCTCGCAAGGCGGGGTCAAGCATGAGCAACTCGTTGCAGCGGTCCAGGCTTTGCCGGGTGGCTTGGTCATCGGGCGCCAGCCGCAGCGCAGTCTGGAAATCCCGCTGAGCCGTGCGATAGTTGCTCTGCGCGAATTCCGCCTCGCCGAGGCCGGCATAGACATCCGCGTTCGCCGGGAAATCGCGCAGGATCCCCCGAAACACCACGGCAGCCCGCGGCGGGGACCCCGCCAGGAGGTACAGCCGGCCTAGCCGTATTTGTGTCTTCAAATCGCGAGAAGCTCGATCCTGAACGGGGAGCAACTCGGCGAGCAGCTCTTCCTTGGAGTTCCGCTGCGCCAGCAGATCGATCAGTTCGAACCTCGCGCGGAGCCGGTTCGCGGCCGCGGCCGCGTCCCATTGGCCGTAAACCGCGCGGTGAAAATACGAGATTGCTTCCGCGAACCGGCCCTCTTTCACCAGGACCCGGCCCATGATCAAACTGGCCAGACCGTCGGTGGAGTCGCTCTGCAACAACTCCTCCAGAGTCGATTCGGCGTCCGCGGTCTTTCCAGCGGCCAACTGCGCCTGCGCGAGAGTCCGCAGATAGTCTCGGTTGCCGCGCTCAATCGAGATCGCGCCCTTGATCCGTTCGATGGCTTCCGCATTCTCTCCGCGCAGCATCGAATCCCTCCCCTGCCGGAACAGACGGGCCGCCTCGACATGGCTCTCCGCCCGCTCCATCCTGGCGAGAAACATGTCGGCCGCGAAGATCGCCGCAATCGCCAGGAAGACCAGGCCCATGGTCCCCAAGAAAGACCTTGCTGGGGATGGCGCCGCCATTACTCGCTCCGCTCCGGATCGCCGCCCCGTCTTGCCACGCCGTACACGCCCAAAACATCGCTCAGGGCGACGATCCCCATCAACTGGCGCAGGTTCGCCCGGCTGACGACGGGAAGCACGTTCAGTCCGCTGGCGCCCATTCGTTCGAGGGCCAGACTGAGGCTGTGGTCGGTATGAAGGTGTGGGAATTCCTCGGTTGTAGGATGGCCGGTCGGGGGGCGGTGGCCGAGAATGTCCGCGATTTTCTTATTCGACCCTCCGCTGGCCGCGGCCCGCTCGAGTTCGCTCGTCCGGATCATTCCCCACAGCTCTTTCGCGCCCACCACGGGCCAGGCGTCGAACCCGCCGTCCTCCACCTGACGCAGCGCCGACGCAACTCGCTGGTCGGGCGACAAGACCGCCGGCGGCGGACGCATCGCCTGGCGCACCTGAGCCCGCTCTGCCTCGGCGCGGGAATGACGGGTGGGCAGGTGTACGCCGTCCTGCTGAGCCAGCGCTTCGTAGATCGGCTCCTTCTGGAGCTTGAGCGAAATGAAATACGCGATCATGTTGGAGATCATCAGCGGAACGATGATCGTATAATCGCGCGTCATCTCGAAAATCATGATCACCGACGTCATCGGCGTACGCACGATTCCCGCGAACGCGGTTCCCATTCCCACCAGCGCATACGCGCCGGGGCCGGCCGTGTGGGCCGGAAACAGCGCATGGGCGACGCCTCCGACGGCCGCGCCCATCATCGAGCCGATGAACAGGCTCGGACCAAAAATGCCGCCCGCGTTGCCGGTCCCATAGCAAACCGCGGTGGCCACGATCTTGAGCACGGCGAGCAGCACGACGAGTTTCAGGACGATGTCGCCGTTCAACACCTTTTCGACTTGGTTGTAGCCGACCCCGAGCACTTCCGGCACGAAGTAACCCATCAGCCCGACTGCCAGGCCACCCACGGCCGGCTGAAACCAAACCGTCCATTTTGGCAGGCGCATGAACCGGGCGCGGATGCCCAGCAGAAGCTTCACAAAGCAAACCGATCCGAGGCCGCCAACCACGCCGAGCACCGCATAAACACCGAATTCCACGGGATGTACCAGCCGGTAGCCGGCGACGTGGAAGAGCGGCTCGTCGCCCAGCACCAGGTGCAAGACCATCCAGGAGGTGGCCGAGCTCAGCACGACGGATCCCAGCACCTCTGCGTGCAGATCGCCCATAATCTCTTCGAGCGTGAACAGTACCGCGGCGATGGGCGTGTTGAACGCCGCCGCCAGCGCCGCTGCGCAGGCCGCCGGGACCAGCGCCTTTACCTGTTTCGCTTCGAGTCCCAGGCTCCGCCCGACCACCGAGGCGATCCCCGCGCCTACCTGCACCGACGGCCCTTCACGCCCGAGGGAGATTCCGCTGGCCAGCGAAGCCGAGCAGCAGAAGAACTTCCCAAACACCGTCCGAAACCGAATTCGCCCATCGTTGATAAAGAGCGCGTACTTGGTTTGCGGGATTCCGCTGCCCCGTGCAAAGGGAAAATAGCGCCATAGCAGGTAGCCTGTGCTGAGCGAGCCGAGCGTGGGAACCAGTATCCGCCGCCAGCCCGCTCCTCCCGCCGGATACATGCGGGCCGCCAGCCGCCCGGTCAGCAGGATGAACGCCACGACGACCAGGCTGACCAAGGCGCCGATCACCACGCTGAGGACAAGTGCTAGCTGATCTTCGCTTTGCCGAAGTCTCTCCAGGCTCCCGCTAAGCCTGGCGATCCAAGGTGGCCGCCCATTGTTATCCATCGTTTTGCGAATCCACTGAGGCCTTCCAGACCCGAAATCCATTATCGCCCATGCCCGGATCGGAACCCGCGGGCCGCTGAAAAAGAGCCCACGGAACTGAAGACGGCCGGTTCAAAGACCCAGCGTGTTCTCCCGGTCCAACCCGCGGCGCCGCCCGTCGTAGAATGGACATAACCCTATGCGTTCAACGAGCCGCTTCCACGCCATATCCCTGGCTTTCGCCTTGCTGCTGCCTTTTATCGGGCGCCTTTCGGCGCAGCCCGCCCCGGCGGGCGAAATCGAGCAGGGTCTCCGCAAGCTGAATGAGCTGGGCACGGTGCTCATGATCGGGGCCCACCCCGACGACGAGCGCACCAACGTGCTGGCGTACTTTGCGCGCGGACGCCACATGCGGGCGGCCTACCTGGCCTCGACGCGGGGCGAGGGCGGCCAGAACATCATTGGCCCGGAACAGGGGGCTGCGCTGGGGCTGATTCGCACCCAGGAGCTGCTGGATGCCCGGCGCGTGGATGGCGCCGAGCAGTTCTTCACCCGGGCCATCGACTTCGGCTTCACCAAAACCGCCGAAGAGACCATGCGGAAATGGGGCCACGACCGCATTTTGGCCGATATGGTTTGGGTGATCCGGCGCTACCGGCCGGACATCATCGTGCCCTGTCACAGCGGCACGCCCAGCGACGGCCACGGGCAGCACCAGGCCACCGGAATACTGGCGCGCGAGGCTTTCGCAGCCGCCGGCGATCCCACTAAGTTCCCCGAACAGTTGCGCTACGTCGAGGCCTGGCGTCCGGCCAAGCTGGTAGGCTCTGGCGGGCGCGGCGGGGCGCCGATCAATACCAACGGCTACGACCCGCTATCGGGTTATTCTTTCGACCAGCTTGCCTCCATGAGCCGCGGCATGCACCGCAGCCAGGGCTTCGGGGCCTTGGGGATGGCAGGAGGCGCGGGCCGCGGCGGAGCGGGACCGGCCGCGGCGGACTCAGCCGGCCCGGATGTCTTCGATGGGATTGATCACTCCTGGAACCGGCTGCCCGGCGGGGCGGGGGTGGGCGCGCTGGTGGCGCAGGCCATCCGCGAGTACGATGTGGAGCATCCCGAGAAGCTCGTTCCCACGCTGGCCAAGGCCCGTCCCCTGGTGGCGGCCATGGCCGATCCGCTGGCCAAGGTCAAGCTGGTCGAGTTGGACGAGCTTATCGCCAGGTGCGCGGCTATCTGGGCCGATGCTCAGGCCAGGCAGGGCCAGGCCACGCCCGGCGCCCGCGTTCCGGTGAGCTTGACCGTGCTGGCGCGATTGCCCGTCCCGGTGACCGTGCAATCCATACGCGCCGAAGGCTTGTGGAACCAGGCTTTGACGCTCCCGCAGGCGCGGCCCAACGGCGTATCGGGCGATGTGGAACTGGAAGTGCCCGCCGCCGAGCCTCCCTCGCAGCCCTACTGGCTGGCCAAGCCGCCTTCCGGCGATATCTATACGGTGGACGACCAGACGCTTGTCGGCCTGGCCGATTCCCCCGTCGAGCAGATCCGCATACAGCTCACCGTGGGCGGCGTGGGGATCGAATTGACGCGGCCCGTGATTTACCGCTATAACGACCGCCTGGATGGCGAGAAGGCACGGCCCCTGACGGTAACGCCGATGGTGAGCGTGAATTTGCCGCTGGCCCCCGATCTTTCCCCCAACCCGGCCCTCTTCCCCACCGCTGCGGCGCGCCGGTTGCAGGCCGTGGTGAAGGCCAACGCGGCCAATGCCGAGGGCGCGCTGCGGCTCGATCTGCCGCCCGGCTGGAAGGCCGAGCCGCCCTCGCAGCCCTTCCGCCTTTCCACCGTGGGCGATCAGCAGGAATTGGCCTTCCAGGTGACGCCGCCCGCCGCCGAGGCGAATGGCACGCTGCGCGCCATCGCCACCGTGGGCGGCCGCGATATCGAAGCCGGCATGGCGTCCATTGCCTATGCCCACATCCCCACCCAGACCGTGTTTCCGCCATCGGATGTGAAACTGGTTCGCAGCGACATCGCGGTAACCGCGCGGCGCATCGGGTATATCATGGGCGCCGGCGACGAGGTGCCCGACGCGCTGCGTCAGCTTGGCCTGGAAGTCACCCTGCTCGGCGAAGACGACCTGCGCCGGGGCGACCTTTCGCGCTTCGACGCCATTGTGGCCGGCGTGCGCGCCTACAACGTGCGCGCGGACCTCCGCGCCTACCAGCAGCGCCTGCTCGATTACGTCAACAACGGAGGCACGTACGTGGTGCAGTATATGAGCGCGGGCGCCCAGAATATCGGCCCCTACCCGATAACCATCGCGGGCGGCAATGGCTACCGCGTGACGGTGGAGGAAGCTCCGGTCGCCTTCACTCACCCCGACAGCCCGCTGCTCCTGAAGCCCAACCAGATAGGGCCGCGCGATTTCGAAGGCTGGGTGCAGGAGCGCGGCCTGCTGTTTCCCACCCAGTGGGACCCGCGCTACCAGACCGTGCTCTCCTGCGGCGACCCCGGAGAGAAGCCGCTCGAGGGCGGTGAATTGTGGACCCGCTACGGAAAAGGCGTCTACGTTTTCACGTCCTACGTGTGGTTCCGCGAACTACCCGCGGGAGTGCCCGGCGCCTACCGGCTGTTCGCCAACCTGCTCAGCGCGAAGTAACCCGGCCGGCTCCAGTCAACCTGAATCCCGAAGCTGGAAGTCTTGTATCAGGGCACGGCTTCAGCCGTGCCGAAAAGACGCCGACAATCACGGGCTTTAGCCCCCGCGCCTACCCCGCTCCACATCGGGGGCTAAAGCCCGGGGGATGGGTTCGATGCGGCACGGCTGACGTGCCCTGATACAAAGCCCACTCTTTCACAGTTGTAGGTTATGAGAATTCAGGTTCGCCGGAGTCAACTTCGGAATTCAGGGTCAATTCTTCGGCCCGGCGACAGGATACCCCTGCCACAAGTACTCCAGAGCCTCCGGCAGGGTTTGCCGTTTCACCGCGCCGTCGGTGTGCCCGGCGTTGCGCGCAAATACAAACTGATAATGATAGCCCTTGGAGGCCAGTACTTTGGCCGTGTTCTCATTGGCGACCACCCAGTCGTGGAGGTTGTCGTTGGCCCCGAAATTGTCCCTGTCGCCGACTTCAAACCAGATGCGCAGCGGCTTGGCCGGGCTATTGGGAATGAGGTGTTCATGCAACTCCCATGCGCCGTGGGGAAGCTCGGGGTTCGACGGCGTTTGCTGGTTCACATAGGTGCCCGAGTAAGTGAGAACGCGGTGGTACATCTCCGGGTGATACCACGCCATAATCAAGGCGCACGAGCCGCCGGAGCTGCCGCCCATTGTCGCCCGGCCCTCGGGATCCTTGGTTAGTTTCACGTTGTATTGCTTCTCGACAAGAGGCAGCACTTCTTTCTCGACGAACTCCGCGTACAGGCTCGACATGGTGTCGTATTCCAGGCCGCGCTCGCTTCCCGGGCCGTCGCCGCCGCCATTGCCTATGGCTATGGCAATCATCACGGGGACGCGGTGCTGGGCGATCAGATTGTCGAGGGCCGTGAAGGGAGTCCGGTCGCCGTCCGCCGTCACGATAAACGGCGCTGCCGTGCCGGGCACGTATTGTTTCGGGACGTACACGGCCACCCGGCGAGTGTAGGGAGCGGGGTGGCTGATGACCGGCGCCCTGGTTCCGGGCGGGGCTGCATTGCCAGCGGGGTTGGCGTCGCGCGCGATGCCGGGGTAGAACTTGCTGTCGGCCGATTCCATGGTGAAGTTGAACACGGTTCCCTGGGGCACGCCTTCCTGCGCGGTCATCTCCGGCGCCGGCGTGTGGGTGGGGCCGAGGATGAAATTTCCGTCGGCGGTGGACGGAGCGTTGGCGCCGTCGGGCAACTCTTTCGCCGTGACATAGCCGGGCGTGTTGGGATCGCGGGTCGGCGCCGGCGGGCGCGGAGGCCGTGCGGCCGGGGCCGGAGCCGGAGCTTGGGCTGGGGCTTGGGCCATGGCCAGGCTAGTCGTCAGGCCGATCAGCAAGGCGATGCTTGGCAGACGAAACATGGGAGACTCCTTTTACTTCCGAGTGATGTCAATTCCCGCCGCAACGCAGATGCGTCCGGCATGTTTTGCGCTTGGTTAGACGCTGGCGAGCGCTAAAGCGACTCGGGGAAATCGTCGCCCTGGAACAAAGAAATGCCCGCCACGCCGGCGGCTCCGGCGGCCACGCACGCTTCCGCGTTTTGTGGCGTGACCCCGCCCAGAGCCAGCAGCGGAATGGTCGAGGCGTGAGCCGCCTCGCGCAGCCTGTCGAGGCCTTGCGGCGGTCCATAGTGGGCTTTTGAGGCGGTGAGGAACACCGGGCTGAACACGGCGAAATCGGCGCCTTCGGCCGCGGCGGCGCGCACTTCCTCGAGCGAGTGCGTCGATACGCCGATCAGGAAACCCGGCGGGGATGGCGCGCAACGCGCGCGGGGGAATCGAATGGCCGGGAAGGTGCACGCCGTGGGCGCCGCAAGCCAGGGCCACATCCGCCCGTGAGTTCACCAGAATGCGGGCGCCGCGCGGATTGGGAAGCGCCAGGATGCGGCGTACGAGATCGCACAGATCGCGCGCCGGGAGGTCCTTCTCGCGCACCTGAATGCGCTCGACGCCCTCGCGGAGCGCGCGCGCCACCAGGCCCAACAGGTTCCCGGCGCCTCCCGCCGCCGTGCGGTCCGTGATGTAGTAGCGCAGCAAATCACAGCACCCGGAGGGCTTGCTGGGGGAACTCCACCTGCCAGCTTTTATTATCCTTCTGGCGTTCGAGCTCTTCGAGAGGGACGTCGGCGAAGATGCCGCCGGAAAACTCGAGGCGCGCCGCGCGGGCGCCGCGAGACACGCGGACCAGGGAAGCGGAAACGGCATTGGGCTGGCGTTCGATCTCGCCCGAGTGGACTCGCAGGTCCGCCGGATGGACGGCGATGGAAACGCGCGAGCCGCGGAAGCGGCCCGGGATATAGGGCCCCGTGAGGGCGAACCCGGCGAACTCCAGGCGGCTGCTCTTGCGGGCCGGATCGAGGGCCGCGATTTCGCCCTCGAAAACATTGGAAAAGCCGAGCAGGCGCGCGGCGTCCACGGATTCCGGCCGGTCCACCACGGTGCGGGGCGGGCCGCTTTGGACGATGCGGCCGCCCTCGATCAGAATCAACCGGTCAGCCGCGGCGCAACACAGATCGAGATCGCCGGTGACCAGCAAGACGGGCCCGGGGAACGCCTCGCGAATGGTCCGCAGGAGGGCCTCGTCGAAGCCGCGATCGTCGAGCAGCAGCAGTTTGGGCTCCCCCAGCAGCGCGCGCGCAACGGCGCCGCGCAGCGCTTCGGCGGGCTCGATTTCGCGGGGGCGGCTGGCCGCCACGGGTGTTAGCTGGAAACGCTCCAGCATTTCGGCTACGCGGCGGCTGCGCTCCAGGCGCGGGCCGCGATGGGCGGCGAAGAGCAGGTTCCGCCGCAGGGTCATGTGCGGGAAGAGCGCATCGCGCTGGGCGACATAGCCGCAGTGGCGGCGGCGCGGCGGAAGGTTGACGCGCGCTTCGGCGTCGAACAGGATCGCGTCGTCCAGCAGAATGCGGCCAAAATCGGGTTTCTCAAACCCGGCGATGGTCTCCAGAATAAGGGTTTTGCCGCCTCCCTTAGGACCATACAGGGCGGTGAGGCCGGCGATTTCGAAATCGACTTCGAGCGATAGCGCGGGCGGGATCTTCTTACCGATGCGCGCGTGGGTCATTTCGAGATGCGCCCCGTACCCCACCAGACGATGGCAAGTTGCGCGATCACGCCCAGGAACATGCTGGCGGCGTTACCGAGAATCGGGCGCAGCGCGAGCGGCAGGTGGATACGCGAGAACACGCGCCACTCCGAAGCGCCCAGGCTGCGGGCCGCTCTCCCGTAACCTGGGTCGAGCCCCGCGAATGCCGAGCGGACCGCGCTCAGGACCAGCGGCTCTACCGAGATTACCCCGGCGGCCACCAGACCAGCCTGGGTCAACGGCCACAAACCGGCGCCACTGGGGCCATTCGTGCCCAGCCAGTAAAAGAGGACCGCGTTCGACAACACGACCTTGAATTGCAGGGGCAAAAAGCTGTAATCCGAGGGCACTTTCCGGTTCGTCAGGACGAAGGCCAGCCACAAGCCGATCACGACGGAAATCCCCGTGGCAAGGCCAGCGATTCGAAGAACGAGCCAGAGCGACCAATGCATGGCTATTCGGTAACCGAGTATTATAGCTGCCGGAATTGTGGGGCAGGCGCTTTCGCCTGCCAACGGCGCTGGCGGAGGCAGCGCCTGCCCTACAATGGATGAAATCCCGGCTTCACGCGTTCTAGAATGCAGCTATGAGGCTCTGCTCGCTGGTTCTCGCCGCGTTCCTGCCTTGCCTGGCCGCTGGACCGCAAATCGACCCCGGTAAGGTGCTTGGCTCAACCACCGCGCCCGTGACCATAGAGCTGTTCAGCAGCTTCGCGTGCACCCATTGCAAGGAGTTCCACGACACGATTCTGCCGCAGATCGTAAGGGATTACGTGGCCCGCGGCAAGGTCTGCGTGGTGAGCCGCGAATGCTTCAACCTCAGCGCCCCCGGAGCGCAGGACGCCGCCCGGTACGCCACCGCGGCGGTCAGAATCGGCAAATACCAGGAAGTGGCGGACGCGCTGTTTAAGAAGCAGCCCTCCTGGATCGCCAACGGGCAGGTGTGGGGCGCCGTGGCCAGCGTCCTCACCCTGGCGGAACAGCAGAAGGTGCAGGCCCTGTCCAAGGACCCGGCGGTGGCCGCGGAGGTGCAGCGCGACCTGACGGAAGCGGCAGCGGCTGGCGTAACCCAGACGCCCACCATGGTGATTACCCGCGGGATAACGAAGTACCCATTTCCCGGAGTGCCGGAGTACCGCCTGCTGCGCAGCCTGCTGGACGATATACTCTCCAAGTGAGGACCTTGCTGCTCAGTGCCGCGTCTGGTGGCCGGCGGCTTCCCAGCGGCTGACGAGAAGGTCCACTACGGCGAGCCAGCCGGAGTCGGGGCGCTCCAGCTTGCGGTAGAGAGCGATGTAATCCGGCCGGCTTAGCCCCATGCCCGCGAAGGCCAGGAAGTAAACGCCATCGCCCTGGAAATCGGCGAACTGGTCCCGATTCCATTTCTTCGGGTCGGACACGTTCGGCGCCGAGGCGTCGATGAGACCCGCCAGAGTGACTCCGCTGCGGTTCCGCGTGTTCCAAAGCTCCACGCCGCGGACCTGGGCGATGCGGCATAGGGTCGCCATGCCTTCCAGGCTGACCGCCGGCGGGGGCGGAGGCGGCGCCGCCGGATCGCGGATTGCATTGACGCTGGCCTGGCGCGGCAAAATGCGATTGCGAAAATAGTCGAAGGCGGCAGTGAAGGAGGCGGAGTCTTCCACAAAAGTGGCCCCTGCCGCGGCCTCGGCCGCCCACCAGGCGTTGCGGTCGGCCGGGCTGCGTCGAGTCCCGGCGTCCTGCCCGCTCTGCATCAGCCAGTGCAGGTACTCCTCGAACCATTTGCGGACGGCGGCGCGATCCCGGAAATCCCAATTGGCGCTCTGCGCCAGGAACTCCATGCCCTGGATGCTGCGAACCAGGACGCGCCCGTCGCCGAAGCCGGCCGCCGTGGCGCTGCCGGGGATGGTTTGGGCGTGCTGCATGGCGGGGTTCATGCGGGTGCGGGGAGCGATGAACCACGCCTGGATATCGCGCGCGGCGCGTTGCGCGTAGCGCTGGTCATCCAGGAAAAACGCCGCCGCGCCGAGCGTGAAAACGGCCTCGCTCATGGCGTTCAAAGCGGCGTGGTTGGCGGTGAAGCGGGCCGGATTGGGCTGTCCGGCGCGACGAACAAACGGGCCGGCTGGATTGGCGGGATTGGGCCACCAATAAGGGGATTCACTGTAGTATTCGTGAGCATCGAGATCGATCCCTTTGGGCCGGTCGGAGGTGACCGTCCACGGCCCTTCCTTCAGGCAGTTCTCCGCCTCGGCGCGCAGGCGGCGAACGGGATCGAGGGTCCAGGCCTCCTTGCGGATGATGGCGCTGTGAATGGGCTCGGCCTCACCCGCGGACACCAGCGTTTCAGGCGTGTCCGCGGCCCAGACGAAGGGCGCGGCCAGGACGAAAACGGCGGCGATTCTCACAACTGCGATTGTAGCGCGCGGCTCTGGTGGGACGGACCATCGCCTGTCGTGGTCTGTCGGCGATCGCAATGTAGACGACGGGAACCGATCGTCCGTCCCACCTACGCACTCACGCTGCGCTCGTAGGCCGCGTTGTATTCGCAGCCGATCAGCGCGGCCACCGACATCAGGTACATCCAGACCAGCAGGGCGATCCCGGCGCCGATGGAACCATACATCACGTTGTAGCTTGCCATGTGGCGCACGTACCAGCCAAAACCGGCCGTGGATGCCAGCCAGAGGACCGTGGCCAGCACGGCCCCGCGCCACACGAAGCGCCAGCGCTGGGGACGGTAGGGGCCGAAGTAGAACAGGCACGCGGCCATCGCCGAGGCGGTGACGAAGGCCACCAGGTATCGCGCCAGGCGGGTCAGCCAGTGCCACAGCCAGTCGGGCGGATCCCACAGCCCATGGGTCTTGATGGAAGCGAGCGCTCCGCGCTCGATCTGGGTCCCGAAGAGCACCAGGACCGCGGCTCCCACCAGCGGCACGGCGCATAGCAACGCCAGGGCGATGGCCACGTAGCTTTGGCGCAGGAAACCGCGGTCCCGGGGCGCACGGTAGGCTGCCTGGAAGCCATCTATCAGGCTCTTGATGACGCTCGAAGCCGCCCAGAGCGAGACCGCGCCGGCTACCACCAGCAGCGTCAGGGGCCGCTCGCCCGTCACGCGGAATTGCTGCACCACCAGGTCTTCCGTGCCGGGTGGGACGATGTCCGAAAGTGCGCCTTCAATGGCTCTGGAAACGAATTGCGCGCGCGTCTGGACCAGGATGGCGGCGGCCGAAGTGAGCACCGGAAAGAAGGAGAGCAGGGCCGAATAAGCCGCGCCCTTGGCGATGCCGAATTGGTCGTCGTCGAAGGACGCGACCACGCTGCGGCGCAAGAGAAACCAGACGGTGCGGAAGTCAGGACGCATGTCGGTGGTACGGCAAAGACATTGGTTGGCAGGCGAAAGCGCCTGCCCCACAAGTATGCAGGTCCTTCGACGACAAGGTGGGACAGACGCTTTCGTCTGTCAATCCGCCAGCTCTCCCGATTCCTAAGCTCATGGCTCTACTTCAACACTACCTTGGCCACGCCCGTGTTGCCGGCGCTGTCGGCCACCCGGACCACCAGAAGGTGCTCGCCGGGAGTCAGACCCGACAGATCGAGCGTGAACCTCTCGCGCAAGGAATCGATGACGCCGTCGGCCGCTTCGAGCGGGATCCACGAGGCGGCGTCGAGAGAGTATTCCGCGCGGCGCAGAGGCGACGCCGCATCGGCGCCTTCGATTTCGGCATGGGCCGTCGAGCCCTCGCGCCGCACCGTCCTGAAGGTCACCACGGGCGGCGTGTTGTCGATCATCACCGGGGCGCTGACCAATTGCGCTTCCCTCGCGGTGGAGGGCGGATTGGCCTCGCGGTCCGAAGCTACCACCTTAAAGAAATACTTGCCGTCGGCGAATGCCTGGGCCTCCATGGTCATCGAGGTATCGTGCGTGTCGCTCTTCAGCAGTTTCCACTGGGTCTCGTCCTCGCCACGGAAATACAGGTTGTAGACCAGGCGGTCGCCGTCCGGATCTTCGGCCTGCCAGGCGATCACCATCTGGTCGGAGGAGGCGCGGGTGAGGGTCTGGGTGGGGGTTCCGGTCGAAGTCGCGGAGGAATCGCCGGTATCCGTCACCGTGATGCTGTAAGGCGCCGAGGGCTGCGTGGAGGCGGAGTGGGCCGTCTGCCCCAGGGCCGCGCTCTGGGCGGTGACGTTGATGCTCTTCACCACCGGCGG
>JBEKPK010000133.1:0-12982 GCA_049520795.1 Bryobacteraceae bacterium
CCCACCACCGAAAGAAGCGGCGGAGTGGTCATGGTCACAATGAGGTCGGCTTTCCTGGTCCAGAGCCCTCTCCAGAGACAACCCATCAGAAACGACACATAGGACAAGGCCCTGCCAATCTTGCCGGCCGCGTACGGTACGCAAAAGATCCGCCGAACCGCTACCGGGGGGGGCTCATCCATGATGTCGACGTTGGCGTAGCCCGTCCTGCCACACAGCACCGCGACATCGTGCCCCTCGGCCACTAACGCCCGGGTCGCATCCGTCAACAGTTGGCTGGTCGCCGCGGCGTCAGGCCAGTAGAATTGATTGATAAATAGAACTCGCAGACAGTCCTCCCCTGAACCCAGAAATAAACTTCTACCCCTTCGCGTCCGGCCGGCCTTTAATCTCGCGGCTGCGATGGAAGGCCGCCGGATTTCCAGCATGAATTTCAAACGGCGGAATACTCTTGGTCGCCACGGCGCCGAAACCAACGATGGCGCATGCCCCGACCGTGACGCCAGGCGCCAGCGAGGCTCTGGCGCCCACCCAGGCGCCGTCGTGTATGGAGATGGGCTTCACGATCAGGCGGAACGCCGGATCCGTCCAGTCATGGCTGCCAGTGCAAAGGTACGCTCCCTGAGAAATGCAGACATTATCGCCAAGCGTGACCGGAGCCAGATTGTCGATCCACGCGTCCTCCCCCAGCCAGCAGTTCTTCCCCGTCTTGAAATTCCACGGGTACTTCACGCGGAAACCCGGCTTGATAGTGACATTTTCGCCGACGTCCGCGCCGAAGAGCCGCAGCAGACGCCGCCGGAAGCCTGAAGAAGGCAGGATCGCGCAGCGCAACAACGGGTGCCCGAATGTGAACCAGATTGTTCTCACGATCCACGAGGAACCGGGATCGTAGAATGAATTCTCGAACCTCGACAGATCGACGGTGACAGCAGCCTGCACATCTACTCCTTAAGACAGTTCCACTGAAGAGGGTTTCTGGCCGCCCTCCAGCCAGCTATAGACTTCGTCCATCTGTTTACCGATGACGGGCCACGTAAAGCGGCGCTCGATCAAGGCTCGCGCGCGTTCTCCCATGCGAGCCAGCTCGTTCGCCCGGATTTGGAAAAACTCGCGCAAGGCGAGCTCCAGGGCGCGAGTCTCGGGCTCGATTCCCCATCCGCAATTGGCTTCCGCAACCTCCGGGAAATGACATGGAGAAGAAACGATGGTCGGGACCCCCATGGCCAGAGCTTCGAGGACTGCGACGCTGAAACCCTCCGAGAACGACGGCAGGACGAACAACTCAGCCGCAGCCAGAGCCGACCATTTCAGTTCGCTCTTTAGCATTCCGGTGAAGCTAATGGAGTCCTGCAACTTGAGGTCTTCGGTCATCTGCTTGAGAGTTCCCAGCAAATTGTCGGAATCCGGACCGGCGATCACCAGATGAGCGTCCTCGCCGCGGCTATCCGCCACTTGACGCCAGGCCTGAATCAGCAGGGGCACGCCTTTCTTGGGGTGAAGCCGCCCCATGAAGAGGACTATCCGTTTCCCCCGCAATTGGGGAAAAGCCTGCCAGAAAGCGTCTCTCGTGGCCCCATCGGGCGCGAGGACTCCGCTGGGGACCACGGCGACCGGCGACCTTAACCCTATCCGGCGGTAGTCGGTCACCTCATCCCTTGTAAGCGCACGAAGGCAGGACGCCCGCTGCAGATTCTTGGTTTCCACCAATGCCGCATACAAAGCCTTCTTCATGCGCTTGTGAGTGAGCGCCCAATCGTCGAGCATGCCGTGGGCGGAAATAATATAGGGCGTTTTGCAGGAGCGTGCGAAACCCGACGCAACCGTGCAATGGGTCTCCCAAATGCCGTGAATGTGCACGCCCTGCGCGGCGCGGACTATTTGCTTCATCCGCTGCCGCAGCCCCGTATTCAGCATCCAACCCACCCGGCTCGATGGGAATTGAACGACCTGGGAGCGATCGTCTTCGGAAAGCTGTTCGATCTCCGCAGGATTGCAGAAGCCAACGATAGGACACTTGTGCCGCCCCTCGCTCTCCGTTGCGCGGGACAGTTGCGGAACAGTCGCGGCTATCCCACCGAACTGCTGGTCCAGATGAGAGACGACCTGCAACCAGGAAGCCCCAACACGCGTTTTAGGCTGACGGACAATCGGGTTATACTGTGTAGCCTGCAATTCTAACCACCTCTTCGCCCCACGTCGCTAACGAATAACGGGCGACGATCTGTCTCGATTTCTCGCCCATATTCAATCGTTGGCTTGAATTGAGTCCGCTCATCGTGGACATCAAGTCCGCCAGTTGTTCCATGTTGTCCGGATCGAAAACGTACCCGTTGGCGCCGTCCTCTAAAAGATCGTCCGAACAGCCACAGCGATTCGAAATGATCAAAGGAAGGCCGGTGGACATGGCTTCGTTGGCCACCAAGCCCCAGGGTTCACGCCAGCTCGGGAGCATAAAGCATCCGGCGAAGGCATAGTAAGGCATCATGGCCCGAGTGTCTTTCATGCCGGCAAAGACCACCTCGCCGTCGAGACCCGCGTCGGAAACCTGCCGTTTCAAACCGGAAGCGAGGGGACCATCGCCCACAATCACCAAAGACCATGTCCCGCCGCGTTGCCGGTAGAGGGCGAAGGCCCGAATCAATCCGTCAATGTTCTTCTCCGGGGCCAGGCGGCCGACCGAAAGAAAATAGCGGCCCGGCAGATGCAGCGACTCAGCGGAGGTCTGGCGCCTGTGCCCGGCAGCCTGCTCCGCGAAGTACTCGTTGTCGACCACGTCGTAAAGACCGGCGATTTTGGCCGGGGCAAATCCCAGGTCGCGCAAATAGGCCGCCTGCCGCTTGCCGCCGGCGATGGCCGCATGGAAGAGCCGCGGCAAAACAGCCCGCTTCGCTCCCTCCAGCAGGGGCCGGCGCCGGTGGTCCTGCCGCGTCGACTCACTCATCAGAACGGCCCGTTTGCCGTGAAGCCGCGCCCAGAATACCGACGCTAGCCCGGGCAAGGTGTAGTAACCCGGAACCATTACGACTTCCGGCGAGATCCGGTTGAGTTCCGTCCACAGCCGCCGCGCCATTCGATACTGTCCGATATCCGACCATGATCCGTCTGGAAAGAGCGTGACGATGGGCAGACCTTGCCGCTCCGAGGCGCGAAACACCATTCGGCCGTGCAGGCCCGCGCCCCCCACCAGTTCTATTCCAATCGCCCTGCCCTGAAACACAGGGTGCTGGGCGATGGCTCGAAAACGGGCTATGTGATACGCGTACCAATCGATCCAAATCACGACGATCCGCGTCCGCGCGCCGGCAAGCTTCCGCGATTCGACGGCCGCCGCGGCGGAATCGGATAAGGTGGCGCTCCCCAAGTGATGCTCCTTCCTCTAGGCGGTAACCGCTACTTCGGCTTCCAGGGCAACGTCGGCCGGTATTTCCAGAGACGTCGTCTTCTTATACCCGGCAATTTTCCAAACAACCCAGACCGGAATGGAAAGTTCCAGCAGGCGGAAGATCACCGCCTCCATGGTCTGCATGACAAAGTAAATCGAGAGTGCGGCCATGATTGTGTATTGCGCAATCCAGGGACCGCCCTGTAAGTGGGTTTTCCTCCAGGCGCGCGCATAGAGCTGGCCGAGAAGGAACAGCACCGGCATGTTCAGCCACCGGAACTCCAACCACAAGTCGGCAATCAACCCCGGCGCCGAACCCTCCGCGCCTTCCCATCCCAGGGTCTCGGAAAACCCCTCGCCGGTTCCGGCGTTGTGGGTCATCTCGGGAAGCCCGAAATCCTCATACTTGGTGGGCCATATGGAGTGCGGAACCGGGCGCACCACAATCTGCGCCAAGTACCGCCGGCCCCAGTAAAAGTAGTGGCGCTGCTCGGCGCTGAGGATGGAGCCCGCGCCGTAGATAAACTCGTTTCCGGTATCGGGCTTTTCGACGATGTCGCTGACATCGGTAGTGAGTTCCTGATCCGATCCAAGATAGATCTGCTGGCGGTTGGTGACCAGGAAGAGAAGCAAGAATCCGAGCAGCACTCCGGCCGCGCCCGCCGCCACCAACGAGGGCCGTTTCTGGCGGTACATGAACCAACCCATCGAGAGCGTCACCATGATCATGAAAGTGGGACCGCGCCGAGAGGTGAGCGCCGCCTGCAGCATCCAGGGGGTGAGAAACCCGAAAGCCAAAACCCCCAGCGCGGGCCGGAAACCGGCGCCGACGGCCGCGGCGATGATCAACATAAACGCCGGATACATCATGAGGGACGCGTCGCGCACGTAGCCGTTATCGTCCCAACCACCGCTATAAGCGGTGCTGAATGCATCCGTAAGGCCACCCACATTGACAATGGCCATGGACCATGCCGCCACGCCGATCAGGCCAACGACGACTCCCGACACAACCAAGACATGCACGGCTCTCGCGGAAATCGGTTCGGCCGGGCGCACCTTTGGCAGGCGGCATCCGATGCTCAAGCAACCCAGCACGAAGAACACGATTCCGACGAGGTTAATCGACTGCACAAACACCAGCTGGTCCTTATCGAAGAACCCGTCCAACCCCCCGCTGGCGTTGAGCTTCAGGGGCATCCATGCATACATGAAGAGCATCATGGGACCGATGAACATCAGCGGATGGAACACGTCGCGGCTTCCCGCGTAGGCGTAGGCCATGCCAAGCGCAACAACCCCGATGGATGCCCAGATCAGAATCTCAAACATACTGGTGAGCCCCGGCCCGCTGCGCCGGTTGCAGAATCCCCGACACGACTTCCCTTACGCTGTGGCGAAAACGGTCCCACGTGAAATACTCGGCGCGCCGGCGGGCCGCCTCCCCCATGGTTACGATCCGCTCCGGGTGCCGCAAGAAATACTCGATGCATGTGGCCACTTGGGCGCTGTTACCCGGGTCCACGACAAAGCCCTCTTTGCTGTGAGCGATCAGGTCGGGAGCAGCCGTGCTTGTCGTGCTGATAATCGGCAGTCCGCTGGCCATGGCCTCGAGCAGGACATGCCCGAACCCCTCGGCCAGCGACGGGAAAACGAAGATGTCGGCCGACTGATAGGCATCCAACAACTCGCGCGAGCTGGCCGAGGGACGCAGCCGGATCGGCGTTCTGCTCCGCCGAAACAAATCCAGGCCGTCCACGGCCCGCCCGCACACCGTCAGCTCCACGGAACCGGGAGGCAGCATATTCACGGCTTCGAGGAGATAGGTAATTCCCTTGCGCTGCCCCAGCGTGCCCACAAACAGCAACTGCAACGGGCGGCCGGTAACCGCTCGGCCCTTGCGCGGCGCGAACCGATTGAGGTCCGTGCCGTAGGGAATCACGTGAATTCGCGCCGCCGGGGCTCCCGCTTCCACCAGCGTCCGCTTGCTGAACGACGACGCCACCAGCCAGTATTCCGGCATGGCCGATTCCTCAACCAGGCGATTGAAATCCGCTTTGGGCAGCGCCAGCTCCCACTCCTTATCGAGTGAGGCGGCGCACTCCGGATGCAGGGAGCGCTCTTCGAGCAGAATGTCGCGCACCGCGCCGGGATGGGGATGCAGTTGAAAGAGCATCCGGGGCTGCTCGCCGGTATAGCCGCCGAAAGCGCTGTGGCCGTAATAGCTATAGCTCAATAAGGCGGCTTTACGCTCGGTGGCCAGTTTCCCGGCCAACTTCCCCAGTTCCCTATCGCAGTTTCGAACCGCATCCCGCTGCCGCTCGAAGGCGACCAAGCGCGACTTACTCAAGCCGAGCGAATACAGTCCGCGCAGCCAGCAAGAAACGACCTGCCTGGAAGGCAGGGACGTCTCGTTCCTGCTCCGCAGGGCGCCAACCTTTCGGGGAGCAAGGCGTTCGACCGCCCTTGCCCAGCCACGGTCCGCCGGCCAGTAGAGGTCGGTTACCAGGGCCTCCAGCATTCCGCCTTCGCTCAAGGCGCGCGCAACCTGGTAGTTATCCCGAGCGCCGCGATGTACAGTGACCACTTTCATGGAGAGATCCGGTTTCACAATAAGTCCGAATAGAGTTCGTGCAATCGCGCCGCGGAGACGGACCACTTGAACTTCTGCGCGTGAATTTTACCTTTTGCGATCAGCCGGTCGCGAAGCGCGGCGTCTCCCGCGACCGCATCCAGCGCATCGACGTTCTCGCTCACTGAATCGGGATCGACGAGCACGGCGGCGTCTCCCGCGATTTCCGGAATCGAGGTAGCGTTGCTCGCGACAACCGCCGCCCCCGAAGCCATCCCCTCCAGGACCGGCATACCAAAGCCCTCATATCGGCTGGGAAACCAAAGCGCCCGAGCGCCCTGATAGAGCGCGTGCAGTTCGTCGTCGTCCACGAAACCAGTAAACTGCACCGACTGGCCGAGGGCTTCGGCCTGCACCTTCAACCGCGGGTCGCAATGTCCGGCGACCACCAGCGTTAAGTCGCGACGGCGCTCGGAGAGAATCGGCCAGGCTTTCAGCGCCAGGGCCGCGTTCTTGCGATAATGCAGCCCGCCGGGGAACAGAATATACGGCTGGTTGCTTAGTCCGCTGCGACGCAGGAAGTTCTCCGCAACAGGAGTGCATGGATCGAAGAATCGCGGCGACACCGCGTTGTGAATCACGCGCAGCCGTCCCCGGATACTCGGGAAAAACACGCCCAAGCGCTCCGCGGAGAAGTTCGAGACCGTGTGAAACACATCCGCCGTTCTCGACAGCGTCGCATAGAGAATCCGCCAGCGCAGGCTCTGACGCAGGTTGGCCAGGTTCCTCTGATGCGCCCCTTTTTCGAAGTAAGCGGCATCGTGAACCGTGACCACGAGCCTGGCCCTGGACTTGGGCACATACGATTCGCCGGTACAGTGCACAATCTCGGCTTCGGGCCAGTATTTTTCCGCTTTCGGAGCATGGATCAGCAGCCACTGCCGCTGTTGCAGCCCCGTGTCCTTGGTGAAGAAATGGTAGGGAAAACTGGTCCAAGGCTCCCCCAGATTATCGATCACGGACCGATAATCCCCGCGGTCCGCGAGGATGCGGACATTCACGCCCTTCCGGAGGGCCACGTGCTCGGTCAACTGGCGCGCCACCCGGCCGGCCCCGGTGGAACGATAGATGTTCCGCATGTGCACGAACATCAGAACGTTGATGGTCCGGCAAGCAACGGACTCGGCGCCCGCGGCGAGCGTGGAAATCCGGCGCTGGCTGCTTGTGACCATAGGATATAGATTCGTCCTGGGGACTTAAGTGGCAGACCGGGCCCTGCCGGCGGTCTGCAATCGTACTAGTCCAGACTGGCAAAGAGAAGCCAGCCGTAGCGGCTTCGGCAACACGCCGCAGCGTTGCGCCCGCCGTACCAGAATCAGCGTCGCCGCTGCAGTCACTCCGAGAATCAATGCATCGAAACCAATGGTGTAAACCCGGTGCGCCGCGCGCATCCAGGCAAGCCCGGCAATGGCCAGCGCGGTGACTGTGTCGAGGACCGCAAGCGATGTCACTCCGGAAGGGAGATGGCCCAGTTTCCGCAAGCAGGCGAGCCCGAGGAACATCGAGATTACGTGAGCCGTGAACAGAATCGCGGTGGCGGCGATAGCTCCTCCCGCAGGCACGAGCAGGGTTGCGGTAATCACCACAAAAATCGCCCAAACCCCATTGGTAAACCCAGACCACTTCAGCGAAACAAACGTCAGCCGCGAAGCCGCCGGCGAGACGCCGAAATGTACCAGGAGCGTGGTAATCGCGAGGACGGCCGGCAATTCCGCGCCCCCATAGCCCCTGCCATACATGTGGCCCGTTATCAGGGGAAGCGCCACCACGGCAGCCCCGGCGCACAGCGTCGAAAGGACGCTGGCGGCGATCGAGCTGACTTCAATTACCCGGTTCGCTCCGCCGAAATCCCGCGATCCCTCATTGGTGAAGAACGCCAGATTGCCTTGCTGAACCAGGCTCGGCACCAAAGAGGAAAAGTTCCGTAACTGCGTCGCCACCGTGTAAAACGCCACCTGGAGAAGGCTGGGGTCTCCGCGCGCCACCAGCATGGCGGTCCACCAGCCGGAGGCGTTCATTCCCACGACGCCAGCGAGCTGCATCATCCCGAACCGCCAGACACGCCCCAACGATGCAGGCTCGATCTCGCGTACATCTCGTCTGGATGGCCGGGCCTTGGGCTTCCATACGATCAGGACGACGGCTACCGCAACAGCGGTGAACAGGACGGCGGACTGCCCCGCGATCATGCGGGTGGGACCAAACCTGGCGGCCGCCGGCACCACCGTCAGCAAACCGAATCCCATCAGCGAAGACAATACCAGGATGTGGGCAAAGTTCCGCGTCCCGATGAATACGCCCCTGCAACATTCCACAAGGACAAATGCCGCCGCTGAAAGAGCGGCCACCTGCAACGGCCCCGCCAGCTTCGCGTTCCGCAGGATTATCCTCGCCATGGGCCCGGCGCCGACCCAGAGCGCGACCACGGCTACGAGCGCCGAGATCAGGCCAATGCTGCCCAGCGATCGGATGGTCCGTCGATACCCCTCGGTCCCCGGCGCGTGCTCGGCGATGAACCGCGCCGAGGTTGTCCCGATTCCAGAACCCGCATACCAGGCGACATTGTTAGCGGCCATCAGCGCCACCGAATAGGCCCCGAATACCTCTACCCCGCCCCATCTTGCCGCCAGGACGTTAGAGAGAAAGCTTCCGCCGCGTTCGATGGCCAACGCTACGCCCAGTCCCCCGACCGCTGTCATCAGGGATCCAACCAAGTGCGGGGTGCGCGTTGTGCGGACGGCCTCAACGTCTTCCAGCACGACTGGCGACGAATCGGGCATCTCAGCGGCTGCTCCTCGTAGGTTACTCATTGTCTGTGCGCGTACGACGGCCCATAGGCCCCGTATCTCGAATCCTTGGTCGCATTCCAGTCGTTCAGAATCGTACCTACCACCGGTATACCGTCTTGCATCAGGCACTCCCGCGCAGCCAGCGCTGCGTCGCGCGTGGTGCGGCGGGCGCGCAACACCAGCAACATGCCGTCCGAAAGCCAACCCAGCACGCGCGCGTCGGAGACGTTGAGCATCGGGGGACTATCGATGATGATGATCTCGAAATCGCGCCGCAGGCGTTCCAGCAGCACGCGCATGCGGCCCGAATGCAGCTTCGTCGAAATCCCTTCGAATGCCGACGTGGTTGGCAGAACCCATAGATTCTTCACTTGCGTCTCGAGGACGGAATCGATGAGCGTGTCGCGGTCGATGGGCGCCGTGCTTTCCAGGATGTTCGCCAGGCCGCCCGTTTCGCTGTTGACTTCCTTGCTGAAAATATCGTGCAGCCGGGGCTTACGCAGGTCGCCATCCACCACCACTACGCGCCGTCCGATCTGGGCCAGTGAAATGGCCAAGTTGGTTGCGACCGTAGTTTTCCCGTCGCCGGGTTCCGGGCTGGTCACCACAATGACCTTGGTAGAGAAGCGGTTTCCGGTGGCAAACAGCAGCGAGTTCATGGCGCCGGAAAACGCTTCGGCCAGATTCGGCGGATTCCGAAGCCAGGTGGCCAAGGCGATCGAACTGGACGGATTGTATTTCACCAGCGACGAATGCCCGTTGGGTTTCGGCGCCTCATCTCCAACCAGCTCCGCAATCGTCTTTGTGGGCAATTGTTTGGAGCGAGCGAGGAGCAGCTTCAAGGTGCGGCTTTTCACCGAGGGAATCACGCCCAACTCGCGCAACTGCAGCACCACGGAGGCCTCTCCCGGGCCGTGCAAGGTACGGTCGGCGCGCAGACGAAGGAACGAGAAAGCAAATCCGACGGAGACTCCGCAGAACATCCCCACCACCACATTCAGCGCCTGGCTCGGGGAGTACGGGCCAAACGGCGCGACCGCCTTATCCACCACGTTGATCGTGCTGGTGCGCAGGGCCGTCGCGAACCCGACTTCGTTCACCCTCTGCAGGAGCGTATCGTAAAGTTTCCGCTCTGTTTCCGCGTCGCGCTTCAACATCATGTACTGGACGCCGCGGTCGCCGCTTCCCTGCACTTTGGCTTCCTCGTCCATGTAAGCCTTTTCGATCATGGCCTCGCGGCGCAGGGCCGAATCGTAGCTCACTTGCAGCCGCTTCACCAGGTCGCTCTGCTCTCGTACGATGGCACTTTCGATTACTTTGATCTGCGATTCGATCTGCCGGTAGTCGAAATGCTCGGGCGTTTTGGTTTCGGCGACTTCCGCCAGTTGCCGCTTCAACTCCGTGAGGCGCATGCGGTACTCGCGCAAGGGCTCGGAGTCCGACGCCATTTGTTCAGCCGAAGACACGGCGGTATCATACTCCGCCTGCTTGGTCATGCGATCCTGCTGGGCGGTGGTCAACTGCGCCGCTAATGCGCGCAACTTACCCTGCGCCAGGTTCTCTCCATCGGCGTCGATGATGGTGGCCGATTGTCTGGCCGCGTCTTTCAGACCCTCTTCCGCGTCGGTCAGCTTCTTTTTCACTTCATTGAGCTGGCTCTGCAGGTATTCCTGGGTTTCTTTGGTGCTGTCGTAACGGGACTGGGCGTTGTACTGTTCGTAAGTCTGCGCCACGCTGTTGCATACATCGGCCGCCAGTTGGGCGTCCCGCGCGGCGCACAGAATCTCCACAATGCGCGTATTGCCCATGGCCCTGACCTTCACTCTTTTCGAGGCGTCGTCCAGGATTTGCTTTCTGGGAATCGTCGCCGGATCGAGCAGGCCCAGGGCCGAACGCCAGAACGGAACCGCCGGGGCGTGTCCTCCCGCCACCGGCTTGGGGACGGGCAGACGGTCAATAGCTTGTTTGCGCAACATGTCGCTCTGCAGTATCTTGATCTCCGTTTGCAGATAAGATTCCGGCAATACGCTATCCGTTGTACTCATCGCCGAACCTTCCTTGGCGCTCAGAAGGTTCTCATTCAGGCTGCGAATATCCAAAACCGTGCGTGCCTGGTACATAGACGGCTGAAGCGCGGCGACCAGAAAGCCGAGTCCCCCGCCGGCCACAGTCAAGAGGACAATCCATCCGAAGTTGGCGCTGATCACTCGCCAATATTCGAATAGCTGTCCCTCAGTCTCGACCGGCGCCGACCAGGACCCCGGCATTGGTTGCGCGGGCGCCCGGCTCCTCTTGGGAGCGGGCACGGGCGCCGACTGGCTGCCCGGGGACTGCGGCGCAGGTCTATGTTGGGGCGTTAGGTATCCCATAGAGTTAGTAATGCATCGCCACTCCCGTGGCGACCTGAAGCAGAGCCTCTATCGTGCGGACTCCGGCAGACTTGGCCGCGCTGTTCGGGATGAATAGAATATCGTTCGGACGGAGAGTCACATCCTTGGCTTTTCCGGCAAGGATCGCCTTCAGATCGACTGGGGTCTGAATTGCCTCGTCGTCGGCGTCCGTAGACCGTCGAAGGATGCGAGCGTTCTTAGGGGAGGCGCGGGCGTCCAGCCCTTCCGCCAGGGAGAGAGCCTGCAACACGGACAGGTTGGGCTTTCCGCCCAACGGGAAACCGCCGGCGCGCTTCACATTCCCAACCACGTAAACCACTTCGGCCAACGGAATCGAAATCACGTCGTGCGGCTGCACCAGAATGTTCTCCTCGGGATTCCGTTCGTCCATCAAACTCTTGAGGTTGATGTCCGCGATGCTCTCCCCCGAGGCGCTTTCGTGCGCGGTTGGGTGCGGAATCGGCCCATACTCCTTCGCTCGGGTTATTTTTACCAATGGTCCGGCGTCCGTGCGAACGCCGCCCGAGGCGGAAAGCACCTCGAGCAGCGTCATCCGGCCACGCACCTGGCGCACTCCCGGCGTGCCCACCGCGCCGATGACCGACAGTGTCTCGAGGTGCAGACCGGAGATGCTCAGGGCGACATCGGGCTCCCTGTAAAAAGTGGTCAGCTTGGTCGAAAGCAGCGCTTCCGCCTGCCGCACGGTGCTCCCGGCCACGTGCACCCGGCCAAGCAGGGGGCAGTTGATCTCGCCATTCTGATCGATGTGGAAGCTCTTGGCCGCGATTTCCTTGACCTGGACGCTGTTAATGGTCACCTCATCGTCGGGACAAAGAGCGTAGTTCTGCGGAATGTCCTGGGTAACCGCCAGGTTCTGGTAGCTCATTGCGGAGCATGCCAGAACAGCGGCCAACGCCAGACCTTTTACGAGAGTTAGAAACCGGGAGTTCATTCTGTTGTCCTTGACTTAAACCGATCCACTGTTGCCGACCCATAGGAGCCGATGCGCGGCGACGCCTCGCGCAGCGAGGTATCCCCGACCCGCTGCAAGCGGCGCGGCTGTTGGGCTCTTGCGCGCAGGCGAGGAGTCCGTTCTCCGGATCCGACACCGGCCGACCTCGACTGCGACTGAACGCTGCAGCAGGAAGACGGACACGAGTACCCGAAGCCCCCCCTTGCATTTGGTCACTACGCCGGCGAGCCCATCCAAGGGGCCACCCTCGATGCGCACCCGGTCACCCTCCCCGACAAACGGCCATTGCTCGACCGGAACCTTGGTTCTCTCGAGCACTTGCAACGCTCCAAGCTCCTCTTTTTCAAGCGGTACAAGCTCTTTACCAACCCCTAAAATCCGCACGACTCCGGTGGTCCGAAGAATGGGAGTGCGCACATTCGAATCGAATTTGCAAAACACATAACCTGGAAACACCGGCTCTTCCACGACGACGCGCCGGTCGCTCCAGTCACGCAGCGTACGAGTCAATGGAAGACACGACTCAAACCCTCGAGCGGCCAGCGCTTGCGCCACGGCCTTCTCGTGTCTGGATTGTACGTACAGTGCGAACCAGTCAAACATCCCAGTCTCTCCAGCGTTCAGATGGGCAGGCTCTCGCCATCCTCGGACCCATCGCCGAGCGCGCCCCGGGCGACATAGACGGACTATGGAAGGATGGCTTTGCGCTCGCGGTAATCTCCCAGCATTGAAACGTCCAGCGCCCAAATGTTCTTCCATTATCGGGCCACCCGCCGGAAAGTCAAGGTGTTCAAATCTCGGCGCCTCTGAAAA
>JBEKPK010000134.1:0-12896 GCA_049520795.1 Bryobacteraceae bacterium
ACGTTGCGGGATGGACAAACACTAGCAACTTCCCGCTCGTCAATCCCATCCAGTCTGGCGTCTTTCTGTATCGGCAGTGCTTTGTCTCCAAATTCTCCGGCGTGGGCGCGCTTGTATTTTCGACGCTTTTCGGATCATCCTCATGGGACGAGTGCCACGCTCTGTCCCTGGACAGCAGCAGCCAAATACTCATCGCAGGTTTCTCGACATCGCCTGGCTGCCGTTGGTGGACCCCGTCCAAACGGGTTTAGGCCTCGCTAGCCAGACGGGCTTCGTCGCAATGTTGGACAACGGCGGATCTAAAGCGCTGTTCTCCTCCTATCTCGGACCGGCTAGCGGGAAGACCGAATTCGACGGAGTCGCCGCCGGCGCAAGTGGCGCCATCTATGTTACCGGGAACACCACGGGATCGGGATACCCGCTGCAGGCGCCGGTGCAGTCGTCCCTAGTCGGTGAGTACGGTGCTGTGGTGAGCGAGATTCAACCCTCGGCCGCATGTACGTATAGCGTTTCGCCTACGGCTTTGCCCGACACTCCTTTAGGGGCGAGCCCGACTTACACGATCACCGTTACTGCCCCAGCCGGGTGCGTGTGGAATGCGGTCAATACCTCGTCGCACATGCATCTGGTGGGCCCGGACTCGACACTGTATCTAGGTTCGGGCAACGGTTCCGTGCAACTCGCGGTTTACCCCTACGCAGGGGGCCCCGATGTAACAGCCGAGGCGGTCGTCGCCGGTCAGCGAGTGGCAACCACCCTGAAGGGCAGTTGCACCATTAACCTTAGTCCGAGCGAGATAGACCTTGCGCTGTCGGGAGGATTCGCCGAGTTTCACGTGGCAACCGGAATGGGGTGCGCCTGGGCAGCTACGACCAGCAATAGCTGGATTACGATCGAGCCTGCCGGATCGTCCATCGCCACTTTGGGCTGGGTTGAGATCCTGGCAACGCCCAGCGCGACGCCTCGCGATGGAACCATATCGGTCAACGGCGTCTCTCTCGCCGTTCATCAGAGCGCTTCCGGGACCTCGGTAGGTGTCGTGAATCCCGCGCCCGGTTCGCAGTTGACCGGGCCTACAGTGACCTTCGGCTGGACCCTGCGAGACGATTATTTGGTCACCTCCTTCTGCGTCGGCGGCGCGCCAGCCTCGTGCTCCTCCGCAAACGTGACCCTCGGCTCCTCATTCGCTTATGTCAACGGCCTGCCGACCGACGGCTCCACGCTGTACGCCGTATTCAGTTTCTCGGGATCCGCCGGCTCCCACAGTCTGGTTTATACCTACACCGCGGCCGTGGGCGTTCCGAATCCCCCAATACAGTTCGACCCAGTGACCCCCAGCGGCTCCATCGGCACGTACGCGGCGTTTACTTTCGAGGCCTGGGATGCCCAGGGAAGTTCCGACCTGACCGAGATATACGCTTGGTTCACGCCGTCGCTCGGCGCCGCCGGTTCGTCGAACACCTGCATGTTGCGATACGAACCCAAGACCAACCTTATCTACCTGCAAGGCGACGACGGGAAGAGTTGGAAGTCCGCATCGATTGGCTCGCCGACGGGGGGGACTTTGGCAAACAGCCAGTGCAGCGTAATCGTGGGTGTGACGTCGATATATGGCGCTGGGAACATGGTGACAATACAGACGCCGGTCACCTTCCAGAGGACGTTCGCGGGGCTGATGCAGATCGGTATGTACGGGGTCGGCGGAGCGGGCGACAGCGGGCCCTGGCAAAATGTCGGAAACTGGACGGTCCCGAGCCCGCCCGCGCCACCAACCAACGTTTCGGTAACGCCAAACAGCGGCAGCGGGACTTCCGGCCGGTTCGTTTTCCAATTTGCCACGGCGTCGGGGTTTTCCTCGCTCGGCTGGGTGTGGATGTGGTTCAAAACGGGTCCGGCGCCGGCCACCACTGCGGACTTGACCAACACGTGCCTGATCTCTTATTTTCCCAGTAGCAATGTCTTCAGCCTGTACTCCGATTCCGCGAATCTCGCTTCCGGCGGCGTGCCGGGAGGCGCCGGGCACGTGGAAAACAGCCGGTGCTCACTGAACAACCACACGTCTGCCGCCGTCGTATCCGGAGTCGATCTGACGGTCACATTGGACCTCACGTTTTTCACGCCTCTCTTCGCCGGTCCACAGAATATCTGGATGCGCGCCGTGGACGGAGAAGCGGACAGCGGCCTGCAAGAAATGGGGACCTGGACTGTCGCTTCCACCTCGGGTATCACGCTTGCCACGTCGCCCAATCCGTCCACCTTCGGCCAGGCGGTGACGCTTACCGCAACCGGCGCCGGCGGGTCCACCGGCAAAGTCACCTTTTATGACGGAGTGACGCTTTTGGGGACGGCCACCATCGCATCCGGCGCGGCAGCGCTTTCCACGATTTTGCTGCCGGCGGGCAAACAGGAATTGAAGGCCTACTACAGCGGAGATTCCGGCAACCCCGCCGCGACATCGAACATAGTTGTGCAGACGGTGAACGCGGGAGGCGCAAGCGGCCTCACCGCCGGCGGCGCCGTGGCCTTGCCTTCCAGCCCGAGCGCCGTGACCATCGCGGATTTCAACGAAGATGGCAAGGCGGATCTGGCGGTTGCCACTTCCACCGGGGTGAGCGTGTTGCTCGGCAACGGGGATGGCACGTTCCGAACGGCGGGCAATGACCTGGCCGGCGCGCAGCCCTCCGCCGTCGCCGCTGGGGACTTCAACGGGGACGGTTGGCCCGACCTCGCGGTGGCCGACTTGTCGAGCGGAGATGTGAGCATATTGCTGGGCGACGGCGCCGGAGGTTTTCTACCCGCAGTCTCCTACGCGGTTGGCTCGCAACCGCGCTTCGTGGCTATTGGAGACTTCAACGGCGACGGCAAAGCCGACTTGGCCGTGGCCAACAGCGGCAGCGACAACGTGAGCCTATTGCTGGGCAATGGGGATGGCACGTTTGGACCGGCGCAAACATTCCCTGCGGGCTCCCAACCGTACTCCGTCGCCGTGGGCGATTTCAACGACGACGGCCAAGCCGACCTGGCCGTCGCCGATTCCGGCGCGGGCTGCGTCAGCATACTCCTGGGCAACGGCGATGGCACGTTTAGGGCGCCGGTGAGCTACGCCGCGGGCGCGAATCCTCACGCCCTGGGGGTGTTCTATGCCGTCGGGTACGCGGAAGCCCATTTGGCGGTGGCGAATTTCCTCAGCGGAAACGTGAGCATCCTGGGGGGGGCCGGAGACGGGACCTTCGGCGCACCTCAGAACTACGCCGTCGGCGCCGGTGCGTCTTCTCTGGCCGTGGCGGATTTCGATGGCGACGGGAATCCGGACATCGCGACGGCCGACTTTCTGGATGGCGGCGTAGAACTGCTGATGAACATCGACTCCCCGCCGCCGGCGGTTAGGAAATACTCTTTGGGCCATGGGCCAATATCCGTGGCCGTGGCCGACTTCGACGGAGATGGCCGGACGGACATGGCCGTGGCCGACGCGACGGACCATGTCGTCAACATCCTGCTGAGCGGCGGGTGCACCTATTCCCTGTCTTCGTCCGGTCACTCGCTCGACGCCTACGGCTACGCCGTTGGCCCCGGCATGACTTTCAACGTGAACGTCTCGGCTCCCACATGCCCCTGGAGCGCCATCCCCACCGTCACCTGGCTCACAGCGACGCCCGCGAGCGGCGCGGGCAACGGCACGGTGGACTATTATGTGTATCCCAATAGCGCCGCGACGCCCCGCACCGGAACCATCGTGGTCGCCGGGCAGACCTTTACCGTGACCCAGGCCGGCTTGAATCCAACCGGCTGCCTCTTTTATCTGGACAGCACCTCGGGCGGGTTTCCCGACGCCGGCGGCTCCGGCCAGGTGCACGTCACCTTGGGGAGCGTGGAGGGCTGCTCGTGGGTGGTCTCCAGCGATTCCCCCTGGATCACTATCACCTCGGCCCCTACTTTTGCCGCCAGCGGCAATGTACTTTATAGCGTGGCAGCTAACTCAACCGGCGTCACCCGTACCGGCACGCTGACTATTGCCGGACAGACTTTCACCGTCACCCAGGTGGCCGGCTGCTCCTTTAGCCTGGATTCCACCTCGGCGTCGATCCCCTGGCAAGGCGGGCAGACCACGGTCAATTTGACCGCTTCCGATTCCTCCTGTCCGTGGACTTCTTACTCGACGCAGATCTGGGCGCAGCGTTATCCGCAGAGCGGGACGGGTTCGGCCAGCATCCAACTCTCGGTCAATACCACCGCCAACACCGGCGGCCGTTCGGCCACGATTTACCTGGGAGGCCAAGCGTTCACCATCACCCAGGATCTGAGTCCGGCCGCGACGCAGGACGAGCGCTTTGTGGATCTGATGTACTTCGGGTTTTTGGGACGGCTGCCCACGTCGACCGAACTTAGCACGCAACTTAGCGGTTTGAGCGGCGGGTCGATCAGCCGTACCGACGTGGCCGTGAATCTGTTCAACTCCGACGAGTTCAACAACGCCGGCCGGTTCGTGGCCGGTTTATATGTGGGGATATTGGGGAGGGACGCGGAGTATACCGGGTGGATATTCCAGCGGGCGGCCTATCTAAGCGGAGTGGCCACCCAGGCCCAACTGGTGACCAACTTTTTGAACTCGACGGAGTATCAGATGAAGTACGGGACGCCGACCGACGACCAGTTCGTGCTGTTGCTGTATCAGAACCTCCTGCGGCGGACGCCCACGGCGGCGGAAGAGGCCGCGCAGTTGGCGTTGCTGAGTTCCGGGACCAGCCGGACGCAGGTGGCGATGAATCTGCTGAACGGAGCGGAGTTCCGGGCGGATTCGGGGCCCGAGCTGACGGCGTTTCTGCAATACGCCTGTCTGCTGGTGCGGGACGCCGAGCAATGGGAGCGGGATTACTGGGCCAACCTGATGAGCACAAACGCCTTGACGGTGAGCCAGGTGTTCTATGACTTCATCAACAGCGCCGAGATGGGGATACTGCTGCAGTAGGACCTGTTTCTCCATCCATGTAGGGCAGGCGCTTTCGTCTGCCAACCGATTTCTCCTCAGCTCCTCAAGGCCGCGGCCCAAGCGCATCGCACAGCCTCGGTTTTGTCACGGTCGGGCGGGAGCGAGACCATACTGGAGTTGAACTTGATCCGCCTGCGGGACTGAAGGCCACCGGGTCCAAAGCCGCGCCGGGGCCTTGCGCTACTCCATGGTCAGGCTCCACATCACTATGACTTTGCTTTTCTGAAAGCCGTCCTGCGTCCAACTCCCGGACTGGCGCTTTGCGTCCCCGGATGCCGGGACGTCGTAGGACCCGCCATCCAGGTCTTCCGCGTTGCTAACCGCCCCCGACCCGTCATTGGTGGAAACCGACATACTCGTGTTTACCTTGAGCTTGGGAAGGCCGAGATGCAGCGTGCCGTTGTTCAGGGATACCATCACGGCGGCAGAGACCGCCTGCCCACTCGTCTGAGTCTTCATGACGCCGCGGCTGGTGGTCCAGGTAGCGCTGCCGTGCATGGAGCATGTAGCTTCCGAACCCTTTCCGCTGAGCTGGCATTGGAGCTCGCCCGTTCCCTCCTTGGTTGCGCCTTGCTGCGTTTCGTTCTGGATGAAATCCACTGTCACCGAGCCTTTCCAGGACCCCGCGGCGGGGCATGGAGGGAAAGCCGACCCCAGGGAGTTGACGAACTTTTGCGCCAGCGCGGTCAATGCATCCGTGGCGTCCCCGTTGACAGGGATGTTCTGGCTCTGGCGGCTGGTGACTTGGCCCGTCCGGCCGTCCGTGAGCGTGACCGTCACCAGACTGCTGGCCCCACTCTGAATCACGCTCACGTTTACCAGATACTGGGCGCCGAGGGCGCCGGCCAGGTTGGCCATAACGTTAGGATCCGAGCCGCCGTTGAGTAATTCCCTCTCGTACTGGTTCGTCAATACAGCGCCGGCTTCGGATGCAGTCAAAGTCGAAGCGCAGGGGTACTCGGTGGAAAATGCCTTGGCGACCTGCTGCTGCATGAAACTCGCCCATGCTGCCGCTTCGGAGGACGCCTGGCCGGCTTTTGCGGGGGTGTCCGTCTTCGATGCGGAACCGAAAAAGACCTTGGTTGCCGCCTGCGCGGAACGGCACGCCGACGGCAGAAGCACCGTGGCAATGGTAACCACAGCCCGCCACTGGCGCAGTGTAAGTGCGTACTGCATTTAGGACCTCCGTGTCGCAGTATAGCGCCGGACGAGCGCGATTTCTCTTGCCCTGGAAGCGATGGAAGTCCATTTCACGCCTGGGCAGGAAGCGCACCTTGCGCAACTTGCCGCCAGGGCAGCCGCCGGCGCCGGCCGACTGGTTAAGGATGCCGCGTTGCGCCGGCTCACCCGCCCACAAGAAAGGCCATCGCAAGATTCCGCGGTGGCCGAGTTTTGCCTTCGTGGGGTAACACTCGACTTGGGCTACGCCGGCTGGGCGTGAAATGTCCCCCCGACCGGAAACCGCTCCCTGACGGTCGCGGCTCGATAGCGATAACCGCGCCCTCACGGAGCGCACTGCGAGCCCGACAGTGTGGCGAGCCGCGACCGTGAGGGAGTGGTTGCAGCGCCTACCCCGGCGTCAGCCCCAGTCCCGGCCCTTCCGGCAGAACGAGCTTGCCCATTTCCACGCGGACCCCCCGGAACGGGTCGTTGGCGATCAGCAGATTTCCGTCCAGGTCGGCGTAATCCACCAGCGGCGAAAGGTGCGCCGCGGCGGTCACCGAGACTGAGCTCGAAACCATACAGCCGAGCATGGTTCGCATTCCCAGCGCCTTGGCGATCTGGATCATCCTGTAGGCTTCCAGCATCCCGCCGCTCTTGTCGAGCTTGATGTTGACGCCGTCATAGGCGTCCTTCAGCCTGGGGATGTCGGAGGCGCGCTGGCAGGCTTCGTCGGCGATGATGGGGATGTGCACGCGGCCGCGCAGCCAGCGTGTGTCGTCGATCCTCTCGGCGGGTAGTGGCTGTTCGATGAACTCGACGCCCTGCTTCTCCAGCCAGTTGATCTTGCGGGCCGCTTCCTCCCGGTCTTTCCAGCCTTCGTTGGCGTCCACGCGCAGCGGCTTATCGGTCACGCTGCGCACGGCTTCGATGGTGGCTTCGTCGGTCTCCAGCCCCACCTTAACCTTGAGGATGGGGTAGGCTGCGGCTTCACGCGTCTTCTGTTTGGTGATCTCGGGGGTATCGATGCCGATGGAAAAGGTGGTGAGCGGCGTATCGCGAGGGTCCAGTCCGAAATAGGAATACAGGGGAATGCGCAGCGTTTTTCCGACCCAGTCCATGAGGGCGATATCGAGGGCGGCTTTGCCGGCCCACTCCCCGGGCACGCGTTGGAAAACGCCGGCCATGATCTTGGCGAACCGCATAGGGTCGGAGGCCAGCAGCAGGTCGCGGACGGATTCCACCGCCTTCCGCGCCGACGCGGCGTCTTCGTGGTAGCGCACAATCGGCGCCCCTTCGCCATGCCCCGTGATGCCATCCCGCGTGTAGGCCACGTGCAGGGTGTCGCGGTACTGGCTGGACGACATGGTGGTGGTCCAAGGGTGCCGCAGATTCAGCCGTACGATCTTCGTTTCGAGTCCGGGGGCGCGATGCCCGCAGGAAGCCGAGAGCGCTCCCGCCCCCGCCGCCGTCTGGATGAACCCGCGCCGGTTCATCGTATTCTCCTTATAGCCACCAGCAGCCCCGCCCAATGTGGATTCGCCAGCTCGTCGATGCGTACCATGGGCGTCTCGTAGGTTGTAGCGTCGATGAACTTCCCTTGGCCCAGATACATGCCGGTGTGCGTGATGTGTTTGGTGGAACTGCCGAAATACAGCAGATCGCCCGGCTTCAGATTCTTGCGTTCCACCGGTTCGAGGCCGCTCCAATCCGCCTGCGGTTGGGCGTCGCGCGGCATGTGCACGCCGCGCCGCCGCGCCAGCATTTGCATGAACCCGGAGCAATCGTAACCGAAACTCGACGTTCCGCCCCAGGTGTAGGGTAGCCCCAGGAAACGCCGGCTAAACTCCAGCAGCTCCGGCACGGTGAGCGGCCTAACGTCGAACGCGAGGTCGCCGAGTTGCACCCACCCGGAATGATCGTCGGGCAGGCGGACCCGCGCCCACTTCGGGTCCTCTTTCGGCTCGGAGACCACCTCCAGGCGCGCCTCGAAGGGAACCGTCAGCAGCGGCGCGTGCCTGGTCACGTCCGGTTCGCGATAGATGTGCGCCAACAGGCTGCGCACTTCCGCCACGCGCCCTGCGGCGGCGTAGGCCGGCCCCGGCCGCAGAGACGCCAGGGGAACCCATCCCGCGTAGTCGTCGGGCGTGCGGATGCGCGCCCAGCCCTCCGCGCGCTCCGCCAGACCGACATTCGCGCCGTAGATCGCCTGCGAGACCACCTCGGCGTCGAGCGACGGCTTCGAATACATATTGGCCACCGGCTCCACCACCACCGCGCTAGGAAGGGCCGCCGCAAACAGAGCCATAAGAGCGATGCCCGGCATGGGTTCCCTCCCAGCGTACCGCAGCCAATCCTCCGTTTCACGCCAGGTAGGGGCTGCCATGATAAACTGGGCCTGGGCTTGTCATGCACGGAATCCTTTACCAGATCGTCAAACGTGTCCAGCGTCTCCTGAAGCGCGAGCCCGAGCCGCCCGGCGATCCCTATGCCCTGGTCGGCGCGCCCAAAAAACCGCGGCCGCCCCTCCGTAGCGCCTCCGTGGCGGAACCCGAACCGTGAGCGGTGACGCCCGTGTCCCCTTCATCTGGTTGAGCGATTTGCCCGCCGCCCGCGCTCTGTAGTAGAATCAGAATTTACTCCCAGTGGTTCCGACGCACCCCGTGTGTTCCGGCTCCCAATCAGAGGATGACATGCAAGCGATTATTGAAACCGGCGGAAAGCAGTACCGCGTCGCCGCGGGCGACGTGATCCGCGTCGAGAAACTGGACGGCGAGATCGGCTCCGAAATCGACCTGCCCGTCAAGGCGGCCTTCCAGGACGATGGCCAACTGGCGCGTGGCGGGTCCGTCAAGGCGACCATCGTCGGCGACGGGCGCGGCGACAAGGTCCTGGTGTTCAAGTTCAAGCGCAAGAAGCAGTACAAGAAAACCATCGGGCATCGGCAGTCCTTCACGGAGCTGAAGGTCGGCGAGATTCTGGTTTAGGTGGCGTATGGCGCATAAGAAGGGTTTAGGCAGTTCCAGAAACGGGCGCGATTCCAACGCGCAGCGGCTCGGCATTAAGGTCTTCGGCGGCCAACTGGTTCCGGGCGGTTCGATCATCGTCCGCCAGCGCGGCACCAGGATCAAGCCGGGGCTGAATGTCGGCTGGGGCAAGGACGATACGCTGTTCGCCAAGGTCACCGGCGTGGTGGAATTCCGGGATCGCGGCCGGATGGGCAAGTTCGTCAACATCCAGGCATCCGCCTAGTGGGATAAGCCTCCAGGCTTGTCAAGGCGAGTCGCAAGACTCGCCCGCGGCGTTCCTTCGGTCCATTCCTCTCAACGACTTCGCCGCGGTTTCTCTATGTTTATCGACGAAGCGCGCATCCTGGTGAAGGCGGGCGATGGCGGCAACGGCTGCCTGGCCTTCCGTCGCGAGAAGTACGTCCCCCGCGGCGGACCGAGCGGCGGTGACGGCGGACGCGGCGGGGATGTCGTGCTGGTGGCCGACCCGCACGAGAACACCCTCCTCAGATTCCGTTTCAACCCGGAACATAAAGCCCAGCGCGGCCGCCACGGCGAGGGCAGCAATTGCACCGGCGCCGAAGGCCGCTCGCTCGATGTGGATGTGCCCGTGGGAACGGTGGTCTACGATGAAGCCACCGGCGAGCGCCTGCACGATTTCGCCACCCCCGGCGAGCGCTTGGTCATAGCCCGCGGCGGCAAGGGCGGCCGCGGCAACGCGCGCTTCGCCACCTCCACCCATCAGGCCCCCACCGAACACGAGCCCGGCCGCCCGGGCGAGGAAAAGCGCCTGCGCCTCGAATTGAAACTGCTGGCAGACGTGGGGCTGGTCGGATTCCCCAACGCCGGAAAATCCACTCTGATCTCCCGCATTTCCGCCGCCAGGCCCAAGATTGCCGACTATCCCTTCACCACTCTGGAACCGATACTCGGCGTGGTCCAAATGGACGGCTTCAAGAGCTTTGTGGTGGCCGATATCCCAGGCTTAATCGAAGGCGCGCACCTGGGCCACGGCCTCGGTATCCAGTTCCTGCGCCACGTCGAACGGACCCGCCTGCTGGCCCACTTGGTGGATGTCTCCGAAGGCAGCGGCCGCGACCCGGTTCACGATTTCGAGACGGTAATGGAGGAACTGGCCAGCTTCAGCCAGGAGTTGGTGAGGAAGCCCATGATCGTGGTGGCCACCAAAATGGACGCAGCCCAGGACCCCGCCCGCGTGGAAGCCCTCAGCGCCCTGGCCGCCGCTCGCGGCCTGCCGTTCCACGCCATTTCCGCCGTAACCGGCCAAGGCATCGACGCCCTCAAGTTCGCCATGGCCGAATACGCGCTTCAGAGCGACGCGGCGTCCCACGAATAACGCATCGAAGACCTCGAACAGTGACCCGCCCATTGGCGTCCCCGTTTCCCCCGAATAGGCCGCTTCCGGGACCCGCCGGAGCAAATTACATAAAAAGCGCTTCCACGGATGTAACTGGGCGTACAATCTAAGGTGGCCAAAAGGCCAAAATCGAATTCCTGGCTCAAAAGGAGATAGTCATCATGCGTCGCTCGCTGGCGGTTATGTGTGTACTCGCCTGGCTTGCTTTGAGTGTTTCCATGGCTTTTTCTCAGACTAAGGCTGCATCGGGGGCCCAGTATCTAACGGTGCAGGATGTCGAGAAAATAACTGGACTGACGGGACTGAAAATCGTCCCTCCGGACGCCTCGAAAGGGGCCGGGGGCGACCTGAATTTCGCCGACAAGGATGGGAAGCTGATCGTGATGGTTCAGAGGATGCTGAACTCCGATGCGCTTTATTCGGAAAACAAGAAAATGGCGGATACGGTGCAGGCGGACATCCAAGGGGTGGGAGATGCCGCCTTTACCGGACCGGCGGGCAAGCTCCAGTACTTTGTCTTCTTCAAGAAAGGGAAGGGTTCCGGCTCGGTGGCCAGCTTTTTGGGTATGACCGGCTCCCTACTGCCCATGGATCAGGTCAAGAAAATAGCTCAGCAGATTGCCGCCGGGATGTAGTCCCCCATTTAGGGGCTTATTCAAAACGCCGGAATCGTCTCGATGACCTATTTCGTCTTCGAGGCTGCGGGCCGCGTTCACACTTTTTCCGGAACCACGTACGGCTTGCGGTATTCGCGCGTCAGGTACCGATTGGCCTCCGCGTCGCCTTTGCACGTCATGGTCTGGGCGTCGAAGTGGATGGTGCGGCCCACGCGGTAGGAAATATTCGCCAGGTGGACCAGGACCGTGGAAATGGCGCCCTGCTCGATTTCGGCGTTCAGGCTTTCGCGTTTGCGGCTACGCACCGCTTCGATGAAATTGAGAAAGTGATCGCCGCCCGAGTTGCGCGCCGGCCCCGGCGTCCGCTGCTTTCCCACCCACGATTTGTAAGACGTGTACGTATCTACCGCCAGGTATCCCTTCGATCCGTAGAAGATATTGCCGATGGAGTTGGTGCTGGTGCGCTCGGTGATGTCCGCTTCGGGGTTGCTCAGCCAGTGGCGCACTTCGAATTCCAGCAGGCGGGGCTTGCCGCCTTCGTTGAACTCGAAGGCGCAGGAGAGCGTGTTGGGCGTTTCCTGGTCGTCGTCGAACAGGAAATGGCCGCCGATGGCGCTCACCTTGGTGGGGTACTTCACTCCCAAGCCCCAGCGCGCGATATCCATTTCGTGGATGCCCTGGTTGCCGATATCGCCGTTGCCGGTGTCCCAGAACCAGTGCCAGTTGTAGTGGAAGCGGTTCTTAGTGAAGGGCCGCAGCGGGGCCGGGCCGGTCCATAGATCGTAGTTGACGCCGGCGGGTACCGGTGATGGCGGCGTGCGGTTGATGGTGTCGCGCCACTTGAAGCACAGCCCTCGGGCCATATAGATTTCGCCGAATTCGCCCTCGCGCATCTTCGCCATGGCTTCCTGCACCGCCGCCGACGAGCGAATCTGGGAACCCATCTGCACCATGCGGTCGTACTTGCGCGCCGCCGCCACAATCTGCTGCGTCTCGAAGACATTGTGCGAGCAGGGCTTCTCGACGTACACATCCTTGCCGGACTGGCAGGCCAGAATAGTCATCAGCGTGTGCCAGTGATTGGGCGTGGCGATGGAAACGGCGTCGATCGACTTGTCCTCCAGCATTTTGCGGAAGTCGCCGAAGGCTTGCGGCTTCTTCCACCCCGCCTTTTCCGCCTGGTCGACGCCCTTCTGCAAATGGGCCTCGTCCACATCGCAAACGGCCGCCACTTCCACGTTGGGCAGCCTGCCAAAGCCCGAGATGTGGGAGGCGCCGCGTCCCCCGCTTCCGATTACGCAGACGCGCACCGTATCGTTGGCGCTCGCCAGCAGCCCTCGCCCGGCGCCAAGAGCCGCCGCGGAGCCCATTAGGAAATATCGCCGATCCATATTCTTGTCTCCCACCCATGGCCAAGTTACCACGCCGCGCGCCCGTCCGGAGTCACGCCCATGAAGCCCGGCGAGTCTCCGTGGTTTAATGAAACGTGCTACAGCTTGCCGCCGCGCTCCTGGCCATCTTCGCCGTTTCCGACCAGGCCGGCCTGGAGCGTGCGCTCCGATCCGGCGCCCCCGTCATCCAACTCCCTGCGACGCTCGTCCTCACGCACGAGATAGTCATTCCCGCCGGCGATCGCCCGCTCGAAATCCGAGGGGCCCCGAACGGCTCGGTGGTCCGCATGGCCAAAGGTTTCCGCGGAACGGCGGTGTTCCGCGCCCGCTCCAGGTCGCATCTTCGTTTCG
>JBEKPK010000135.1:0-12860 GCA_049520795.1 Bryobacteraceae bacterium
GGCGCGGGTCTTGGACCCCCTCTCTTACGCCATTGGCAACGATCTCGCGGTGGCTCTGGAATGCGCCGGCCGTTACGATGAGGCGATCGCCTCCGCGCGCCAGACCCTGCGCAACGACCCCGCCTACGCGTATGCCCACGTCGCCCTCGGGGAGGCTCTGGCCATGAAGGGCGACTCCGCCGCCGCCATCGCCGAGTACGAACAGGCCATCCGGGCATTGGGCCGCGGCGGGTGGATTCTGGGCCCCATGGGCTACGCCCTGGCGCGCGCCGGAAGGAAGGCGGAGGCCGCCAATCTGGCCCGCGAAATCGAATCGGAAGACGGCGCCGGCGTACAGTTAGCCCACATCTACGCCGCCCTGGGCGACAAGCCGCGCGCGCTCGATGCCCTGGAACACGCCTATGCGCAGCGCGTCGTGGATCTCAACTTCATGGCTGTCGATCCCATGCTCTCTACCCTGCGCACCGAGCCCCGGTTCTTGACCCTGAAGGGCCGCCTGGGGCTGTGAGCCCGATTGCCAGGCTATGCCGGCGGATGCGCTTCCCGCGCGCCGGATCTTCCCGCCGCCCTCCGAATCTCTCCGCGTCCCCGCGTCAAAGTTCTTAACCTGAATCCCGAAGTTGGCGCATAGTATCAGGGCACGGCTTCAGCCGTGCCGCAAAGCCTGTTCTTTCAAGGTAATAGCCTGTAGGGATTCAGTTCATCCGAGTTAACTTCGTAATTTAGGCCTAAAGCCGGCCCTCTTGCGCGTTTCCGTAGTACAGCGCGTTGAACAGCAGCTTGAACGTGCCGTGCGGCTGGGCGCGGAACGCCACCTCGGGGCCGAGCAATGCCACTTTGCCTTTGCCCACGGAAGCCTCCACCACCGCCGCGCCGCCGTTGAGGTACTGCTGGCCCCAGGCCCAGCCGCTATCGAGAACCTCCGCGCCGCTGAACCAGGCCACCGGCGCAGTGCGCTTCAACGCCGCCGTGGGTTCCAGGCGGAACACCGGGCTGCTGTCGAAGAACACATCCGCGATTTCCGGCATGCCGTAGGCCAGCGGGTTGGTATTGTCGATGGTCGCCTTGAGCAGCGAACCCGGGATGAAGGACTTCTCGCGCGGCAGGGCGCGCTCGCGGTTGTCGGGTCCCATTTCCGTGAGGTAATTCCGCACGGGGATGCCGAACAGCTCCGCCATGCCGGTGGAGGAGCCTATGGTCACCACCGCGCCGCCCGCCTCCACGAACTTCCTCAATTGCGGCAGGGTCCGGTCCTCGGAAATGCGGCCCAGCCAGGCGCGGTATTCTTCCGGGATGCTCTCGGAGCTCGAGCTTCCGCGACGCCCGCCGCCGGCGGCGCGGCGGAAAGCGCCGTCGGTAAAGACCAGCGTGTCGAACCGGCCGTTCAGATCGCCCGCGTCGAGCGCGGCGGGGTAAACCACCTGGAACGGAAATTCGTACTGCTCCAGCAGCCAGCGCGTCCAGCCTGAGGTGATGATTCCTCCGTATTGGTCGTAGAGGCCGATGCGGATGGGCTTAAGCTTCAGGGCGGCGCCGGCCGGCGCTTTGGCCAGCGCCTGCACGGGCACGCCGAGGTCCTTCGCGCCGCGCTCCACGACGTCCCGCGCGTTGGCCGAAGCGGGAACCCAGATGGCTCCGGGGCCAGGATCGGGGCCGGCCGGGAACTCCAGCCAGAAGACTTCGCAGCCGGCCTTCAGCAGCCGATTCACCATAATAAACGAGTTGTTGAGACGGTGGCTGACCAGGTAACCCGCCGGGTTCGGCGTCGCTTCCACTGCGGCCGGAGGCGGAGGCAGGAGCCCGCCGACCTTCTCGAACGGACCGTCGAACCCGTCCGGAATACGGTCGAACTTTACGCCCATCTGGAGGGCCAGCGTCCACCCGGTTATGTCGTATGGTTGGTTGGGCGGCCCGCCCGGATAGGGGATATCGTTGGGATGGTCCTGCGGCTCGAACATATCCATCACGTGCGGGCGGAACGCTTGCGCGGTCTTCACCACCAGCGAGCCCGCGGGATAGGTCTTTCCCGCCGCCTGAAACGGCGCAGTGGCCTGGAGAATGGCGATGCCGTTCTTGAGGAGCGCATTCACGAACTCCACGGCGGTGGGGAAGTCCGGCTGATCGGAGGGGATGACATACCCGCGCGGATCGCGCATCCGGGGATCGTGCAACACGGTGTTGTAAAGCTCCGCGGGAACGGAGGGGTCGGGCGGCTGTGCGAAGGGGGCTTTCGGCGGAGCGGCGGCCCGTAGCGCGGCGATGCGCTTGGGCGTGACGGTCCAATTGTCCCGGCTGCCCTTTTCAATGGAATTGCGGCCCATCTGGTAGATGTTGTACAGCCATGTCTCGCGGTAGCGTGAAGCTATATCCAGGATGGCCCGATTGTTGGTGATGTCGTAGTCGATCGACTGCCGGTAATGCCACTCCTGCGGCGCGATGGGCAGCGGCCAGTCGCCCTGCGGCAGTTGTTTCTCCGGAACCAGAGCGATGTTCATGGGCGTGGGGCCGCCGACGATCTCCGTCAAAATGCCGATCATGTTGTGGAAGTAAGCCCCCGTGCGCAGCCCGCCGTTCCACCAGGTGGAGTAGTTCGCGCCGCTGCGCATCACGCTGCCGCCCTTGCCTTCGGCCACCAGCCGGCTGTGCATGGCGGTGGACACCATTTCGATTCCCAGGGGAATCAGCGGATCGAAGTTGTAATTGAACGGATCGCGGAACGGAGGCATGAAGATCACCGTTCCGGCAGGGCCGCTTTGATGGTGGTTGTACATGATCTCGGGAAACCATTCCTCGAACATCACGCGGTTCATGTTGGTGGTTTCCGGCATAGTGGACATGTAGGAATCGCGGTTGTCGTCGTGTCCGACGTATTTGTTATAGAGCCTCGGCAGGTCTTCCATGCTGCGCCGCGCGGGATCCTTCTCGCGCATGTACCAGTTGGCTACAATCTCCTGCCCGTCGGGATTGGCCGGCACGCAAAGCAGGATCACGTCGTTGAGGAAGCGCATGGTCTCCTCGTCGTTGAGGCTCACCATCTGGTAGACCATCTCCATGAGCTGCTGCGAGCCAACCGTCTCGGTGGCATGCAGCCCGCCATCCACCCACACCACCGCCTTGCCTTCCTTCGCCAGGGCGCGCGCCTGCTCGTCGGTTAGACCCTCGGCCAGAACCAGCCGGCGGGCGATCTCCTTGTACCGGTCGAGCTTCTTCATGTTGTCCGGCGAGGTGATGATGGCCATGTACTGCGTTCGCCCCTCGGCCGTCTGGCCCATGGTCTCGAGCTTCATGCGGCCGGATTCGGCGGCCAGTTTCTTCCACCAGGCGGCGAGCTGGGTGTAGCTGGCCATCTGGTAATCGTCCCCGATGTTGAAGCCCAGGGCTTCCTTGGGAGTGGTAATCCCGCCCGTGGTCTGCGCGCACAGGGAACATGCCACAACCGAAAGCGCCAGCCAACGCATGGGCTGAAGTCGCATATATAAGACCGAGTGTAATGCAATTCCGGGACAGGATTCGCGGTCGGGTGCTATCGTGATCGGGTGACGCGGTAGACATGCAGCTCCACGCAATCGACTGGATCATCGCTTTGATTTCGGTGGGCATCTGCTTCGCGCCGGCCCTGTTCTTCGGCCGGCGCTCGGGCAAGAGCACGGCCGAGTTCTTCGCCTCAGGACGCTCGGTGCCCTGGTGGCTGGCCGGTATTTCCATGGTCGCCACCACCTTTTCGAGCGACACGCCCAACCTGGTGGCCAACTTCGTCCGCACCGAGGGCGTGGCCGGCAACTGGCAGTGGTGGGCCTTCACCCTTACCGGCGTGGCCACCGTGTTCTTCTATGCGCGCCTGTGGCGGCGTTCCGGCGTCCTTACGGACCTGGAATTCTACGAGCTGCGCTATTCCGGCAAAGCCGCCAGCGCCGTGCGCGGCTTCCGCGCCGTGTACCTGGGCTTTCTGTTCAACTGCATGATCATGGCCACGGTGAACCTGGCGGCCTGTAAGATCGCCGCCGTGCTGTTCGGGTTCGACCGCTGGCAGACCCTGCTGGCGGTGGGCCTGCTGAACGTGGTGTTCGCGGCGCACTCGGGGCTGTGGGGCGTGCTGGTCATCGACATGGTCCAGTTCTTCATTAAGATGTCGGCGGTAATCGCGGCGGCGTATTTCGCCGTGACCCTCCCGCAGGTGGGAGGGATGAGCGGACTGGTGGACAAACTCTCTCACATCAAAGGACCGGGCGGCCTGAACTACCTCAACATGCTCCCCGACTTTTCGAATAACTGGGACCTGGCCGTGGCGGTCTTCATCATGCCCCTCTGCGTGCAATGGTGGTCGGTGTGGTATCCGGGCGCGGAACCGGGCGGCGGCAGCTATATCGCGCAGCGCATGTTGGCCTCGAAATCCGAGAAGGACGCGCTCGGCGGAACCCTGTTCTTCAACGTCGCGCATTACGTGCTGCGGCCCTGGCCGTGGATTCTGGTGGGGCTGGCTTCGCTCATCGTCTACCCGCAACTTTCCGACATCCAGAAGGCGTTCCCGCATCTGGACCCGAGGTTGATCGGCCACGACATCGCCTTCCCGGCCATGCTGCGGTTCCTGCCGGCCGGCTGGGTAGGGCTCATGCTGGGCGGGTTGGTAGCGGCCAATTCCTCCACTATCCTGACTCACCTGAACTGGGGCGCTTCCTACCTGGTGCACGATTTCTATCGGCGCTTCGTGCGGCCGGAAGCCAGCGAGAAGCACTACGTGATGGCGGGACGGCTCGCCACGGTTCTGCTTTTCGTGGCTTCCTCCTCGCTGGTGTTTGCGCTCGATACGGCCAAAGAGGCCTTTAGCCTGATCTTGCAGGTGGGCGCCGGGACGGGGCTATTGTACCTGGTCCGCTGGTTCTGGTGGCGCGTGACCGCCTGGTGCGAGATTGTGGCCATGATAAGCTCGTTCGGCGTTTCGGTGGTGTTTTTGATTCTGCACCGCAATGGCGTAAACCTGGGCACGCATCGGGAACTCCTCACGACTGTGATCCTCACCACCATCTGTTGGCTGGCCACGGCATACCTGGGACCCCGGACCGATGCCGCCACGCTGGTGGAGTTCTATAAGAAGATCCGGCCGTTCGGGCCCGGCTGGACGCCGATTCGCGTGCAGGCCGGCATTTCCAAAGCCGATGCCGCGGCCGATGCCCGCGGCGCCAACATCCCGCTGTCCCTGGCGGGCTGGTCGGCGGGCGTGGCCATGATCTGGTCGGCGTTATTCATGGTGGGGAATTTTCTTTATGGGCGGATGGGATACGCCGCCGCGCTGGGGGCGGTGTTCGTGGTCAGCGCGGCTGTTGTGATACGGGTGGTGAACCTGCTGTGGAGATAACGCCGAATTGTGGGGCAGGCGCTTTCGCCCGCCAACCGGCTTCAGCCGCCCGGCGCCCGCTGGAATACCTGTTCGCAAAACGCTTGCATTCACTGTTCGCATAATGCTACCATGCATGCGTGAACGTGATCAGCAAGCGGGGCTTGATGAAACTGGCAGAATCGAAAAAGGTCGATTCCGAGGCCAGGAGCGAGCTGAAGACATGGTTCCGCGCGGCCCAAGCGGCTGCATGGCGGAGCCTGGGGGATGTCCGAGACGATTTCCCGTCCGCAGACCAGGTAGGCTCGGCGCTGGTCTTCAACATCCGCCACAACCGCTACCGGCTGATCGCGTTCGTGGTTTACCGAAAGCAAAAGCTCTACGTCAAAGCTCTGTTGACGCATAAGGAATACGATCGGGAGGACTGGAAGAAATGGGCCTGACTGCATTGAACCCCGCCAAATACGGGCGCCTCTGCGCAACCGTGGTTCCGAAAGTGATCGAAAGCGACGAGGAGTTCGACCGCCTCATCGAACAGATGGAAGCCCTAGACCGCAAGCAGAACCCCACGCCGGAGGAGGAGGCCCTTTCGGCGCTGCTACTGAAACTGATTCAGGATTACGACGACTTGCATTACCCGCTTCCCGATGTGCCGCCGCACAAGATGATCGCCTTCCTGATGGATCAGAAGCATCTCCGTCAGGCCGACCTGCTGCCGGTGTTCGGCTCGCGAAGCGTGGCCTCCGAGGTGCTGGCCGGCAAGCGCGAGCCCAGCAAGGCGCACATCCGCAAGCTGGCCGAGTTCTTTCATGTGTCGGCGGAGTTGTTTCTGTAGGAACGAGGTCCGCAATGAGCACCGATTCTTCGCGGCGCGAACTGCTCAAGCTCGCCTCCCTGGGCACGTTGGCGGCTGGCGTGGCCGACGCTGCCGATTCGCCGCCGCGGGCGGCCAGCGTGGCCGGCATGAAATTCGAGGCCAGGGATACCGTCCGGTTGGGCGTGATTGGCGTCGGCGGGCGCGGCAATGCGCTGATCGACAACTTCGGAGCCATCCCGCAGGTGCGTATCACCGCCCTTTGCGACGTGATCCAGGACAAAGTCGATAAGGCGCAAGCCCGGCTGGAGAAGGCCGGCAAGCCAGCCCCCGCGCTTTACCATTCGAGCGACCGCGCCTACGAGAAACTGGTCGCGCGCGACGATGTCGACCTGGTAGCCATCGCCACTCCGTGGGTCTGGCACGTGCCCATGGCCGTGGCCGGCATGAAGGCGGGCAAGCACGTGGCCGTGGAGGTTCCCGCCGCGCGCACTATCGAGGATTGCTGGGCTCTGGTGGATACTTCCGAAAAGACGCGCCGGCACTGCATCCAACTCGAGAACTGCTGCTACGGGGAAGACGAGCTGATGGTCCTGCTGATGGTGCGGGCCGGCCTTTTCGGCGACCTCACGCACGCCGCCTGCGCCTACAACCACGACCTGCGGAGCATTCTGTTCTCCAACGAGGGCGAAGGCCTCTGGCGGCGGTTCGAGAACGTCCAACGCAACGGCAACCTCTACCCCACGCACGGCCTGGGCCCCGTGGCGCACTATATGGACATCAATCGCGGCGACCGGTTCGAGTATGTGGTCTCCATGAGTTCTCTCTCGCTCTCCTTGCAGGCGTATCGCAAGGAGAAGATTCCCTCGGACGATCCGCGGCAAAAAGAGGTCTACCGTAATGGCGACCTCAACGTGAGCCTGATCAAGACCGCCAAGGGCCGCATGATCACGCTCGAGCACAACGTAGCCACGCCGCAGCCCTATGATCGCATCAACCTGATCGCCGGCACGCGAGGCATATTCCGCGATTATCCGCCGCGCATCTTCGTGGACGGCGGCGGGCGCGACGAGTTCGGCCCGCTCGATCCTTACAAGGAAAAGTTCACCCACCCCTACTGGAAACAGGTGGGCCAGTTGGCGCGCGAGCTGGGCGGCCACGGCGGCATGGATTTCGTCATGGCATACCGGCTCATCGAGTGCATGCGCGAAGGAGCTCCGCCGGATATAGACGTCTATGATGCCGCGGCGTGGAGCGCGCCCGGCCCATTGAGCGAGCTTTCGGTGGCCAAAGGCGGCATCCCCGTGAGATTCCCCGATTTCACGCGCGGCGGCTGGCAAACCGGGGCACGGGCCATGCCGGTGTGAGCGGGCCAACAGGTGGGGCGCTCGATGTCCCTCCTGTGTTATCCTGGACTTTGAGCGGGAAACGGCCAGGCAGACCGCCTACCCAAAAGGTCGTGGATGAAACGATCTATTTGAAGCGGCCCCGTCGGGGCGCAAAGCTGAAGGAAGAAGTGTGGCGAACCCGCGACGGAGAGGTCGCGAGGTATAGTCTGGCATACGTTAACCCCAGCCTTTGCGGAGTGGATAACGGGCGCGTGCTCGGGTACGACAATAGCCACAGTACCCATCACCGGCATGTTATGGGAAGGCAGGAATCGTTCCAATTCGGAGGGTACGAAGCGCTGGCCGCGCGGTTCTATGAGGAAGTGCGAGCGCTTTGGAGAAAAGAAGATGAAGAACGCCGCCAAGGTTATCGAGAACGGTAAGACGCCACGGCGTGCGACGGTGGCGTCCGGAAACGTCGAGGCGTTCGTTGAGCGATCGCTGGAACGCGCTCGAAAACTGGATCGCGGTGAGCGGATACCAACCGAGATCACGATGACGTTCGAGGATCCTTCCGACCTGTTGCGAGTGCTTTCAGCGCAACGAGTGCGCGTGCTTCACGCCGTTCGTGCGAGGCCGACGCCCGTCTCGGAGCTTGCCGGGACGCTCGGGCGCGACCGCAAAGCGGTGAGGCGGGATGTGTCCCTTTTGGAGTCCTTTGGACTGCTCGAGACGCGTGAAGAGCCGAACCCCGGGCACGGCCGCAGGAGAGTGGTCGAACCTCGGGCGGCGAAGTATCGCCTCATGGCGACGATCTGAAGCAGCCGCCGCCCGCAGCACATGGGCTAAGTCTGAATTGCGTAGTTAACTTCGGATAGACTCAATTTCCATAGGATAATCCATTGAAATAACAGGTTTTGTATCAGGGCACGGCTTGAGCCGTGCCGATCAGGACAACATTCTCTGGGCTTCAGCCCCTGGTTTGGCAACCCCGGCGCAAATCCTTCTCATCCTCATGAAAAAACAGGGGCTAAAGCCCTTCATGTGTGCCTGTTTGCGGCACGGCTCAAGCCGTGCCCTGATACAATGCGCCCGAAGTTCGGAATTCAGGCTAAGCGACGGCGCGGCTGGCTTACGGCCTGCCGTCGCCCTTGGCTGGAGTCAGCGCCACATCGAAGTGGCTCAGGCTTTCGGCATAGCGGGAGACCCCGCGGCACAGCGCGTCGGCCAATTTCTGACGGTAGTCCGGCTTCTTGAGCAAAGCCTCTTCCTTGGGATTGCTGAGGAAGCCGATCTCGGCCAGAATCGACGGCATATTGGCGCCAATCAGAACCACGAACGGGGCGCTCTTTATGCCGCGGTTTTTCGAGCCCGGGACGCTGCGGGCGGAGAACGCATACAGCGCGCTCTGAATGCGGCCCGCGAATTCCCGCGATTCTTCGGACTTGTCGTACTTGGCGATCTTCTGGACGAGGTCGGTAAGCTCGAAGATCGATTTCTGCGAGCTGGCGTTCTCACGCGCCGCCACGTCCAGCGCGTCCTTGGTTCCCGAGATGTTCAGGAAGAACGTTTCCACTCCCGCGATGTGCGGCAAGGCCGAGGAATTGGCGTGCACGGAGAGGAACAAATCCGCTTTCTTTTCGTTGGCCAGCGCGGTCCGCCCCTCCAGCGGGATAAACGTATCGTCCGTCCGGGTGTAGATCACCTCCGCGCCCAGGCGGGCCTCTATGAGCGCGCCCAGGCGCTGTGCCACGTCCAGCACCAGGTCCTTCTCCAGCAACCCGTGCGGGCCTTCCGTGCCTTGGTCGTGCCCGCCGTGCCCCGGATCGATTACCACGCGCGACAGTTTCAGGCCCAGGGCGCGAACCAGGGAGTTTTCCCCAGAGCTGGTGTGTTTGGCCGCCTTGACGGCTTCCGGCGCAGCCCCCAGTGATTCCACGGAGCCGCTCTTGGCATTCTCCGCCTTTGGTTTCGCGGGAGCGTCGCTCTTCGAAAGCGGGGTCTTGGAAGACGCGGAGGTAACGCGGTCCAATGCGGTGAGGCCCCCTGGCGGCTTGACCGCGGGGGGCGGCTCCGTCTTGGGAGGCTCCGGATTCGCGGACGGAGGCTTGACCACCGGGGCCGTGGCCATGGGCGCGGGCGCGGGCCGCGAAGTATTGGCGTCGGGAGGCGCCGCCGCTGCGCGCACCTCGATTACCAGGCGCTCCGGATTGGCCAGTTGGGAAGAAGAGACCGCCACTCCCTCGGCCATGTCCAGCACCACGCGCGTCACTCCCGGCACGGTTTCGGCCACGCGAATGCGTTTTACCAAGCGGTCTTCCAGCGTCTCGGAATACCCCGGCCGCGAGGTTATCCGCGGGTGCGAATTGAGGATGTCGAAGTACACCCGCTCGGGGTTGTGGAGGCGATCGGTGCGAAACTGGAACTCGCCCGATATCTCCACCGCTACGCGGGTTACTTCGGAGAGAGACCAGTGCCGCACCGCGGTTATCGTTAGCTCGCGCTGGGCTTGGGCGAGCAACAGCGGAACCGAAATTGCCAATGCCGCAAACCGCTTCATACCTACGGTCTCACTGCGAGACGTAGCGGACGCTGCCGTCTCCCTCTAGGATCTCCCGGATGTGGCTGGGGCCGGCGTCCGCAAGCGCAACCGGCTGGCCGGCTGTCGGCTCGGGGGGCGCCGGCGAGGCGGTCCGATCCGCCGCCAGCCGCGCGTTCACCAGCTTGACATAATTCCTGGTTTCGGGGAATGGCGGCACGTCGCCATAACGCGCCACCGCCGCCTCGCCGGCGTTGTACGCCGCCAGGGTCAGCGCGTAGTCCCCGCCGTAAAGGTCCAACAGATACCTCAGATACTTCGCCCCGCCGCGGATGTTTTCCACGGGATCGAAGGCATCCGAAACGCCGAACCGGCGCGCCGTGGACGGGATGAGCTGCATCAGTCCCAACGCGCCCTTGGGCGAGACGGCCCATGGGTTGTAATTGCTTTCGACTCGGATTACCGAGTGAATCAGCGCCGCCGGTACCTCGTGCTGCGCCGCGATCCGCTCCACGGTTTGCGAGAAAGCGGGCGCTTCGGCGGGCTTGCCCGGCTCCGCTGGAGAAGTTGCGGCCGCGCGGTTGGAAACGGCCGGCCGGCTGTGGGAGGATGTCACAACCACCCGGACAAGCCTGCCGGTGCGCGGATCGGCGCGCACCACGCTCGCCACGCGTTCCGGACCGGCGCCCCATAGCGCCGCCCCCCCGAACGCCAGACCAAAAACGAGCTTAGAACAGAATCGCATCAAAATGTTTTACACCTCAGTATAGACCAAACGCGCGGATTCCGACAGCCCTTTCTTCCCGCTCCGCCCGGCGCCAGCCCCCCCGGCGACTGCGGCAAACCCAATGTTATCATTTTCATGTGAGCCGGGCTGGTTACGTGCTAGTAGGAGGCCGCAGTGCCCGGATGGGCCGCAACAAGGCTCTCCTGCCCTTTCGCGGGGGCTTCCTGGCGGAGTCGGTGGCCCAGGCTGTGCGGCTCGCGGCGGGCAGCGCCATATTGGTGGGCGATCCCAAGGTCTACGCGCGGCTGCCTTTCCCGGCGACACCCGATCTTTACCCCGGCGACGGTCCGCTGGAAGGCATCCTCACCGCGCTGGACCACACTCCGGCCCATTGGAACGTAGTGGCCGCCTGCGACATGCCCGATATCACCGCGGCATTCCTGACCAGGCTGATAGAAGCCGCCCAGCGTTCGGACACGGACGCGCTTGTTCCCATCGGCCCTTCCGGCCGCCCCGAACCGCTTTGCGCCGTGTACCACCGCCGGGCCCGGCGGGGCCTCGAAGCCGCTTTCCACAACGGCGTACGCGCCGTGTCGGCGGCCCTTCCCTGGGTACGCATAACCCTGTTCCCCGTATCGGAACTCTCGCTTTTTCAGAATGTTAACACCCCCGAGGAGTGGGCCGCCCATGGCGCCTAGCGACCCCTATCCGCACTACATCGAGTTCCGCCACGTATATAAGACGTTCGACCACCCGGTTTTGGTCGATGTCAGCTTCGACGTGAACCCCGGCGAGACGGTTGCCATCATCGGGCGCAGCGGCGTCGGAAAATCGGTGGTTCTCTCCCACATCATGGGTTTTCTGAAACCCGACCAGGGCCGCGTGATCGTGGCCCATGAAGACATCACCGATATGGGCGAGGACGAACTCCGCCGCGTCCGCCGGAAAGTGACCATGGTTTTCCAGTCCGGCGCCTTGTTCGATTCGCTGACTGTCGCCGAAAACGTCCTGTTTTCCCTGGAACTGCGCCAGGATTACAACGAGCAGAACAAGGAGGACGTGGTCGATGGCCTCCTGGCGATGGTGGACATCGCCGGCTCCCGCGACGCCTACCCGGCGGATCTTTCCACCGGCTACAAGCGCTCGGTGGCCATCGCGCGCGCTTTGGCCGCTCAACCGCAGTGCGTGCTCTACGACGAGCCGACCACCATGGTGGACCCCATCATGTCCGACCACCTGGGCGACCTCATGCTGCGCCTGAAAAAGCAACTGCGCCTGACCTCCGTAGTGGTGACGCATGACCTGGACCTGATGTACAAGGTGGCGGACCGGGTTGTTTTCCTCTACGAAGGCAAGGTGGTCTACTTCGGCGCGGTCTCCGAGCTGGCCAACTCGGAGGACCCCCATATCCACGAGTTTCTGGAGATGGACCGGGTGCTGTAGTGGGGTCAAGCCTTCGGGCTTGCCGCCGGGCTTCGGCCCGGCGTCTGGTGCCCGGCGCAAGAAACGCCGGCCAAAAGGCCGGCGGCAAGCCCGAAGGCTTGGCCCCACATCGGCGCCTTGTCTTGTATATGCGTACCCTCGGATTTCGGCGATTCCGCTGGTCGGTCGCATCGCCGCCCGCTTTTACCTTCCCGGCATTCTCCCCGCGCCGCGGGATAGAATAAGGGCACATGGCGGAGGTCTCTTGAGGCGCGGGCTTTTGTGCGTCGGCGCGGCGCTGTTGCTGCTGGCGGCCGCCGGCCTTGCGCAGCGCGGCCGGGGCGGTGGACGCGGCGGCTTCCGCCCGTCATCCGACGAAGACGATGCCCCGATGCCCGTCCGCGAAGCCGAATTCCATTTCATCCGCCTGGAGTATACCGACCTCCCTCAGTATCACCGCGGCTTCGGCTTTGCGTCGCGCCTCGGCTCCGGCTCCGGCTGGTGGATCGTGGATTGGCCGGCGGCGGACAATCATTTCACCACCGGCGTGGAACGCCTCACCCGCATCGACATCGGCGACCCCCGTCACCTCAGCCTGACGGATCCCAAGCTCTTCGACTACCCGTGGATCTATGCCACCCAGACCGGTTGGTGGGATCTCAGCGACCGCGAGACCGCGTGCCTCAGGGAATACCTTA
>JBEKPK010000136.1:0-12858 GCA_049520795.1 Bryobacteraceae bacterium
TCCCGCCACGGTGGCGATTGTGTAAGTCTGTCCAAATGCGGACCAGGACATGAAAAAGGTCAAAAGAGCGGCGCGCGGCCGATGCATGGCAACCGGGATCTCCATTTCACTCGGGGTTAAGTTTCATTATACTATCGGCCGCCATCCTTTGATCCTGCCAGCCGCTCCTCCGTGGCGGGCCGATGAGCGGCCACTCAACCAGAGAGGCGCGGCGATAGCCACATTGGCCTACCGCTTTCGGCGCCTCCAATTGTCTCCCGGCGAGATTCACGCTGGACTCATAGTCACGCAATGAAACCGGCTTCCGACCGGTGTTCTTGTCGCTGTGGTCTGCGCGGCACAGGCTGTGGTGTGCGTGGCACAGGCGCAGACCACCCATCGGTCTTGTCGCGCCGCCGTATGAAATAATGGCTTCATGCGATCGGGCCGGGCCCGACGGTTATGTATTTCTTGGCCGGCCTTCGCAGATCGGCGCGCAATTTTGACAGGCCGTAACCGGCGCGGAGAGTTGAGAGAATGACTTCGGGCCTTGAGCATACGATGAAAACCCTGCTGATCGCCCTACTCATGAGCCTTCCGGCTCTTGCGCAGACACAACCAGCTACCATTGTCTTTTATAACAGTCCAAACCCGACGATCCCTTTCAAGAAGGGGTTTCGCATGCCGGCGTATGTGGACAGTGCGCAAGTAGTAAGCCTGAAGACCAACCACTATTGCAACGTGCAGGTGAAGCCGGGAAAGCATACGGTACGGTCCACGAGCAAAAACCGCGCCCTGATACTGGATACCGAACCCGGGAAGGCCTATTACGTTCGCATGGAGTTTAAGCATGGCTCGCTGGGGCTCTCAAACGTGTGGCTGGTTACTTTGACCGACCCGCAACAGGGAGCGAGGGACATTGTGGGATATGGCAAAGTGGCAACCGTGAAGGTTGCCAAGTAAGACGGAGCTACCAGCCGAACGCCAGGAACGGATTCATCCTCGTGTTCCGGTAATCCAGCCGGTACGCTTCGCGCACGCCCACTCGAACTCCGGGCAAGTGAAAGATGCTCACGTCGAAGACCAGCTCCGCGCCGATGGAGCGGTACAGCGTCTGCCCCACCTTGCCGTAATCGTAGAACGCGTTCGCCGCGATCCGTTTGATATACAGAAGCTGCCCCACCGACCAATCCGGGTAGAGCAGGGGCGCGCTGTAAGTACTTGCCAGTTTTGTAAGGTCGGGGCCGGTGTAATACGTGTAGCCGCGGGGAAACTGGACCAGCCTGGAGAAATAGTAATTGCCGTCGTTGCGCTCGTAGCCGCCTTCCAGAACCAGGGCGTGGTGCGGCGCCAGTCCCGGCAAAGCGAATCGACCATCGGCGGCGAGATGGTTGGCGGTATAGTTGTCGGCTTGGACGGTGTTGCTGTAACTGAACCGCAGAATCTGGCTCCAGGCCGGCGCGAGGTCGCGCGGGCTGGCCTGGCGTATGTGCGATAACCGCAGGCCATAAGTCAAGGGAACCAGTCCACCGCCATCGAGTCCTACATGTTCCGCTTGAACGCCGACGCTGAGGTTGGTGCGATAGTAGCCGCGCGAGAAATTCAGCGGAATATGGAAGCCCGCCGTCACCGTGCGCTCCGTGAAGTCGTCGGTATGGTCCACGTACTGAAGCCGGCGGCCCTGGTCGGCGACGCTGAAATCCAAGACGGGAAAGAAGCGGTTGTAACTGAAACCGGCCCGGTAACCGAGCGTGCCCTCGTCGGTGTTATAGAGCAGCGCCGCGTTGAATTCGGCGAGGCGCATCTTGTCGTCCGACAGGAAGCCGAAGCCCAGGTTCGGCGCCCCTCCGGCGAAGCCCCAGGAGTGGACATCGAAAAGGTGCCGCGAGGGCAGATAAGGCGCCGCCGGAAACAGCGCGCCCGGAATCTGCGCGCTGTAATCGCGACGATTCTTCAGGACGCCCAAAGCCGAAGGAGCTATGGCGTCGATGGGGGTCCAGGTCCTGGGATCGAGAGGAAGTTCCGCCAGGTTATAGCCGCGCGCCGTGTAGTCGCTGTATAACAGCGTGCCGCCGTCGGGTGAGATGCTCGGATAATCGGCGCCGAACTTAGCGGCGGTGACCTGGTAACATTGGCTCGTTTCGATCTCAACCGCGAATATGTTGACTACGCCGTCGCGCGAGGACTTATACAAGATGTAGGCGCGGTAAAACACGGGGTTAGCGAGCTCTTCATCGCGGTGCGGGATGACATCCCGGAAAGCGCCCGATTCGAGATCGACCAGCGCGAGCGAACGGCCCTGGCCGCTCTGAGTCACGATAGCCAGCCGTTTTCCGTCTTCGGACCAGGCCGGGTTATAGATCATGTCGTTGTCCGGCGAGGGAAGACGCTGCAATTCCCTGCCGGTATTGGCATCGAGGACCACCAGCGAGCATTTCCTGTCGGGGAGAAACTCGACCACCGCGATGCGCGTTCCGTCGGGCGAGAGCACGGGGTTTACGAAGCGCGTCCTATGCGTGAGGCGTCGCGTATGGCCGCCGGCGAGGTCGCGGATGAGAATCTCGGAATAGCCGCGGATCCAGCGCGGGTCGGGCACGTACTCGTCCCACACTATCTTGCCATTGACCACCGAGGTCCGGTTGGCGGCGTTCACGGCGGGCGCATAGTGGAACAGCGTCCGCTCACGGCCGTCCGGCTGGACGCGGACCACCTCCATCGCGTATGTATCGAGACCCGACTTCTGCGCCAGCACACCGCCGTCCTTCTCGAAGACCGGCTGGAAATAACCGGTGAAGACTTTCTTAGGCGCGAGATTGAGGACGCTCGGCTGGCTGAAGACCTTCCCCGCGGCTTGCGCCTTCCACGTCTCGCCGAGCGCCGACATAGTATCGCGATAGTTGGCGGCGGCGCTATGCCCGGTTTCCGCTTTCATGGCCAGGCTCATAGAGAACGGGTTGAAGGAACTCTTGGCGGTCCGCGCCATGATCTTGTCCCACGATTCGACTCCGGCGGTGCGTTCCACATGGTTGACCAGAAAGGCGCCCAGCTCCGCCTGGCCGGGGACGCCGTCGCGCAGGGAGCCGTGCATGGCTTTCATGAAAGAGAAGTTGCCGCCCGACAGGAGCAAGGCGCGCGTGGCCATCTCCGACGAGGCGTACTGGCCGATGCCTCCGCGCAGCAGGGCAGTCTCGGAGGCGCGCGCATCGCCGGCGATCCACCAAGCGGGCAGGCTCATCCCCAGCGTTCCAGCCAGGCCCGCCTCGCCGAACAACACGCTGGCGACCTTTCCGAAGCCGTGGTTCATCTTGGCGATCTGTACCAGATGGCGCGCCTCCTCGACGGCGATGGTGTCGATCCAATCGTTGGTTCCCCAGAAGGACTGCGCCGGCATGGTCTGGAACGTAGCCATGCGGGGGAACAAGGAAACCGAGCCGCCCGAGGTTCGCGTGACATTCTGGTCGGCGAGCAAAACGGTGGTGCGCCTCGGAAGGGCGGCGCCGAGCGATTGGCTCAAGGGCGCATAGAGCGTCTCGAGCGCGTTGGCGGCGCGCTGCGCGTCGGCCTCGATCTCGCTGGGGTAAACGATGTCGAAGTGGCTCGTCCGTATCCGGCGCCATTCGGTTCCGGGAGGATACTGTCCCCAAAGTCCCGCCGCGAGGCAGAACACCAGCGCCAGCGCCCGAGTCATAGCCTATAGTATCTCAGGGATCTCGAACTTCGCGCGGCGCTTGCCAGACCGATTGGCTCTTTTCGAATATGCGCTCTTATTGCGTCAGAGCAAAAGCGAAGATTCCGCCTTGTCCGGCAAGAACCACATATTGCGCGCCGCCGACCATATAGGTCATCGGGGAAGCCCGCCAGTTCTGGCCCGTTTCGAAATGCCAGATGGGGATTCCGGTTTTCGAATCGAGCGCCGTGAATGCGCCGCCGCCTTCACCGAAGAACACCAGTCCGCCGGCGGTCGCGAGCGTGCCGGAACCGCCGCCGCCGCCGCTGAGCAAGGGATACTCCCACGCCTTTGAGCCGGTGTGCATATCCATAGCTCGGATAAAGCTCTGGCTGCCGCCTTGCGGCGCGCCAAAAGACCCGCCAAAGAACCGCTGGCCCATTTCGGGGGGCGTGGGATCTTTGCGGATCGCGGAGCAACCTTCGGAAAGCCGCACGAAGAACAATTTCGACGCAGGATCCAGGGACACCGAAGGCCATTTCTGGGTCCCGGTGACGCATGTCTGCAACCCTTCGACAGTGGTATCGGCGCGATCGGTCAAAACCGGACGGCCATCCTTGCCATATCCGGTGGTCCAGTTTTGATTGCCCATGGGCGTGGCCAGAAGCAATTCTCCGTTGGTGCGATCCAGCACGAAGAAGAAGCCGTTCACGTCGGAATGTACCATCAACTTGCGCGGACGCCCCTGCCATGGCTCGTCAATCAGGATGAGCGGACCGTTGGAATCCCAGTCGTGGGTGTCGTGCGGCGTGAATTGGTAGTACCACTTCATGACGCCGGTCTTCACGTCGAGCGCCACCACGCTGTTGGTGTACAGGTTGTCGCCCTTGCGCTCATCGCCGTTGAAATCGGGGCACGGGTTGCCCGTGGTCCAGTAAACCAACCCCAGGGCCGCGTCGTAGGAACCGGTAACCCAGGTGGTTCCGCAACCGTGTTCCAGAGCGTTTCCGATCCAGGTTTCCGAGCCTTTCTCGCCTGGCAAAGGGATGGTCCAGAAGCGCCAGACGCGCTGGCCGTCGGCGGCCCGATAGGCGTCCACGAAGCCGCGCGCGCCTTCCTCGCCTCCGGAGATGCCGGAGATCACCAGATCGCCGATCGCGAGCGGAGCGGCGGTCGCGCTGTAGCCCTCTTTTACGTCCCCCATGGTGACGTCCCACAGCTTGCGGCCGGTGGTGCGGTCGAGCGCCAGCAGGTGCGCATTGTCGGTGATCATGAAGACCCGGTTCCCGGAGAGCGCCACTCCGCGGTTGGCGCCGCCGCCCGCCTCGCTGAGCAGGCCGGGCGTACGCGGCGTGCGAAACGCCCAGATCTGGCGGCCCGTAGTGGCATCGAGCGCATAAGCCTCGTTCGGGCCGGTGATGTACATGACGCCATCCACCACCACCGGGGTGACCTCCAGCCGCGGCGCGCCGGGGACTGGAAAGACCCAGGCCGGGGCCAGGCGCTTCACATTGGCCGCATTAATCCGGTCGAGCGGACTATAGCGGTTACCGGTGTAGCCGCCATCGTAGCTGGGCCAGTCGAGTTTCGGCTCAATCGGGCGCTCCGCGTAAGTATCGCCGCTTCGCGCCAGCAGATGGAATCGGCCATCGGCGGTCAACAGGGTGGCGCTAAACGGGCTCGAGCTGGTGAGCATGCCGTCAAGCGTGCGGCCATCCTGGAGTTTCAGCGCAGCCGGGCGCGGCTGGGAGGGTCCGCCGCCGCGGCCGCCGCGCCCCGGTCCCGCCGCGGGGCTCACTGCGCCAGAGGCCAGACCGCGCAGATGACCGATCAGCGTCTGCATCTCGGAGTCGTTGAAATCGAAGTTGGGCATGCCCCTGTCGGGGCGGCCGTTGCGCACCAAATTGGTGAGTTCCGCATCGGAATGCGAAGCCACGAAGGGGAGGATGCCGGGGGCCCGGTCCGTGCCATTGGCATCGCCGCCGTGACAGATGGTGCAATGAGTTCCGAACGTCCTGGCAGGGCGGGCCTGCGGCTGAGAGATCAACGAAGGCGCCAGCAGTAAGAGACAAAAGAGTGTCTTTCGCATGGCGCTCATGGGACTGCGGCGGTATTTCATCAGAATCAATCTTACACCGTGAGGTAGGCGCCCAATCAGTTGCGCCGGAAATTGCTTGACTGCAACTCGCGATGTCCCGAGCCGATGGACGATGCTGCCCCTCCAGGCAGGCGCACCTCGGCGGTCATGCCGGGCGGGATATCCACGCTCAACAGAAATGAACCGCCCTCGATGCGCCAATCGACCGCCACCGGGCCCCGCACGGTCTCCCACGTCGCCTTCACCCATTGGATATCGCCGGCCGCTTCCGGTTCGATACGGATACGGCTCAATCCCGGCGCATCCGGATCGACGCGGATGCCCGCCAGTCCGGCATAGAACCACTGCTCGATGTGTCCGAGCATGAGGTGGTTCTGCGAGCTTTGCGGGTTGGCGTCCCACGCTTCGGTGAGGGCTGTCGCGCCGGCGGAGAGTTGGGCGGCGTAACTGGGCGCGGCCGGCTGGTTCGCCAGGTCGAATATGACATCGCCGCGGCCCGCTTCGAGCAGCGCCGTCAGCACGTAACGGTAACCGATGTCTCCGGCGCTGGTGTGATTCCCGTGTTTGCGAATGTCGGCCGCCAGCCGCTCCACAAGAGCGGCGCGGCCGGCTTCGGGCGCCATGCCTAGCGCCAGAGGCATGGCCAACGCGGTCTGGCTCCCGGTGGAGTAACCGGCCTCGCCGGGCCGGTAGAAGGCGCGTTGGAACGCTTCCCCGATCTGGGCCGCCCTGGCCCCATACGCACGCTCCTCGACGGGGCGGCCCAGCAGTTGCGCCGCGGCCTGCATCACCTTCAGGTCCTGCCAGTATGTCGCCGTAGCAGTGACTCCCTGCGGAGTAAGTTGCGACGCTCCGGGAGAGCGCGGACCGATGTCGTACCAGTCGCCGAGGCCGTAGGACAGCACGCCGTCCCTGGCGCGGGAGCCCAGATACTCCGCGTAGGCTTTCATCATCCCCCAGGAATCCTCCAGCGGCTGCCGATCCCCATACCACTGCCACGCCATCCAAGGGACCAGGATTCCCGCGCTGCCCCACTCCGGGGAATCGCGAAATCCGCGTCCGAATACCACGTATTCCGGGGCGATGTCCGGAATCAGGCCTTCCACGGTCTGCGCCTCGCGCATATCGCGAGCTATCTTGGGCAGAAACGCACGCAGGTCCCAGTTATACAGTATTGAGGGACCCATGAGATAGGCTTGTTCGAGCCATCCCAGTTTCTCGCGGTGCGGGCAGTCCGTCAGCACGTGCTGCAGGTTGCTCCTTACGGCCGCGTCGATCAGGCCGTGGATACGGTTGAAGAGATCGCTGGAGCAGGAGAACCGGCCGATGCGGGCCGCATCGAGATGAACGAATTGCCCTTCGAGGCTGCGCAGCGTGACGCCGCCGGGCTGGGCATCGGCTTCGGGCTTCGCGCCTTCCACCTGGACGTAGCGGAAGCCGGTATACGAGAAGCGGGGCGACCATGTTTCGACGCCCGATCCGTTTAGGGTGTAAGTGAAGTAAGTGGGTCCTCCGGAGGACCGCTGACTCACCAGGCCCGCGGAATCGAGCAGTTCTCCCGGGGTCAGGCGCACCTGCGCGCCCGCCGGCCCGCTCACTGCTATCTTTGGCCATCCGGCGAAGTTCTGGCCCAGATCGTAGATGTAGGTTCCCGGCTTGGGCTGCGTCACCCGGACCGGCCGGAACGATTCCTGCACGCGGACGGGCGGGCTGGACTGCGCGCGGAGCACGCCGCCCGGCGCTTCCACTCCGGTGGCGCGCGGCCAGGAGGAATCGTCGAACCCGGGACGGTCCCACCCGGCCGGTTCCAGCCGCGCGTCGAAATCCTCGCCACCATAAATGCACGAGAAGGTCAGCGGCCCGTCATGCACCCGCCAGGAACCGTCCGTTCCCACATCGGCGGTCGAGCCGTCTCCGTACTCCAGATGAATCTGCACGAAAAGGCGCGGCTGGCCGAAAGACCCGGTGTACTTCGCGTACCTGCCTCCGGCGACGTTGTAGAATCCGTTGCCGAGCAACACCCCTACCGCATTCGCCCCGGTCTTCATAAGCGCGGTCACGTCGAGCATTTCGTAAAGGACGGTGGCGCGGTAGTTGGTCCATGCGGGGGCGAGCACATGGTCGCCCGCCTTGACGCCGTTGACGCGAAGCTCGTGGAATCCGACGCCGGAGACAATCGCCAGCGCGCGGCGCAGAGGGCGGTTGACGAGCACCTCCTTGCGAAAGATGGGAAGCGGGCCGGAACGCAGGCTATGATCGGGGTGCGCGATCCACCCGGCCTTCCATGCGCCGGGGTCGAACGCGGCCATGGTCCACTCGGCCGGCTCGCTCCACGGCGAAGCCTGGCCCGCGGCGTCCCAGGCCCGCACCTTCCACCAGTAACGCTGGAACGGTTGAAGGGCGGCGCCGCCATAGGGAATCCAGGTGGTCTGCCCGCTGTTCACCCGCCCGGAATCCCAGCGGTCCCCGGCGCCGGCTGCAAGTCCGTCCCGGGAACCGGCCACCAGGATTTGGTAAGCGGTCTGCCTCTGGTCCGGCTCGCCGGATTTCAACTTCCAGCCGAGTCGCGGGCGTTCGAGGTCGATGCCGAGCGGGTCGCGGCGCGCCTCGCATTCCAGTCCATACGGCTCCAACCCGGCGCCCCAAACCGCGCTCGCGCACAAGAGCGGGATAGCCAACGCCCGCATCATTTGCGGAAACGAAATTCGGCGCACCACGGCCTCCTCGGAAGGTCCACGTATAACATAACGCCGGCGCACGATTGGCGCGCAACGGGGTGGAAGCGTCAGGGCTCGCGCACGGCCCGGAAGCCCACCATTCGGTGGGCCTGAAACGAAGGCCACGCAGCCGATCGCGCGTAGGACCGCAGCTCGAACGGCTCCATGAAGAACGTTCCGCCGCGCAGCACGCGGTACGCCCCCTGCGCGGGACCCTTGGGATTCCTGCGCGGCGAGACCGAGTAGTAATCGCGGGAATACCAATCCGAGCACCACTCCATGACGTTGCCCGCCATATCGAATGCTCCGTATGGCGATGCGTTATTGTGAGTCTGCAAGGCGCCGCGCAGGCTGCCGTCGTAGAATCCAACCAGACTCCCCGTGTCGAAGCTTTGCGCGCCCACGTAATTCGCGTAGGAGTGGTCGATATTGTTTCCCCAGGGATAGCGCCGCTGGTCCGTGCCGCGCGCGGCCTTTTCCCATTCCGCTTCCGTGGGCAGCCGGTATTTCTTGCCGGTCTTGGCGCTGAGCCAGTCGCAGTAGGCCACGGCCGAATCCCAATTCACGCCCAACAAGGGATAGTCGTCGCTCAGGGGCGTTCCGCCTCCGTGATTGCGGGCATCGGTCCAGTAGGGAATCTGGTTTTTCGGGACCGCCCTTCCGCCAGGCCAGAACTTGGGGTCGTCATAGCCGGCATCGTCCCGGAACTTTTTCCATTCGCCGTTGGTCATCTCGTACTTGGCGATATAGAACGCATCGAGATCCACCAGGTGCACAGGCCGCTCGCGCGGGTCGCCGTCGCCGAAGTTGTCGCCCATCCGGAACGCTCCGGCGTGCACATAGACGTAATCGCCATGGCCGTCGTTGACCACCCGAGGAGCCCCCGCGGGGGCCGATAGGAGCAACAGCGCGGCCAGGACCAGCGTTACGCCGAAAAGCGCGAAACCACGCATATCAGTTAGCCCCCGACAGGAAGCCGCCCAGCTTGAGGAACAGCTCCAGACGCCCCATCCAGTCGGAGAATTCGGGACTTCCGAAGCCGCTCCCGAACCCGTGGCGTCCCTTCTGGTAGACGTGAATTTCGGCGGTCGCGCCGGCGCGGATGAGGTCCATGAACAGTTGCGCGTTACCGAGCGAGGGCCCCGTATCAGCCGCCGCCGAGACCAGGAACGTGGGCGGAAAGTTCTTCAGCGACTCACCCGGCGTGGCGCGTCCCACGCCGTAGACCAGAACCAGGTAATCGGGCCGGGAGCTTATGCGATCAATCGGGTCAACAGCGTTAGGATCGCCGGGGCCGGAGGTTCCCACCACGCTGCGCGCCGTGTTGGAGCCGGCGGAAAACCCGATATAGCCGATTCGATTGGGATCGAGCCGGAGCTCGGCGGCGCGCGATCGAACCAATTGGACGGCTCGTTTCCCTTCCAGGATGCGCACGTTTTCGCCGTAGCGCGGCGACAGCCGGTAGGTCAGCACGAACGCGGTCACTCCCCAACTGTTGTAACGCTCGGCCACATCGAGTCCTTCGACGCCATACATCAGCATGATGTCGGAGCCTCCCGGCGCGATGATGGCGGAACCGCCGTTCCGCTTGCCTTCCGGTGGAAGGAAGACGGTGAGAAACGGGCTGTCCAGAGGTCCGTTGCCGGTGGCAAGCGGGACCTTGCCCTCTTCCCAGAGCGGGATGTTGTAGTTGATGGAAGACTTATCGCCAGCGTCGGCGTGTTTACTCTGCGCGGCCAGGAGGACGCCGGAGATCGCCAGGACCGCGGCTACCGTTCGGCAGCGAGTATTTGGAACCCGGAAGACAGCCACTCAGATCAGTGTCCGCCCAGAGGCGGCTCGCGTCAAGTGGCGGCTTGACCTATTTTCCGGCGGTCATCGCCTTCAGGAAGCGGTAACAGAAATCGACGCCGTCGAAGTAGGAAGCGACTCGCACGCGCTCGTCTTTGCGTGCGCGCGGATGTCGTCCTGGTCGATTGCCACGCCGTTGATCCCGTAGCTGGGGATTCCCGCCGCCACGGTGTAGATACTGTCGGAAGCGCCGGTCTCCATTTCGGGAATCACAGGCGCGCCCGGCCACATTTCCGCCGCCACCTGCTCGAGCGGCCGCAGCACTTCCGGCGCCGGCGGCACGGTGGGAAAGCCTTTCGAATCGAGCGCGCGGTCCGCTGCGTTAATTGCTCCGACATACCGCACCGAGACTTTGGGATCGGCGAACACGCGGACCAGCGTCTGCTCGGTCTCCGCGGGCGAGTGGCCCGGCAAAATGCGGCAATTCACAATCGCCTGGGCCGATTGCGGCAGGGCATTATTGGCGTGGCCGGCGCTCAGCCTGGTGGCGACGCAGGTGGTGCGCAGCATGGAGTTGTAGAGCGGGTCCTGGCTCAGCCTGGCCGCCGCCTCCCCGTCCGGAGGGGTGCGCAGAATGGCGTTCATGTCCGCCCTGGTCTGGGCGCTTTCGAGCGGCGCGCGCCGTTCGAAATAGGTTCGCGTCACGGCATTCAGCTCCACCGGAAACGACGTGTGCTCCAGGCGCGAAAGGGCGTCGGCCAGATGATAAATCGCATTGTCCGGCCTAGGCAGGGAACTGTGCCCGCCGGGGTTGAGCGCCGTCAATTCGAAATCGGCGTACTGTTTCTCACTGGCTTCCACATCCACGTTCACGGGTTTGCCCTTAACGGTGGTCACGCCGCCCGAATCCGCGTTCAGCGCAAACTCGGCGTCGATCAGGTCGCGATGATTCTTCAGCAGCCAATCGACGCCGTTCGATTGGCCGCCCTCCTCATCCGCTGTCAGCGCCAGAATCAGGTCCCGGTCGGGACGGTAGCCCTCGCGGCGGAAGCGGATGAAGGTGGTCACCAGGATGGCGTCATTCACCTTCATGTCTTGCGTCCCGCGCCCGTAGAAATAACCGTCCTTCTCCACGAACTGGAATGGGTCTGTGGTCCAATCCTCGCGCCTGGCCTCCACTACGTCGAGGTGACCGATAATCAACACGGGTTTCCTGGCGCCGGCGCCCCGCAGGCGCGCCACCATGTTGCCTTTGCGACCGTTCGGGCCCAGCACCTGGACGTCCGCGGCCGGAAACCCGGCGTCCTTCAATCTCTTGGCCATGGCTTCCGCGGCCAGGGTGACGCTGCCCACCGAATCGGTAGTATTGATTTCGATCAGCTCCCGAAAAATGTCGCGGCTCAACTGGCGCGTGGCGTCATCGAGCGCCGCGCCCCACAATGCCACGCCAAGCAATAGCAAACCCACAACGCGCATGGCGACCATTGTACCTATCCGGCGCGGCTGCGCGCCGGGTGTTCGGTGGCGCGGTGTTCGGTGGCGCGGCGGGGTCCCGCGTCTGCCAGTTAGGGCCGAAAAGCGGGTTCGGTACCAGTGGTAACCTTACTGCTCTGGTACCGTCCTGAGCCGGTACTCTCATTGAGATCCGGATACGCGGATAGTAAAATTCTGGTTGACAGCGGGTTACCGCGCGTTGCGTGGCGCGGCGTGGGTTGTGCGGGGGCCTTTCCGGACTCGCCGGATGCGCCGCAGCCCCTGCCAGAGCGTGGAGTGTGCGGATCGTGCTTGAAGCCGGCATAGACCGAACGGATTTTCTCAGCCAAGCGGTGGTGGATGGCGAGCTTCTCGCCGAGCGACTCGCCCGGGGGACCCCGCCTCCAACCGTGATTTTGCGGTATGCCATCGAGATTGGGACGATCCTGACTCTGGCGCACAGCCGCGGCCTCGTCCATGGCGCGCTTTCGCCCTATTCCGTGATGCTCACCTCCCTGGGCGCCCGCGTGCTCGAGCCCCCCAAACAACCTGACCCGCGGGATGCGCCGTACCGCTCGCCGGAACAGGTACGGGGAGAGCCGGCCGACGCTCGCAGCGACGTGTTCGCCTACGGAGCTCTGCTGTACCAGATGCTCGCCGGAAGGCCCGCTTTCGGAGGCAGCGGCCCCGAGTTGGATCGTGCGATTCTCGAAGATACGCCGGCGTCCTTGTTGGCCCACGAGGCCATTCCCGCCGCGATGGAGGGCGTGATTGCGGGCTGCCTGGAGAAGGACCCCTTCAGCCGGCGGCAGCGGGCTCAAAACGCCGTGACCGAGCTGAAGCTGGCTGCGCGCGCTCTGCCGGCGATGTCGCAGTTCAAAGCTGTTCATTTGCGGCGCAGCCAGCCGGTGCGGCCCCCCTTCCGCGTCTGGCGGTGGATCATTATCGCAGGCCTGATCCTGGCGGTGGCGGCCGCCGGAGTTTTAGGGGCCAAGCTGTTCCTGGGCCGCCGGGAGCCCCCGTTCGGCGTTAAGTTCACCGTTACGCCGCCCGCCAACGCCAGCTATCCGAGCGCTCCCTCGGTTTCCCCGGACGGCCGCTATCTGACTTTCTCGGCGGTCGGGCCGAGCGGC
>JBEKPK010000137.1:0-12812 GCA_049520795.1 Bryobacteraceae bacterium
CGAGACGGAAAAGGACTTCGAGGCGACCCTCGATCTGCTGGACCAGGTGGAGTACGATTCTCTGTTCAGCTTCAAATACTCCCCCCGGCCGAACACCGCGGCGCTGGCCATGGCGGACCGCGTCCCGGAGGAGGAGAAGCAGCGCCGGCTGGCGGCGCTGCAGGAGAAGCAGCGCGCCATTCAGATCCGCCGCAACGCGGAGCTGATCGGCAGCGTCCGCGAGGCGCTGGTGGAAGGGCGCAACCAGGCGCTCGGCCAGTGGATCGGCCGCACTACCGATAACCGCGTGCTCAATTTCACACACCCCGGCGCGAACGGAACCTCGCTGGTGGGCCAGTATGCCCAGGTGCGCGTGACGCGCTCCGGACCCAACTCGCTGGTGGGCGAAAGCGTGGTGTAATAGGCTGGGAGGGCGTAATGGAAGTCGAAATGAAAATACGCGGGTTGATGGTGGACCCCGTGACCAATATGCCCATCGTCATTCTCAAGGACGTCAACGGCGCGAGCGTGCTGCCCATCTGGGTGGGAATGTACGAAGCCAACGCCATCGCTCTCGAAATCGAAAAAGTCTCAACCCCGCGGCCCATGACCCACGACTTGATCAAGAGCCTGCTGCTGGGCCTGAACACCGGGTTGCGGAAGGTAGTGGTCAGCGAATTAAAGGACGATACCTTTTACGCCGTGATCTGGCTCGACCGCGAAGGCGAGCTGATCAGCGTGGACTCCCGCCCCAGCGACGCCCTGGCTCTGGCGCTCCGGCTGGACTGTCCGATCTTCGTGGATGACAGCGTTCTGAAGTCTTCCAAGCAGTCCAACGTGGGAGCGGACAAAGTCAACAACGAAGAGCTGCGCCGCTGGCTGGAGGGCCTCAACGACGAGGACCTCGGCCGCTACAAGATGTAAACCAGCGCGGAGAGGTGGGACAGACCATCGCCTTTTGTGGTCTGTCGCGCTTCGCTAAGCGCCGGCTGGCTGACAGACGACGGAAACCGATCGTCTGTCCCACCTCACGCTACAGTGAAGCTTGTGGACCTGGCGGACTTCAACTATCAACTTCCGGAGGAACTGATTGCGCAGGAGCCGCCCGCGGACCGGGCCGGCGCCCGCATGTTGGTGCTCCATCGCCGCGAGCGGCGCTGGGAGGACCGCCGTTTTCGCGACTTTCCTGGGTTCCTCGGGCCGGGCGACTGCCTGGCGCTCAATGACTCGCGCGTGTTCCCGGCGCGGTTATACGGCCGGCGAGCGGGCGTGCGCTCCCTGCCCGTCGGCAAGAACAACCCCAAGCTTCGCGAGCATCTCAGCGGAAGGGTGGAGGTGTTTCTGCTGCGGCCCACGGGAGACCGGCAGTGGGAAGCGCTGGTGCGGCCGGGGCGGAAGATGCGGCTGCGGGAGCGCATCGAGTTCGAAGGCGGCCTGGCGGGAGAGATCGTGGAGCGCGGGCATCTGGGCCTGCGGACCATTCAGTTCGACACGGACGCCGACCTGTTCGCGGAGTTCGAGCGCATAGGCCACATCCCCCTGCCGCCCTACATCAAGCGTCCCGATGAACCGGCCGACCGGGAACGCTACCAGACGGTGTTTGCGCGCGAAAAGGGATCGGCGGCCGCCCCCACGGCGGGGCTGCACTTCACGCCGGAGATCCTCGATGCGTGCCGGGAGCGCGGCGCCGAAACGGCTTACCTCACGCTGCACGTGGGTCTGGGCACATTCCAGCCGCTGCACACCGAACAGGTGGAGACGGCCCGCCTGCACGCCGAGAGCTACTCGCTCGATGCGGAAAACGCCGGCAAACTGCGCGCGGCCAAACGCGTGGTAGCGGTGGGTACCACCACGGTCAGGACCATAGAGAGCGTCCTGCGCGACGGCGAATGGCGCGCGCAAAGCGGCGAAACGGATATCTTCATCTATCCCGGTTTCAAGTTCCGCGGAGTGGGCGCCATGCTCACCAATTTCCACCTGCCGCGCACCAGCCTGCTGCTACTGGTGTGCGCCTTCGCCGGCAAAGAGCTGGCGCTGGCGGCGTACCGGCACGCGGTGGAAGAGCGGTACCGGTTCTACTCGTATGGCGACTGCATGTTGATTGTGTAGCGCCGGCCGCCGGGGCTGCTAAGATTGTCGTTGACATGTGCAACGTGGCGCGTTACGGTACAGTAGGATGATACGGACAATCCGCCACCGGGGGTTGAGACGGCTTTTCGAACAGGACGACCCGAGCGGCGTGAACCCGGAACATGCTGGCAAGCTCCGGAATATTCTGGCGACGCTTCACGCCGCCCGAACCGTCGCCCACATGGATTTGCCGGGGTTCCGGTTGCATCCACTCAAAGGCGCGTCTAGAGGCTTTTGGGCCGTTACAGTACGCGCCAACTGTTGATTATGTCGATTACCACTAAAGAGAAACCGCCCATGGCCATGAAAAACCCGCCCCATCCGGGCCTTGTCGTGTTGCAGGAGTGCATTGAGCCGTCAGGCTTGACTATCACGCGAGCAGCCGAAGCCCTTGGAGTGACCCGCAACACGCTTTCCGAACTCGCAAACGGGAAGCGCGGCATATCTCCCGAAATGGCCGTGAGGCTATCGAAGGTGTTCGGCGGCAGCGCTGAAGGCTGGCTTGTGCAACAGGCCCAGTACGATCTAGCCCAGGTTCGCGCCGACGAGATTAGGCTAAGGCGGCTCAAAGTCGCGTGCGGTTCCGGCCCGCCGCCTAGCTCGCCAACTCCTCGAACTGCGTAATCCGCACCTCCCGATCTTTGAAAACGGCGCGGATCTCAAGCCGGCCGCCCATCGCTTCGACGTATTCGGCCAGGGTGCTGACACAGATGTCGGACCGGTGCTCAATCTTCGAGACCTCGCCCTGACTGACGCCGAGGTGTTCGGCGAGTTGCAACTGGGTCATTTCCTGCGCTTTTCGCAGTTGATCGAGCGGCATAGCCGCCAAGCTCTCCTGAAACCGTTTCTCAATCCTCCGCTGCCGATCCGCCGGCATGGCTCCCAGCAAGTCACGAAAATTACGAGTGGGCATCAGGCGCTTCCCTCCTTCTTGATCTCAAGCAGGTGTCGTTCAAAAATCCGGTCCGCGATCGGCACAAACCTCTCATACCAGCGGTCGTCGCCGGTCTTCTCGCCGCCGATCAAGAGGATTGCCGAGCGGAGCGGGTTGAATGCATAGAGTGTCCGCAGCGGCCTCCCGGCGCTCTGGGTCCGCAACTCGCGCATCTGGGGATAACGGGAACTGCCGACTTTTGAGCTGTGCGGGAAACCGAGGGCAGGGCCGAATTCCATGAGGTGCCGAACGGAGTGCGCGATGTCGTCCTGTTGGCCCTCGGAGAGGCTGTTCCACCAACCTCGAAATTCATCGGTGAATTCGACTTCCCACGCCACAAATACAGTATGCCATATACGGAATATGCCCGCGTCGGTGACGCTGCTTGGATATGCCAAAGCCCGGACGCTTCGCGCCGACGACAAGCCTGGAGGCTTATCCCACCGGCTCAGATCATCTCGTTCAACAATTCCGGCCGCGGATGCGGAATCACCACCTTGTTCACCAACATCCCCTTCTCGCCAACCACTCGTGCGCCCGCTTCCACGGCGCTTTGCACCGCCGCCACGTCGCCCGTCAGCGTGACGAAGGCTTTGCCTCCCAGGGCCATGGCCAGGCGGATCTCGATCAGCTCCACGTTGGCCGCCTTGACGGCGGCGTCGGCGCCTTCGATCAGCGCGGCCACAGAGAACGATTCCACTATGCCCAGGGCTTCGAGCTTCTCCACCTTGTTCGAGCCGCTGAGGGCCGGGAAGACCGACTCGTGGAGGTTCGGGATCACGAAGGAATCGATCACGGAGAAACGCGCGGCGGCAATGCCGGCCGCCACCGAGGCGCCCACCGCCGCCACGTCCCCGCGCACCATCACCATGTACTTGCCGGAGCAGATGGAGCGCGAGAGCACCAGGGCGACCCCCGCGGCTTTGAGCATGGCGTCGCAGGTCTCGAACCCGGCGGCGATGCTGGTGAGTTCAATCAAACCAATGGAATTGTCGGCCATGGCTATGCCACTATCTCCACGCGCTCCGGGGTCACGCCGCGCACTTTGCCGTCGATGCTCGAATGTACATGCGCCCCGAGTTTCGATTCCTCCACCCGCCCCACCACCTGGCCGCGCTTCACCTTCTGTCCCTCGCGCACCACGGGCGCGGCGGGTTGGCCCGCGTGCTGCCGCATTTGGATGCGCACCGAGGCGGGATGAAAATCCACCTCCTCGAACGGTGTTTCGCCCTCGTATTCCTCCACCTGCAAGCGTTTGCGAAGCTGGGTGAGCGGCACGCGCCGGTATTCCTTCATGGGGTGGACTTCCACCGGCCTCTGTTGCACGAATTTCAGGCCCGCCGCGCGGCGGTCGCGCTTGCCGTCGTCGCAGGCTTCCTTGGGGTAGAGGTCTTCGGGGCAGGCATACAGCGTGCACAGGCCACAGGCGCAGCACAACTCCGACCACTGGTTCCACATGTCCGCGCCGGAGGTGGAAAACGCCAGGCTGCGCATCACCTTGTGGGGCATCACTTCGTAGCCCAGCAGGTAGCGCGGGCAGAACTCGGTGCAGTAGCTGCACTGGTCGCAGGCGGATTTCCCAATGCGGTTCATCTCCTGCTGCGAGCGGGTGCGGCGGGTCATCAGGTAGTGGTCGCGCGGGAGGGCAATCAGGCCGCCGGTGGTCTTGGTGACCACTTCGTCCAGGTCGAATGTCAGGGTCCCCATCATGATGCCGCTGACGAACACTCCGAAGTCTTCCACCGTGGCCCCGCCCGCCAGCGCCAGCAGATCGCGAAAGGACGTGCCCACCGGAACCCACAACGACTTGGGCTGCCGGACCGCGCCGCACACCGAAAGAAACTTGCGCGTAACCGGAATGCCCTGCTCCGCCAGGTGCACGTTATACAGCGTCTCCACGTTGTTCACCACGCAACCCACCTGGAGAGGGATGCCGGCGGGCGGAATGAGCCGGCCGGTGGCCGTATAGACCAGCTCGTACTCGTCTCCCGAGGGATAGAAATCGCCCAGCATGACGAATTCGATGCGGTCGGACCGGAGGCTCCCTTTCAGCGCTTCGAGCGAAGCGGCGTTCTTGGTCTTGATGCCGAACTTGCCGGAGCGCGCGCCCACCGCATCCATCATGAGATTCATGCCCGCCAGGATGCCATCCGGGAAGCCCTTCATCAACTCGGCGTCCTTGTGAATCAGCGGCTCGCACTCGGCCCCGTTGGCGATCATGTACTCAACCTGGGACTGCGCCTTCACCTGGGTCGGGAAGCCCGCCCCGCCGGCGCCCACCACCCCGCATTCGCGCAGCTTCTCAGGGAGCATACCAGACCAGGATATCGTACCCGCCCCGGCAGCGCCGACGGTCTTGCCGTCGGCGACCCACCCGAGCGACGTTCGGAGCGCCGGTCGTTCCTCGGCATCTCCGCTATAATGTGACGGGGGCTGTCCCCGTCCCATGGACATCAAGAAGAAGCTGCAGGACGAGATTGCCGCGCTGGATTATGAGCTGCGGAACGAATTGCCCCGGGAGATTCTCAAGGCCCGGGCCCATGGGGACCTGAGCGAGAACGCCGAGTATCACGCCGCCAAAGACCGTCAAGGCTTCGTGAACGCCCGCCTGAACCAGCTCAAGCAGCGGCTCGCCGAGATGTCCATGATCGATTTTTCCAAGATTCCGCATGACAAGGTCGGACTCGGCTCTACCGTGGTCGTGCTGGACGCGAAGCGCGACGAGGAGATCACCTACTATCTGGTCACCAGCGAAGAGGCCGACGCCGCCAACGGAAGGATCTCCACCACCAGCCCGATCGGCCGCGCGCTGCTCGGCAAGGAAGAGGGCGACGTCGTGAAGGTGACCAGCCCCGGAGGGGTGAAGGAGCTCGAAATCCGGAAGCTCGCCACCATCCACGACTTAGCCAAGTAGACTATGACTGCCACGCGCGCAATCGGCATCTTTTTCGGTGCGATCGTCGATCGCATCGTGCGCTGGCTGGCGCTCTCGCGCATTCATCCCAACGTCCTCACTTTCATCGGACTACTGATAAATATCGCCGCTGCCTGGCTGTTCGCCATCGGCTACTTTCGCTGGGCCGGCGTGGTGGTGGGCCTGGCTGGACTCTTCGACATGGTGGACGGGCGCGTGGCGCGCGCCACCAGCCAGGTGACCCGCTTCGGCGGCTTCTTCGACTCGGTGATAGACCGCTACTCCGATCTGGCCCTCTACATGGGCCTGCTGGTCTATTACGCCTCCATCAACCGTTTCTTCTATATTGTTCTGACGGCTATCGTCATGACCGGGTCGGTGATGGTGAGTTACTCGCGGGCGCGCTCCGAAAACGTCATTCCGAAGTGCAAAGTCGGCTTCCTGGAACGGCCGGAGCGCGTCGTCCTGATCATCATCGGCGCCTTGTTCAACCGCATGGCGGGCGTTTTGTGGGTAATCGCGGTTCTATCCAACGTCACCGTGATTCATCGCATGATCTACACCTTCCGGGAATGCAAACACCTGGAAGAGGCGCAGTTGCGGGCCGCGCCCGAAGAGACTCCCAAGACCCTGGCGTGACGCCGCCCGGGTGGGACAGGCGCTTCCGCCTGTCAATCCGGGGAAGGGCCGGGCGTGCCCGGCCCCTACGAGGAACAGTTTTGGTTCCGCGCGGCGTTCGACGCCAGCTCGTCGCATCGGTTGTTATCGGCGTGCGAGGCGTGTCCCTTGGTCCAGACCCACGTGGTTTTGTGACGCGATACTTGCTCGTCCAGGTCCTTCCAAAGGTCCTGGTTTACCACCGGCTTCTTGGAGGCGGTCATCCATCCTTTCCGCTTCCAGCCGTGGATCCATTGGGTGATGCCGTTTTTCAGGTATTCCGAGTCGGTCACCACTTCCACTTCGCACTCTTCGCGCAAGGCCCGCAGTCCCTCGATGGCCGCCCGCAGTTCCATGCGGTTGTTGGTGGTATGGGGCTCCGAACCCCAGATTTCCTTCTCCTGCCGCTTATAGCGCAGAATGGCGGCCCAGCCGCCCGGGCCGGGGTTACCCAGGCAGGAGCCGTCGGTAACGATCTGGACCTTTCTCACTGGGCCAGCGCGGGCTCGGCCGCGAAGAATTCGTCCACCAGATCGAGGATCGACGCCGCATCCCGCGCTCTGTAAATGGAAGCGCGCAACTGCGCGCCGCTCCGCACGCCGTGGGTGAAGTAGGTGGCGAACTGTTTCATCTTGCCGGTTGTGTCCCTCTCCTGACGCTCGATGAGCATACCGTAATAACTTCGCATGAGGCCGTAGCGGTCGCGCTGGGTAGGCTGCTCGTACGCGCCGGTGTCGAGGTACTGCCGGATCTGGCGGAATACCCATGGATTGGATGCGGCCGCGCGGCCGATCATGACGCCGTCGCAGCCGGTTTCGCGGGCCATGCGCACGGCGTCCTCGGGCGTGACGATATCGCCGTTGCCGATCACCGGAATGCCGACCGCGGCCTTGACCTCGGCGATGAGCCTCCAATCGGCCTTTCCGCCGTATCCCTGTTCGCGCGTGCGGGGATGCAGCGCCACCGCCTGCAAACCGCAGTCTTCCGCCAGGCGGGCCATGGGCGCCGCCACGATTTCTTCATCGTTCCAGCCCGCCCGGTATTTCATGGTGAGTGGAATCGAAATGGCCGCGCGAACGGCGCGCAGCAGGCGCTCCACCAGCGGCAGATCGCGCAGCAGGCCCGATCCGCCATTGCACTTCACCACTTTGTTCACCGGGCAGCCGAAATTGATATCCACCGCGTCGAAGCCCAGGTCCTCGCAAACCCGCGCCGCGCTGGCCATGACCTCGGGATCGGCGCCGAACAGTTGCGCCGAAATGGGACGTTCATCGGGCTCGAAATACAGGTACCGGAGAGTCCTGGTCGGCTTTCGGCCGCCGTGCGATGCGCTCACGCCGTGCGAGCTGGTGAACTCGGTCATGAGCAGGCCGCATCCGCCCAGATTGCGGATGAACCGCCGGAACACCGTGTCTGTCACCCCCGCCATGGGGGCCAGCACGGTGGCTGGAGCGATCCGGACGCCTCCGATCGAGAATTGGGTTGGGAACGGCCGCATGACCTTCTATAACTAGATTCTACCGGTTTGGCCGGCGGAAACGGAGAGCGGCCGGAAGGCGTCAGATTGAAGTGAGGGGGATCGAGCGAATAGGCGTCTGCGCGCCCCACCCCGGAGAATGCGACTCCGGCAACGCAACCGATCCGGCGCCCGCCCACGAGGTCACGCTGAACGCCGGCATGTCGATTGCCGGCGCGCTTCGTGGACGGGCGCCCGGCGGGGCTGACCCAACACAAGCACTCAGGAACATCCCCGACGGCGAATCGGTGTACAATACTAAGGCTGTCCTGACCTACTGTTTTACTTGCCCGAAAGGGCTTTTTGGGGGGCCTGGAATGGAAAAAGCGGCGCAGAATATTCAAGATAGCTTTTTGAACAATGCTCGCAAGGATAAGATCGTCCTTACAATTTACCTGATGAGCGGCGTGAAACTCTCGGGGCGAATCAAGAGTTTCGACAAGTACTCGCTCGTGCTGGAGACCAATAACCAGGAGCAGTTGATCTTCAAACACGCGATTTCGACGGTGGTTACGCAAAAGACCTCGCACTCCTATGCGGGCAGCCCGCAGGCCGCCGCCGCGCAGGCTGCCCCGGGTGGGACGCCGCCTGGGGCCGCGGCTCCCCCGGACGGCCCGGAGGCATAGAGCACGGCTCGTAACCAAGCGCGCGAGCGGGCGATCCTGGTGGGGGTCGAGTGGAAAGCCCGGGGAACCGGCAACCGGTCCATGGGCACGCCCCTTGAGGAATCGCTCGATGAACTCGCCGAGTTGGCCCAGACCGCCGGCGCCGTGGCGCTCGAACGCCTATCCCAAACACGCGCGGCTCCCGAGGCCGCCACACTCGTCGGACAGGGCAAGGTGGAGGAGTTGGCTGCCCTGGTACAATCGGCCGGCGCCGACGTCGCGATCTTCGACCGCGACCTCACTCCCACCCAGCAACGCAACCTGGAAAAGGCGCTCGGGGTCAAGGTCATCGACCGCACCCAGCTCATCCTGGATATCTTCGCTTCGCGGGCGCACACGCGGGAAGGGCGCCTGCAAATCGAGCTGGCGCAGTTGAACTACCTGCTGCCGCGCCTGGCGGGACACGGCGTGGAGATGTCGCGGCTGGGAGGCGGCATCGGCACCCGCGGCCCCGGCGAAACGAAACTGGAAACGGACCGCCGGCGCATCGCCCGGCGCATCCGGAAAATCGAGGACGATCTCGAAGGCGTGCGCGCCGGCCGCGCGCTACACCGCCGCCGCCGGAGCGCCGTGCCGCTGGCCACCCTGGCGCTGGCGGGGTACACCAACGCGGGAAAATCCACGCTCTTCAACCGCCTCACCGAGGCCGGCGTCCTGGTGGACGCGCGCATGTTCGCCACCCTCGATCCCACCGTGCGCCCGCTCGTCCTGCCTTCGCGGCGGCGCGTGCTGCTGAGCGACACCGTGGGCTTTATCCGCAACCTGCCCACCACCCTGGTGAAAGCGTTTCGCGCCACCCTGGAGGAAGTGACCGAGGCCGCCATGGTGTTGCACGTGGTGGACGTCTCCTCCCCTTCGGCGGCCGATTTCGCGGTGCACGTCGCGCACGTGCTGGCCGAAATCGGAGCGGCGGAAATCCCGCAGATCCTGGTCATGAATAAGCTCGACCGGCTGCCGGCCGGTGAAGCCGACCCGCGGGCGCTGGAGCGCCGGCTGCTCGGCGCCGGACAGCGCCCCGCGCGCGCCGTGGCCATCTCCGCGCTCACCGGAGAGGGCTTGCCGGACCTGCTCGACGCCATCGATCAAGCCCTTCCGCTCGACCCCGTGGTGCGTACCACTCTCCGCGTTCCCGCCGGCGATGGCGCCACCCTGGCGCTGTTGCACGAGTTCGGCAAAGTCCTGGCGAAGCGCTATTCGGGAGATCGCTGCGAAATCGAAGTGGAGATCCCGGAGTCGTTGAAGCGCCGCCTGGATCGCCCCTCGGAAGATCCACAGTAGCTGTGGAAAATCCTGTGGGAAAAGACCCTGCCAGAGGTGTTAAACTGCCGTCACAAAAGGCACTTACCTCATTTTGAACCACGTGGCAGCAACTCATGCAAGCGCTTGTTTCCAAAACAATTACAGGCAAACTCCGAAATTCGCGCACGCATCGCCCGGCGGCCGGCGCAAAATCCGGCGGGATTGCGCCTGTTTTCCACAGTTTGTATGAGATTACACTCAGCCGCGGGTGACAAGATAAGAGTGGGTAGCACACGCGCCTCTTTGAGGTCTGGGCGCGGCTTCGCCGCCTCTTTTGCTACACTTGGACAAGAAGGCGGTGTAGCTCAGTCGGTAGAGCGAGGGTCTCATAATCCCTAGGTCGGGCGTTCGAGTCGCCCCGCCGCCACCAACCGTTTCCCCTAATTCGCCGCAACCCTACAACGCTTCGATTTACTGCGTTACCGCAATGGTCTTCTCAACCCGCGCGTCGGCGGAGGAAGCGCCCACCATGATGCCGACGGCCCCGGGCTCCAACACGAAGGCATGCCTGCCCGCGTCCCAGTAGCTCAGGTCGGTCCCTTTCAGCGGCAGCCGGACGGTCCGCGTCTCGTTCGGTCGAAGCGTCACGCGCTCAAATCCGCGCAGTTCCTTTATCGGCCGCTCCACCGCGGAATTCGCGCGCTTGACGTACATCTGCACCACTTCGTCTCCGGCGCGGGTCCCCGTGTTCCTGACGTCCACGCTGACCACCACCTCGCCCGCCGCGTTGACCGAATCGGCCGAAGTGCGCAGGTTGGAATACTCGAACGTGGTGTAACTGAGGCCGAATCCGAAAGGATATAACGGCTGCCCTTTGAAATACATGTACGTCCGGCCTTTGCGAATGTCATAGTCCATCATGGGGGGCAGATCATTCAGCGAGCTGACCCACGTGGCCACCAGCCGGCCGGCCGGATTATAGTCGCCAAACAGCACATCCGCCACCGCGTTGCCCTCCTCCTGGCTGGTGTGCGCCATGTGAAGAATCGCGGGGACGTTCTCCTGAACCCAGCCGATGGCGTAAGGGAAGCTGGAAATCAACACCACAATCGTCTTCGGGTTAGCCGCTTTCACGCTGCGGATCAGGCTCAGTTGCGCCGGGTCGAGGTCGATCGCTTTGCGGTCCGTGGCTTCCCTGCCCTCGCTCGGCAGCAACGAGCACGGCTCGTTCTGGGGATAGCACACAGGATGGTTGCCCACGAACACAATGGCGACGTCGGATTCGGCGGCCAGATTGACGGCGTTGCTGTGAATGTCATTCGGCACGTAGCGCACTCGCACGTTTGGCCCTGCCTTGCTCCGGATTCCTTCAAGCGGGGTCACCGAATAAGGAGGAATTCCGGCGTACGAGTCGATAAACACTCTGTCTCCGAAGGGACCGATCACCGCAATCGAGCGGAGCTTGCTCTTATCGAGCGGCAATAAGTCGCCACTGTTCTTGAGCAGAACGATGGATTCCTGAGTGACCTTTCTGGCCAGCGCTTTGTTCTTTTCGCTGTACCAGGGCTCCTCGGTCCCCGAGATGTTACCGTAGGGCGTCAGCTCGGGAGGATCGAACTCGCCCAGCCGGATGCGCATCCGTATGTTGCCCCGGATATTGCGCTCGATGTCGGCCTCACTGAGCAACTGCTTCTCCAGGGCGTCTTTCAACGGCGCGGCGAATGGATCGAGAAACATGGTGATGCCGGCCTTGACGCTCCCGGCCACCGCGGCCGTGGCATCCGGATAATAGTGGAACAGGCGCGTGAGGTTGGGAAGGGAGCCGGCGTCCGTGCACACCATTCCGTCGAACTTCCATTCCTTCTCCACGATGTCTCTTATGAACGGAGATACCGTGTTGGGAATCTTGTTGACCGCGTTGTACGAGGCCATGTACGATTGCGCGTTGCCTTCCAGAATGCCCATCTGGAACGGAACCAGGTAGTATTCGCGGAGATTCCGCTCGTCGAAATCGGAGGACGAGCTGGTCCGCCCCTCCTCGTTGCTGTTGGCCAGGAAGTGTTTCATGGTGGCCGCCGAAAGCAGGTACTTCGGGTTGTCGCCCTGAAGCCCCTTGATCAGGCCAACCGACATTTTCCCGACGAAGTAGGGGTCCTCTCCGAACGATTCCTCCGTCCGGCCCCACCGGGGGTCCCTGGCCAGGTCCACGTTGGGCGTCCGGATGGCGAGGCACACGCGGGCGCCATCCCACTTTTTGTAATAGACCCGGGCTTCATACCCTTCCACGGCCCCCACCTGGCGAAGAGCCTCGGGGTCCCACGTTTCACCCAGGCCCACCGACTGCGGGAAGGTGGTGGCGGTGACGCTCCCGCCCCGCATCCGGCCCAAACCGTGCAGTCCCTCGGTGAAGCCGGTGAAGGCCTTGATTCCCAGCCGCGGGATGGCCGGCTCGATCTGCTCCAGCATTCCGATCTTCTCATCCGGAGTCAGCCGGGAAATCAGATCGTCCACTCTCCGCTCGAGCGGCAGGTTGGGATCGCGGAACGGCTCGGCGGCGGCCAGCGTCCGCGCCATGCCGGCGGCCAAAAGCAGCGGGAGAACGACGGTTAGTGATCGTGGTCTCATAAAGATCTCTTTGAGATAGTCTATGATGCTCGATCCTGCAAGAGTCAAGCCCCCTGGGCGCGCCCTTTTCGATGGCCGCGGTCCAAAATCCCGCACTGGGTCGAAAGCCGCAAGCTGACAATGGCGGCGGGAGTATGATTATTGGAGGCTGGA
>JBEKPK010000138.1:0-12791 GCA_049520795.1 Bryobacteraceae bacterium
AGGATCTCGCGGACGGCCGCCACGCGAACGCCAGCCGCGGCTGGAACTCGTCGTAATACGGCCGAATCAGCGAAGCGGGATAGCTCATTCCGGTCAGAGAGCCTCTGAGCGCGTTCGGGCCCGTCGCCAGAACCGGAGCGATGGCCGCGAATCCGGGCGCCACGTCGAGATTCACCAACCGTCCGTATTTCTCCGTGAGGGGCGAGGTAAACTCCCAGCGCAGACCGAGGTTCAGCGTAAAGGCCGGCGAGACGCGCCAATCGTCTTGCGCGTATACATCGGGCTGTTTCGAGCGCAGGTATTTGTCGGCATTGCCGAAGGCGATCGCACTGGTATCGGGAATGCCGGACAGGAAATCGGCGAAGTCGAATCCTGTCCCCGGCGTGGCGACGCCGTTGGTAATCAGCCCCGTAGCGGCTCCGTTGAACGTAAACGTCCCTCGCGGATTGGTCTGCGACAGGGTGTTGAACTGCTGCCAGCGGAAATCTCCGCCGAACGACGCATTGTGGCGGCCGCGGCTCCACGTTCCCTGAAACGAAATCGCGTCGGTTTGATTGTGGGTGACGGATGCAATGGCATCGCTCAGGCCGGAGATCTGGCTCTGGTTGAATCCGAGCGAAGGCGGTCCCCAGTAGAGCGGAGACTGGTTATTCCCTTCAATACCCGCCAGGCCCGAGACATTCAGCCGATCCGAGAAATAGGGCGCCAGCCGGTTCGAGTTGCGGCTGAATTGATACGTGAACGTGCCGAAGAACCGCGAGCCGAACGTGCGCCGCAGGGAGATGCTGCTATTGATGCCCCGCGAACGCGTCTGATTGAGAAAACCGAAGATGTTATTGCTGTCGCCGCGCGTGTCCGAAATCGCCAGGGCGCCCTGTATGTAATTTTTGCGCATGAAGTTACGGCTCAGGCGCAGGTTCACGCTGTCGGTGTGCGTGTTGCCGATAACCGGAATCTGGTAGTTGTAGAGCGAGCTCCCGGAAAAGTTGGGCGCCGGATAATACTTCAGAAGAGAAAGCGCCTGCGGGCTGATGGACGGGAGCTGGTTGCCGGGCAGCGGATTCCCGCTGGTAGGGTCGTAGAGCGTCACTGCCTTGCCCGCGTACAGCGCTTGCGAGAAGTCCCCCGCGCGCTCGGCCAGGGTGGGCATCAGACCTGTAGCAACCTGCGGAGTCCGGTTCTCCACCCGCGTGTACTGCAAGGTCATCTGCGGAGCGTTGCGCTGTTCGATCAGATGCGGTATTTTGAGAGGCCCTCCGACGGAGAACGTCCCGGTCATGTTGTTGAACGCCGGTTTGGGCGTGGCCTGGCCGGTGAGCGAGTAACTCGCGGCGTTCAGCGCGGAGTTGGAATCGACCAGAGACAGCGCATAGGTATACAGGGAGTAACCTCTCCTGCGGTTGTTTCCGAAGGCCGCCAACTGCCCGAACGGAGATGCGCTCCCGTTATTCGTACTGCCATTGATCAGGAATCCGTCGGCCGCGCGCTGGTTGAGCTCGCTGGTGGCCGCCGGCGCGGAGTCGGCGGAGAGGTCGGGCGCACTGGCGGCGGCGTTCAGGTCGGTCCGCTGAAACGGCGTGGACGCGGCTGGCGGCGTTCCGGCTTTCCTGGCCGCCTTGCCATTCGCGCCGGGCGATGGAGCAGCGGCTGGCCCGGCAGCCGCTGGAACCGGCGGCGCGGCCGGAGCGGCGGCCGTGACGGGCGCCGCCGCGGCCGCCGCGGGAGCGGGAGTGGAAACGGCCGGCGCTCCCATTTCCTCAATCGGCAGCATGGTCATTTCCAAGGTTGGTCCCGGCAAGCCCGTTCCGACCGCGAGGTCTTTCTTGATAGTCGTAAACCCCGGCTTTTCCACCTCGAGCGACCAGACGCCGGCCCCCATGTCCGGAAAGGAAAAGGCGCCTTGGGCATCGCTTATAGCGGAGACCGCCTTATCGCCCTGCCTGGCCGTCACAGTCGCTCCCGGCAGCGGAAGGCTGTTAAATGTCACCTGACCGCGGTATTCCGCCGCAATCGCCGGCAGCGATAGGAGAAAGGCGATTGCTGCGATCCAAACAGTCTGGTTCATTCGCATAAAACCTCGTCAATTTTCGGTAGGTGCAGCTCGCCGGAGCGAACAGTGGGGCAAAAGAGAAGGATGTGAGACCTGTTGTTACAAGCGCGCGCGACCTTGGCGCCTCCTGCCAGGCTTTCGATATCTTGATGGCCCACATGCGGATTTCCGAAGCAATAGAAGGGCCGGGATCTCTGTGAGATCAGTTCTCTCGTGGAACTGCCGGCCGGCCGGCTCTATGCAGCGGCTCACCCCGGCGCCGGCATTCCTTCGGCGGACACTTGGCCGGGCCTGTAAAACGCAAAGGAACGCTTCGGCGTTCACACGATTCGCTACTGAACATTTGACGATTCAAGCCGCCATTTTGGTTACCCAAAGATAAACAGGTTCTAATAGTGCCTTTTCACCACACCTGTGAAGCGGACCAACTGCTACAGTCAGCGGAGTTCGAGCTGACTACCGGCGTCTCAGTAGACCGCTGTTCTCTGGCCGCTCATTATCTTACCCGTTGCTTTCGACTTAAGCTTGACTTCCAGGCTATGCGGCCGCTGCTTTGCCGAAGCCGGCGGCGGGAAGCCGAGGACGTATTTGGACAGTCCCTCGTTCCGGATCACCTCGAGAATCTTGCCGATCATCCCGGCATCCAATTCGGTGGGGAAAAACGCCCGGCCGCTCGTTGACTTACCAATGCCTCCGAATTCCCGCATGACAGTGGCTTCCAGACCAACCCAGCCCTCTGCCGCCCTAAGGCGGGCAAACGGGTGGCTCTGGTACTTTTCATAATCCAGCACCACCGGATAAATAGGTATCCCGAGACCGATCGCCTGGCTCGTCACGTCTTCCAGAGTAGTCGTTGTCCGTCTGCCCGAAGCTTCGCTGAAAACGACTAAGACGCGGACCGCACTATTCTGGAAGGTTGCGCAGTCTTTCAAAGCGTCAATTGTCGCTTCCAGAGTCCAGCTCTGCGGCGTTGTCAACACCCTCGGACTTTTCGTCAGCGGATCTGGCTTCCATGCCCTGCGACCCGGAGGCAGCGTCAGCGGGATGGCCTCGCCGCCCGGTATCGGCGAGAGGAGCCGCCGCATCGCGTTCCCAAGCGTCTGGGGATCGGTAGCGGACCGGCACAACCGCTGCATCGCGCGGTCTTCGAAGCGATAGACAGATACCCGCACATCGGCGCCGCCCTTTGCCAGCACCGCGCGCGAGTCGTCATCGCCCCAATGTCTGGCAAAGTCGTACGTAGCTTCGCGGTCCCAATACGTGTTCATGACTACGGTAGCGGACTCCGGCGGAGGCAGCGTGGTCGTATCGAACAGAAGCACAATTTCCAACGGCGGGCGGCGCCCAGTCCCAGGGCCTTCAAAGAAGCTGAACGCGCGCGGCTTACCGTCTTCCAGGAGCACAACGTCTTCCGGCTTCACATCGAGTGCGAAATAGCTGTCACGAGCGACGTTGAACGAAACCAGCACTTCCCGGACCTCGGAACGGAAGCTAGCCGAAGGCTCAGTCGGATGCTGCTGGCCAAAGGATGAGGCGCCCACTGAGATGAGGAGAGGAATAACACCAGTCCAGCGAGCCATCGCGCCGACGTACGAGCGTAGACGGACGAGGAAGCGCCCGGGTTGTGGCCGTTTTAGGTATTGGGGTGACATTTTGTCCCTGGATTCTCTCTGGAATTCTCCCTGGATTCTCATGTCCGACGCCCAAGTCACTGGCCGTCGCGTTCAGGCCCCCCATCAACCGCTATGCGCTTCACTGTGACCGACTTTGTCTCGTTCTGGCCTGCCTCGACCGGGACCGACTGCGCTTTGTATGGCGCTGTGACCTGCGGGTCCAAGTACGCGCCCGGTTCCAGGTCCTCCCAGGCATAAACCCGGTACTTGCCTGGCCTCACTCCCTGGAACAGGAACCGCCCGTTCTCGTCCGCTTCGGCTGACTGATAGAGCGAGATCCGCTGCGGCTGCGGAGGATCTGGAATCAGCGTCACCGTGCCCTCCAGCGCCTTGCCTTTGTCGTCTCGCACGACCCCCGAAATGCGCGCCGCCGGGGCGCCGAGCACGATCTCCAGTTTCTCGTCCCCGCCCGTTCGCGCCAGGTCCAACGGGTCGAGGGCATCCTTTTTGCCATACGCCGCCGATTTGATGTAGGCGTCCGCGGGCAGGCCCTCGACCTGGAGCCGGAACCGGCCGGTAAGGGACCCCGGGATGACGAACGTTCCATCCGCGTTGACTTCCGCCTGTGCGTTGTACGGCAGGGGAATGTCGACCGGCGAGAGCAGAACGCTGAGCTTTGCGCCCGCCGGCGCGCCGGCGACCGTACCGCGGATCCCCGCCGCCGGATCCAGATCCAGCGTGAGGCCGGTGATATCGCCCGAGATTTGGACGGGTTGCACGGCCGCCAGCTTTGTCGCGCCGCTCGCCATCCGGATCACTCCTCCGACCGCCATGGCTACCCCTCCGCCGCTCATTTCCATGGCGCCCAGGGCATAAGACCCGGCCGGGATTCCCTCGATCCGGAATCTGTCCCCAGTCACTGTCGTGCTTCCCCCAGACATCCCCGCAGCGGCCGATGCCAGGTAGACCGCCGTGCGTGCGGAATCGGAGGGCCTCCCGATTATCGAGCCGCTGACGGAGAACAGCGGCGCGTTGCTCAACGGCAGGCGAAGATCGGAGACCGTCTGCCCGCGCCGCAACTCGATGGTCTCCGCCGAACCGGCATCCACGACGCCCGGGTAGTAGGTGAGAACGGACTTCTGGGGTTGTCCGGGCTCGGCCGCTCCAAGCCTCCTGGCCTCCGCGGCCAGGCGATAACGGCCGGGCGCAAGCTTGTTGAAGCTGAAATCTCCGCCCGACTGGTTGAGGTCGGACGTGAGGCGAACCCACTGCCGCCGGCCATCCTGATAGCGCTCTTGAAACAGGTAGACGACGACATAGTTGGCGTTCTCGTCCATAACCACATTTCCGGAAATCACCGATTGCGGCGTCAGGCGCACCGCTAAACCGGTAATCGGCCTGCCCCCTTGCAGCTTGAGGACGGAACCGGCGGGCCAAGCGTTCTTCGCGCCGTAATACGTGGTGAGATAGCCCGCGCGCTCCGACCTCAGCCGGTACTGCCCGTCGGGCACGCCGTAGAATTCGAACTGCCCCTCGGTATCCGCGGTGACGCAGTAGGGCGCCAGCGGCTCGCCCTGATCGTTGGTTCCCAGCGGAATCATCGTCAGCGTCACCTTGCGCAGCGGCTTACCGTCGTCTGTGGTCTGGCCGGCAACCGCCAGCCGCGGTTCCGCCGGACCCTGCGCCCCGCCGGAAGCCGCCAATGCCAGGCACAACGTCAGTGTGCGGATCATATGTGAAGATTCCTCAGCACTTCCCGCTCCTCGGCGGCCGTAGTTCGCTTCAGAGACACGGTGGCGTGGCCGCTCTCCCCTACCTCGACCGTCTCGGCGCGGGTCGCGAACCGATCCATGAACCGGGGATCCCAGTGCGCCGTGGGTTCGATCTCCTCCCAGGCGTAGACCTGGTACGTGCCTGGCGTGAGGGCCCCGAAGCCGAAGAACCCGTGCTCGTCGGCTGTCGCGGTGGGGTACAGGCTGGGATGCCCCGGGCGCGGCGGAACCGGGACCAGCGTTACCGTGCCGGAAACCGGATTGCCATCCGCGTCCTTCACCGTCCCATCCAGGACGGCAGCCCTGCGGCTGATGAGCACCTCCAGCGGGCCGCTTCCCGGCCCGGCCCAATCCACGCCCTGCTCGCGCGATTCCTTCCCGTTGAGCTTTACCGATTTCACGTATGAGCCCGTCGGCAGGCCGGAGACTTCGGCCGCGTAGAGACCCGCGGCCAGCAATGGAATGGCGAACGAACCGTCGGGCTTGACCGCGGCCGTTGACGTAATCACGGCTACTTGTCCCAAAGCGCGTAGCCTTACCTGCATCGGCGGCAGCGGCTGCAGCGCGGACCCCTGCGGCGCGGCCGGGTCGTCCTCCATGCGCACGGAACCGCTCAGGGGCGCGGCGGCCACGTTGAGAACCACGCCTTCTTCGCCTTCCGCCCGCACGGCGATTGTGGTAAAAGCCAAGAGGCCGAGCTTTCGGCTTTCGACGCCGATGGTAACCGCGTCGCCGGCGGCGCTCTCCCACAGGTTGGCCACGGCGTACGAACCGTCTTTCTGGATGTCCGCGATGTAGCGCGAGGGAATTCCGCCGCCGCCGACGTCAGGCAACAGGAACCCCACGTGCGCGTCGGCCAGCAGACTGAGGTCGCCTGTAACCTTGCCGCGCACCGTCGGCAGCGCGCGGTTCCGCATGCGGATCACGCCCAGGGCGACGTTTTGCCCCGCGTCGACTTTCACGGGCGCCGCGTCCCCGGCGATGCGCGTATCGCCATAGTACGTCTCGTTAGGGTTGTACAGATGGCCGGGCTTAGCCGCGGGAATGGGGGCTCTTGCATTTAAGCCGGAGGGCAGAGTTCGGGTCTTCACGATATATGTGCCCGGGGGGATTCGGGTGATCTTGAAATCGCCGTTGTCGTTCGAGGAGGTCCCGGCGGTCGCGGACAGCCGGCGCTTGCCGTCCGAATAGACAAATCGCGTAACGTCGATCGCCGCCTGCGCTACCGGGTCGTCATCCTCGTCCACCACCCGTCCGGAGACCGTGCCCGGTTCCACCAGTTCGATCCTGACATCTTCCACCCGCTGACCGGCGGCAACCGGAACGGGCGCCCGCGCGGACGAAGGGCCCGCTCCCAAACCCAGGCCGCCGGTATCGAGATAGCTCGGGTGGGTCACCATCAGCCGGTAGGACCCCGGCGTCAGCATGTCGAACGCAAACGCGCCGTCGTCGCCGGTGGCCACCGATCGAGACTGCATTCGCGGGGACGGCGCCTGATACACGACGGACAGCGCCGCGGCGATGGGCGTCCCCGAAGATGACGGCAACAGGGAGACCTGCGCTTTGGCGATGGCCGTCCCCGAAGTGGTTGTGACCACGCCGGAAATCGAGCCGAGCTGTTTCACGGCGTCCGGCAGGGCCGCCTGCTGCATCGGCGCAGCGAAGAACGGATCGAATAATAGCGCCCGGCTCAGATTCGCGGCGGAAAGCCGGACCCGCGGCGGCGCCGGGAGCGCAATGGCCGCTGGAGCCGCCGCGGCCATCTCCGGCGCGATGAACGCGCGGTGCGCCGCGCCGGGCGAGGTATGCGCTCCGCCGGCCAAAGCCGCGCCGGCGCCCGCCAGCCAGAGCAGGCTCATGGCCCAGGCCGCCGCGGCGCCCGGAAGCGTGTGAGATACGGATTCGGGCCGCCCAGCCAGCCGGTGAATCCGGCTTACCAGCGAGCCACCATTGGCCGCGTTCGCCATCTCCAGGCGCTCGCGGCGGCCGGATTCGAGGCCGGCCAGGGCGCTGGCGTAGGCTAGCGCGTTGCCGGTCACTTCCACGGCCAGGTCGTCGCAGCAGGCTTCGCGCTCGGCGCGGATCCGCTCGGAGACCCACCACACCGCGGGATGGTAGAACAGCGCCGCTTCGGCCACGCTCTGCAGAAAATTGACCAGGTAATCGCGCCTGACGATGTGGGCCAGTTCGTGCGCCAGCAGCGCCCGCAGTTGCTCGGCCGGCAGGCCGGTGAGCATCTCCACCGGGACCAGAATCACCGGCTTCAGGTAGCCCACGACGGCCGGAGTAGCCGCCAGCGAGGAGGCGATCAGGCGCACCGGCGCGGATACGCGCATGCGGGCCATCAGTGCGTTGAGCGCCTCGCTCCACTCAGTCGGAACCGCTGCCACAGCGACGCGCCGCAGCCGCAAGGCGACTCTCCAGCCGCGGATCAGCCGCACGGAAAAGAACGTCACTCCCGCGACCCATATAACAACCAGCCACGGCAGGGCGCGCTCCCACGCCGGCCCGGCGGTCAGCGCCCAACCCGCGGGAGCCGCGGCGGCGAAGCTCGCCAGCATGAATGTAGCAGGAGGGGCCGCCATCATGGCGGCCAGCGCGGCGCAGGCCATCGCGTACCGGCCGCGGGCGGAGAGGAACCGGCCGCCGATCCCGCGCGCCGCGGCATATGCGGCCGCGATGAGAGTGCCCTGCCAGAGGAAATGCGCCAGCGTCCAGCCCAGGCGCAGCGTAACGGGTTGGCGAAGCACGGACTCCAACGCGCTCATTTCCTGAACCTCCGCTTCTCGAAATCCCGCAGGACGGCCAGGATCTCGTTCAACTCCTCCCGGGTCGCCGGCTGAGCGCTCAGAGCGCCCAGCATCCAGTTCCTGGCGGACCCGTCGAATGCGCGCTTCAGCAGGTCGCCGGCAATCTGCTTGCGGGTGACTTCCTTGGGAACCGCGGCCTCGTAGGCGTGGCAACGGAACCGTTCGCTGCGAACCAGCAGGCCCTTGTCCGTCATCATCTGCATTTGTTTGAGCGTGGTGGTGTACCCGGCATTTTTCCCGAGGTCTTCGTGGACCTCGCGGACGGTGCTCGGGCCGCGCCGCCACACAACGGCTAGGATGTCCAGTTCGGCGTCGGTAGGCATTGGGAGCATGCCTGGATTATGCTCCCATGTATTTCGGGTGTCAACCAGAAAAATCGTAGCATACGAAGACAATCGTCACAACCCGTGCTGCGCGCGTACGGCCGGTCTGGTTCATGATGGCCCACATGCGGATTTCCGAAGCAAAAGAAGGGCCGGAATCTCTTTGCGATCGGTTCTCTCGTGAAACTGCCGGCCGGCTGGCTCTATGCAGCGACTGACCCCGGCGCCGGCATTCCTTCGGCGAAGGTATGGCCGGGCCTGTAAATCGCAAAGGAACGCTTGGGCGTTCACAAGCTTCGCTGTTGAACATTTGACGACTCAAGCCGCCATTTTGTTCCCAACGATAAACAGGTTCTTTTAGTGCCTTTTCACCACACCTGTGAAGCGGACCAACTACGACGGTCCGCGAAGTTCGAGCCGACTACCGGCGCATAACTTTCCTCTCGCCGGCAACCGCTCCCTAACGGTCGCGGCTCGTTAAGAGCCTGGCGAGCCGCGACCGTCAGGGAGCGGTTGCGATGGTCATTACATGACAAGCGCCCAGTCCCCTACACCCACCAAGCCGCGCCGGCCTTCTGCTTGATTACCAGGCCGTTCAAAAACTCGGCGGCGCGTGAGAGTCCTTCTTCGGGCGACATCAGACTGTCTTCGTGCTCGATGGAGAGCGTGTAATCGTAGCCGAACATGCGCAGGGTGGAGATGAAGTCGCGCCACCAGCTTTCACCGTGGCCGTAGCCGCAGGTGCGGAAGATCCACGCGCGGTTACGTTCGTCGGTGTAACTCTTGGTGTCCAGCACGCCGCTCATAGGCAGGTTGCAATCGAAGATCTGGGTGTCCTTGGCGTGCACGTGATAGATGCAATCGCCCAGAACGCGGATGGCGGCGATGGGGTCGATGCCCTGCCAGAACATGTGGCTGGGGTCGTAATTGCAGCCCACCGACGGCCCCGCGATGGCGCGCAATTTGAGCATGGTCTCGGGGCTGTAGACCACAAACCCCGGATGCATCTCGATGGCCACCTTCACGCCGTGATCGGAGGCGAACTTTCCCTGCTCGATCCAATACGGCGCCACCACTTCTTCCCACTGCCACTTGAGAATTTCCAGGTAATCCGGCGGCCACGGGCAGGTCACCCAGTTGGGCCATTTCGAGTTGGCCGAATCGCCCGGGCAGCCGCTGAAATCCACCACCACGGGCACGCCCAGCTTCTCGGCCAGCAGGATGGTCTGGCGGCTCACCTGGCTGTCGTGCCGGGCCTGCTCCGCGTTGGGATGGAGCGGGTTGCCATGGCAGCTCAGCGCGCTGATGCTGAAACCGTGATCGTCCAGCTTCTTCTTGAACTCGGCCAGCTCGGCGCTGTTATCGAGCATGGAGAGCTTGCAGTGGGCCCCGCCGGGATAGTTGCCGGTACCCAACTCGACGGTGTGGATGTCGTAGGATGCGAGCTTCTTGAGGACGTCTTCCAGGGGAAGCTGCGCCAGCAGGGGGGTGAATACGCCGACTTTCACGAGATGTCTCCTTATACGGACGATAGTGTCTTGACGCCTTCAACAGGATATCAGACGGCCTGGTGGGACGGACGATCGCCTTTCGTCGTCTGTCGGGATGGGCCTTCGGCCCACGGAATTTTATGAAAATCCGAGCAGTGGGCAGGCGGAACCGCCTGCCCCACCGGGCCTTTGCCTCCATTGGTGGGGCAGGCGGTTTCGCCTGCCCGCCGCGGGTCTCAGATGCTTTTTCGACCCTGTCAACTCCGGGGCGCACGACAGACCACAAAAGACGATGGTCTGTCCCACCCTATTGCGCGGGCGGCTCGAGACAGGTTTGGGCGAGCTCGGGCTTTTCGCGCAGGGCCTGGCGCCAGCACGCCAGCGCCTCTTCCTCCTGGCCGGAGGCCATCAGGGTGTGGCCCAGGTTGAGAAAGGCCTCGGCGAACTGTGGGTCTTCGCCGATGGCCTGGCGGTAGTACAGGGTCGCGTCGCCGGTATTCCCGCGTTTCTGGCAGATGAGGCCCGCGTTGTAGTAGAGCTCGGGGGCGCGCTCGCCCATTTCGATCAGGCGGCGGTGGAGATCGAACGCCTGGTCGTAGTCCTGGCGTTCGAGCGCCAGGGCGGCCAGGCCGCGCACCGCGTCGGAGGAATCGGGGCGCAGGGCGAGGGCGTCTTCGAACGCCTGCCGAGCCCGCGGCGCATCGCCGGCGCGAGCCCAGGCGATGCCCGCGTTGAGCCGGGCCTCGGGCCACTCGGGGCGGTGCTGGAGGCAGGTTTGAAAGGCCTCGGCGCTGGAGGAGAAGTCGCCGCGAAGCAGGCGCAGATAGCCTAGCCGAAAACAGGCCTCGCACCACTCGGGGGCATCGCGGGGGATTTTGGCGTAGAGCTTCTCGGCCCAGTTGCGCTCGCCCTGCTGCTCCAGAACCAGAGCCAGATTCCAGATTGCGCCGGGCTGTCCGCTGTCGAACTGGTAGGCTTTCTCGTAGCTGGCGCGCGCCCCGGCGAGATCGCCCAATTCCTGGCGGGCCACGCCCAGATTCAGGTGCGTCAGGGAGGATTCAGGCTTGGCCGCCACGGCCCGCTGGTATGCTTCGGCGGCCTTTTGGAAGTCGCCCATTTTGTGGTACGCCACGCCGAGATTGAACCAGTTTTCGAAGCGCTCGGGGGCCACTTCGGTGAGATGGAGGCAGTGCCGCGCGGCGGCCGCATAGTCGCCTTCGGCGAAAGCCAGGGAGGAAAGCGCCTCATCGGCCACGGGCGATTCGGGGCGCGCCTCGGCCAGCATTTCGGCGTAACGGCGGGTGGACTTCCCGTCCTGCTTCTCCAGGTACAGCGCCACCAGGTTGGAGAGCGCGTCGTCGTAACGCGGGTTGAGGGCCAGCAGCTTGCGGTAGTGTTCGACGGCCTCCTCGGCGCGGCCGGTCTGGTGCAGGACCACGGCTTTGCCGAACAGCGCCTGCTGGTTATCGGGGTAGAGCCCCAGGAATTTATCGAGCGGCGTGGCCGCTTCGGCGGCGCGGCCATCGTGAATCAGGCAGATTCCGAGCCCGAGCAAAGCGTCCGTCCGTCCGTCCTCGCCGTCCAGAGCGGCGCGGAAAGTTTCGGTGGCCTTGTTCCATTCGTTCAGGCGGCCCTGGCAGACGCCCAGGTTGAAGCTGGCGGCGCGATTCTCCGGTTCAAGGGCAACCAGACCGGCATAGGCGGCGCTGGCCGAAGCGAAGTCGTCCATTTCATACCGGATGTGGCCCAAAGCGGAGAGCAGCCCGGGATTGCGGTCGCCCTTCTCGATGGCCCGGTCGAGCATGCGGGCGGCGTCTTCCAGCTTGCCTTCCAGGTGCAGGGAAACGGCCTTGGAAAGCGCCCCGCCGGCGCGTTTCCCCCGTTCCGGCTCGCGGGCCGGGGGCGGCAGCGGCGGCGCGCCGGCTGTGGTTCCCGTCATCAAGTCCATGGTTTCCTCTGTCGGCATTTCCGGAATCCCAGCGCGGCGCCGAGAGCGATCTCTCCGCGAGGCTCGAAGGGGCTGGGCGCGCCTGGCGCGGCCGGGTCCGGCCGCAGCCCGGCGGCGGCGGGAGACGACTGCCCCAGGGCGCCGGCCATGTAAGCGCAGAGCTTGCCCACGAAGTCGTCGTTGGCCGTCACCCGCAGCCAATAGAGGCGCGCTTTTTCGCCGGCATCGGCGAAGAAGCCCACGCCTCCGGAAGTGAGGGCGTCATCGGCGAAGGAATCGATTTCCTGCCCTTCGATAGACGTGACCACGTGATTGCCCTTCACCTCTACGGACACGTGATACGCCTCGTTGTTATGCACCATTACGGAGAGCGGAATTTCCACCTCACGCCCCGCCTTGCCACGCAACACGGTGAAGTGAACCATGGCGATTATGGGCCGCAAGCCCGGCTCCACCACCCTGAACTTCATGCCGTAGTAGTTCTTGGAGTCGCGGGCGCGCACCACCCAGCCCACGCTCTTGCTCTCAATCTGGGTGAAGAACTCCATGTGATAGTTGGCATAGGCCAGCGAAGGGCGGAACAAGGCCAATCGACCGGGGCGGACGTAGCCATCGGGATTCCTGGACCAGCCCGGCGCCAAGGTGGAAGGGCGTTCGCCCCAGGCGGACATGCCGTGGCGAAAGGTGTCGCTGAATTCGGCCGTGGCCCGTTTGGCGACCGCGCCGCGGACCCACGCGAGGGGCCCCTTGGCGGCCGGGACGGGCGCGTAAGCCACGGCGGGGGC
>JBEKPK010000139.1:0-12784 GCA_049520795.1 Bryobacteraceae bacterium
GCGGCAGAGCATGGCTGCACCGGGCCGCGCCTCCGGAACTCTCAGTCCACGGGCCTCCCAGCGCCGCCAGCGGAATGAGGATGCCGCTGCTCCGGCGCTCGCCACCCTCCCTCCCAGCGGGCCCTCTGAACCGCCTGTGGCGCCCCTCCAGCCGCCCCCGCCAGCGGTGGATCTCGCCACGGCGCGTGAGTCCGCCCTATGGTACGCCCGCGCCGCAACCTCGAATGCCTCTTCCGTACCCCTGCCATCGGCGGGCCGGGCAGTCGCGCCAATACCCTCGCCCGCGCGGTCGACATCCGGCGCCACCGGGGACGCCGGAGCACCGGTCGTCGAGGCCCCCCTTGAGGAAGCGGGCGAGCCCTGGCGCCGCCAGCGGTCCGGCGCCGAGGTCCAGGCGCCGGAGGCAGCCGGAGGCGCGCCGCGCACTGACCCGGCAGCCTCTCCCGCGCCGGCCCCTGAGCCTGGGCTTGTGGATGGCGACGGCTTGTTCACCGCCGCCCGCGCGGATTTCCGCGCAAGCCCGTTCCCGGCTTCCGGGGAACTGGCCTTCGCCGGATGGCTCGAGGTCGCGCCTTCGCTCGGCGGAAACGCGGTATCCGCCCCCGAGGCGCTTGCCAGCCCGCTCGCCGGACCCGCTCGGCAAGGCGCGCCGGAAACGGTCCCCGCCGAACAGAGCGGCCGGAATGCGGGCCGCGCGGCGGCCGCGGCCGATATCGGCCCGATAGAGGATCATCCTGTCGCCAACCCGCCCGGCGCCGGGAAGGCTGCGGCGATCTCCGCGAGCGAGGATGACGGCGCGGCCAACCACGAGCTTCTATCCGACGGTTCGCCGGATCAGGCCGGCGACGTTTCGCGCAGAAAGACAGGCGGGTCGGCCGGCCGGGATGAGTCGATTGCGAACGATGGCTCGGGCCAACCGGCGGCGGAGTTTCGGGCGGCGGACGCGATCTCCAGCGGGTCCCCATCGGCGGCGCTGGAAACCGGCGGCGCCCCCGTCGGCGAGGCGGGCGGAGCGGCCGCGGACCGCCGGACTCCTGCGCCCTTGGCGATCCCTGAGCCGGCGCCCGCTCCCCGAACGCCCGCGCGGGATATAACGTTGCGGCTGAGCGACGGGGACCAGCGCGTCGACGTACGCCTGGTAGAGCGGCAGGGAGATGTCCGCGTAGAAGTGCGCACTCCCGACGCCGGGCTGGCCGGCGATCTTCGCCGGGACTTGCCCTCGCTCGCCGCGCGCCTGGAACAGAGCGGCATCCGCGCCGAGACCTGGCGTGGCGACTCGGAGGGCCGTCGTTTCTCCGGCTCCGATTCACCGGCCGCGGAGCAGGACGCCAACGCCAGCCAGGGGCGGCGTCACGGCCGGGAAGGACGCGACGATCAGCCAGGCCGCCCCCGGGAAGCCGAGGAACAAATCGATCCGAAAGGGAAACGAAAGGAATTCGAATGGTACATGTCATCTCATCGCTAAACACGTCCACACCAGCGCTCCCGGCCTCTGCGACGCGCACCGCCTCCGGGCGGCTCGCCTCCCTGGACGCCTGGCGGGCGGCGTTGGCCAGCCGGAGAGGTTCCACGGGCGTAGAGAAGCCCGTGGAACAGACTCCCACCGCCGGCGCGGCTGCCGCGGACACGGATTCTACCACCGCCGCGGCCACGGATTCCACGACCGCGGCAGCCGCCGGAACCAACGCCACGGCCACATCCACGGCGCCGGACGGGCTCGCCGCGCTATTTCCCGGCAATCCGAGTTGCTGGGCATCGAACGCCGCTCCCGCGCCGGTCCCCGTACCCACGGCCGAGTCCGTCTTCGGCCCCAACGTGTTTCTTGCCAATCCCACGGAAAGTTTGCCCGGCGGGGGTCTGCTCTCTTTGAATCCCCTGTGGTTCGCCACCCCCGCCACCGCCGCCACGGTCGCACAGATGCTGGGCGGCACGGTGGTCGAGTCGAACGATTTCACCTCCGCGACCAGCCCGGTGCAACAGCAACAGCCCAATGCGTTGGTGCAATTGCCCGACGGGCAGCGGATCAACGCGGGCTGGGTCGCCTCGCTGTACACGCACGGGCTTCCGCAATCCTATATCGACCAGATGATCGGCGAAGCGATCGGGCAGAGCGCGACGCCGGCTTAAGAAAGAGGAAAGGACATGAGTCCCATCGCACAAAGCAGTACCGGCGCCGGAGCGGCGTCGGGCAGCGGCTCTGGATCCGGATCGACATCGACGACCGGCTCGGTCCAGGTCACCGAGAACATGTTCATGCAACTCCTGGTGGCCCAGCTTGAGAACCAGGATCCCATGAACCCGGCCGACGGCACGCAGTTCGTCACCCAACTGGCCCAACTCCAACAACTGGAGCAAAGCGTAGACACCGGGCAGGATGTCGCGGACATACGCACGCAGGTGGACGCCATGGCGGCGGCGCAGTCCGCAGCGAATCAGACTCAAACCGCATAGGACAGGAGAATCGCATGTTAACGGCATTATCCGCGGCGCTTTCGGCGCTCAACGCCAATTCCACCGCGATCAGCGTGGTGGGCAACAACCTGGCCAACCTCAACACGCCGGGGTACAAGGACAGCGTGGTTTACTTCAGCGACCTGGTAACGCAGTCGATCGGCGAGGGTCTGAATGACACCCAGGTCGGGTTCGGGACGGCCCAGCCCACCACCATTCGCGAGTTCGCGCAGGGGGCCCTGCAAGCCAGTTCGGGAACCCTGGACGCGGCCATCCAGGGGGACGGCTTTTTCGTCGTAACCGACGACACGGGGGCCACTTCCTACACCCGAGCGGGCAATTTTCAGACGGATGCTTCCGGCGTACTGATGACCAACGCGGGAGATCAGGTACAGGGGTGGACCGCGGACCCGACCACGGGGGTGATCGATACCAACGCTCCCATCGGCAACATCGTCGTCCCGGTCGGCTCGACGGAGCCGCCCATCGCCACCCAGAACTTCTCGCTCGATCTCAACCTGAATTCGGCCGCGGCCACCACCGGCTCGCCGGACCTCTCGTATCCGATTCAGGTCTATGACTCGTTGGGAACGGCCCACACGCTCACTGTGGATTTCACCAAGACGGGCGCCAACCAGTGGACCTACAACGTGTCCATTCCCGGAGACGACATCTCGGGAGGGACCGCTGGAACGCCCTCCAGCGTGGCTACCGGCAGCCTGCAGTTCGACGCCACGGGTCAACTGACCACGCCGGCGGCGGGCTCGCCGATTACGTTCAGCATCCCGGGCCTGACCAGCGGCGCCTCGGACATGAACCTGACCTGGAATCCCTACGACGCGGCCGGCGCGGGAAAGATCACGCAGTTCGCGGAGACGTCCGCCGTATCCTCGTCGTCGCAGGACGGCAGCGCCGCGGCGCAGTTGATGACGGTGGGCCTGGCCAACGGCGGGCAGATCGTGGCGCAATACTCCGACGGCCAGCAGACCGTGGTCGGGCAGGTGGCCGTAGCTGGAATCCGCAATCCGGATTCGCTTGCGGCCGAGGGCAACAACACCTACGCGGTGACAGCCGCCACCGCGACCCCGGTGGTGGGCCTGCCCGGCACGGGCGGCCGCGGGCAGATCGTGGGCGGTTCGATTGAAGCCTCCACGGTGGACGTGGCCACGGAGTTCACCAACCTGATCGTGTATCAGCGGGCCTACGAGGCGAACTCGAAGGTCATTACCTCGGCCGATGAAATCACCGAGGACACCATAAACCTGATTCACTAAGCCGCCGATGACTCCTTTGGAAGAGATCGCGACGCTGGCCGATGTGCCGGTGGATATCGAAGTCGAGCTGGACCGCCGGGTCCTGAGGGCTCGCGACGTGCTCGAGCTGGGCGAAGGCTCGGTGCTCCGCACGTCGCGATCCGCCGGTGAGAACATCGATATCTACATCGGCGACGTGCTGTTCGGTTCCGGAGAGATCGTGGTGATCGAGAACCTCCTCGGGGTACGCATCACCGACTTCCGCGAAGACTTGTAAAAGGAGCGGATCGCCATGGATATAGTCCGGGAAATGACGGCCGTGGCCGCCGTCTTGGGGCTGCTGGGGCTGGCGCTATGGGCGCTGAAGCGGCGCGGCATGGCCCTGCCGCGAGCCCTGCGGCGCGGCGGCGGCCGGAAGCTCGAATGCGTGGAACGTGTGGCGCTGGGGCCGCAGCACGCCCTGCACCTGGTACGCCTGGGCGAGCGGGGTATGCTGCTGAGTTCCTCCCCTTCGGGTTGCGCGTTGATCGAGAGCTTTCCCTGGCGGGAGACCAGAGGCGAACCGGAGGCCGCGCGATGAAGGCCGCCCGCCTGGCGGCGGCGTTGGCCGCGGTAACTCCGGCTGCTGCCGCTGCCGCCGCCGATCCTCTTTCGCTGTTTGGCATATCGGCCGGCAAGAACGGCTCCGGCCTCAGCGTCCCCATGCAGATCATCATCCTGCTGACGCTGATGACCGTGCTGCCGGCGGCCGTAATGACCATCACGCCGTTCCTGCGCATCGCGGTGGTGCTGCATTTCCTGCGCCAGGCGCTGGGCACGCAGACCACGCCCTCCAACCAGGTGCTGGTGGGTCTCGCCCTGTTCCTCACGATTGTAATCATGCAGCCGGTGGTGGCGGAGATGTACCACCAGGGCTGGGAGCCCATGGAGGCCGGCCATCTGAGCGCCCAGCAGGCGGCCGACGCCGCGGCCAAGCCCCTGCGGCAGTTTCTGGCCCGCTTCGCACGGGAGAAAGACGTGCGGCTGTTCGTCGAGATTTCCCGGTCGCCGGCCCCGCGCTCGCCGGCGGATCTGGAGCTGAGGATCCTCATTCCGGCTTATATCCTTTCGGAATTGAAGACCGGTTTTCAAATCGGGGCCGTGCTCTACCTGCCATTCCTGGTGATTGATCTGGTGGTGGCTTCCGTGACTCTCTCGGTGGGCATGGTGCAGTTGCCGCCGGTCATGATCTCGGCGCCCTTCAAGATCCTGCTCTTCGTGCTGGTGGACGGCTGGAACCTGGTGATCGGATCGCTTATGAAGAGCTTCTACGGATGACCCCGGAATTGGTGGTGCAGATCATGCGGGAAGCTCTGCTCACGGCCTTCTGGCTGGCCGCCCCGCTGCTGGCGATCGGCTTTGTGGCGGGCATCGTCATGAGCCTGGTGCAGATCGCCACTTCCATGCAAGACAACGCATTCAGCACCGTGCCGCGGCTGATGGCCTTTCTGGCGGCGCTGTTGCTGATGATGCCGTGGATGATCCAGAAGAGCATGGCGTACGCCGGCGCGCTGCTGGGGAACCTGGGCCGGTATGCCCGATAGCCTGACGATATCGGGGGGAGCGCTGTGCGCCTTTCTGTTGGTGCTGGCGCGCGTGGCGGGGGCCCTGACGTTCGCGCCGCTGCCGGGAGTAAAAGGAGTGCCGGAACCGGCGCGGGCGGCCCTGGCGGTGGCCTTCACGCTGGCCCTGTTTCCGCGCTGGCCGGCGGTGGACGCCGGGGTTGTCACGGCGGCCAAACTGGCCGCCTGGGCGCTGGCTGAAGCATCCGTAGGGCTGGCCATCGGAGTTTCCATGTCGTTTGTGATGGAAGCCTTCGCCGTGGCGGCGCAGATGGCCGGGCTGCAGGCGGGCTATGCCTACGCCTCCACGGTGGATCCCAACACGCAAGCCGATTCCGGAGTGCTGCTGGTATTCGCCCAGCTCATTGCCAGCGCGCTGTTCTTCGCCCTGGGGCTCGATCGCGAGATTCTGCGCCTGTTCGCGCGCAGCCTCGAGGTGATCCCGGCGGGGGCGTACACGTTTTCCCGCGCCTCCGCGAGGCCCATAGTGGAGCTTTCGGCCGGGCTGTTCACGGTGGGGGCGCGGCTGGCGCTGCCGGTGGTGGCGCTGCTGGTGATGGTGGACGTCGCACTGGCTCTTCTGGGACGCCTCAACCAGCAACTGCAACTGCTGTCGCTGGCCTTTCCAGCCAAGATGCTGATCGCACTGCTGACGCTTAGCTGGGTGGCCGTTCTGTACCCGCGCATCATGACCGAGTACGGCGGGCAGGCGTGCGTTGCGGCGCGGCGGATTCTGGGCCTATGAGGCGCGATGCCGGACAAATCCTCGAGAACCGAAGCGCCCACCCCGCGACGCCTCGAAAAGGCGCGCAAGGAAGGGCAGTTTCCCTCGGCCAAGGAGTTCGTGTCGGCCCTGCAATTCGTGGCCCTGCTGGGAGTGGCCGCCGTGGGGAGCGGCCCCTGGCTGGCGGCCTTTCGCGAGACGGCGCGGTCGCTGCTGCGGCTGGCTTTCGCCGCGGAGCTGAAGCCCCAGGACTTGACGCGCGCGGCCTGGCAGGTGTTCCTGCGCGTCGGGCTGCCCCTGGTCTGGGGCGGGGTGGCGGTGGTGGCCGCCACTTTGGCGATCCGTCTGGCCACCACGCGCTTCGGAATAAGTTTGAAGCGCCTGGCCCCCGATCCAGCGCGGCTCAATCCGCTCTCGCGATTGCGGGACTTGCCCCGCCAGAACCTGCCGGCCACACTGCAGGCCGCGATTCTACTTCCCATGTTTCTGTGGGCGGTATACACCATAGCCCGCGACAAAATGGACCTTTTTCTGGCCTTGCCGCTGCGCAGCGTGGAAAGCGGCGGCGCGGTGCTCGGCGCCTCGCTCATGGAGTTGTTTTGGAAGTCCGCGGGCGTGTTTCTGGCTTTTGGGGCGGTGGACCTGTTCCGGCAGTTGCGCCGCTACAAAGGGGATTTGCGGATGAGCCGGCAGGAAATCCGCGACGAGACGAAGGAGCAGGAAGGCAATCCGCAGATGAAGGCGCGGGTGCGACGGCTGCAACGCGACCGGGCGCGCCGCCAGATGATGAAGGAGGTTCCCAAGGCTACCGCCGTGGTGGTGAACCCCACGCACTATGCGGTGGCGCTGCGCTACGAGATGGACGGCATGACCGCGCCGCTGGTGGTCGCCAAGGGCAGGAACTACCTGGCCCGGCGCATCCGCGAGAAGGCCGTGGAGCATCAGGTCCCCATCGTGGAAAACCCGCCGCTGGCGCAGGCGCTCTACCAATCGGTCGAGGTCGGACAGGAGATCCCGCCGCATCTGTATCGCGCGGTGGCCGAAATCCTGGCTTACATTTTCAAGCTCATGAACGGGAGGCTGCCGGGCTGACATGACTCCCTCCAAAACTCTAACCCGGCCGCCGGCTTCGTGGTGGAGCGGGCCCGCTCCGCTCGACGCGGTGCGCGAGCTGGCAGTGCCGGTCGCGGTTCTGGCGATCGTGGTGGCGCTGATCACGCCGCTTCCGGGCTTCATTCTGGACCTGCTGATCGCCACCGATATTCTGGCCTCGGTGACGGTGATGATGGTGTCGCTCTACCTCGTGCGACCGGTCGAGTTCACCTCGTTCCCGACCACGCTGCTGTTGCTGACCCTGTTTCGCCTGGCGCTCAACGTCTCTTCCTCGCGGCTGATCCTGCTCCAGGGAAACACCGGAACCACGGCGGCGGGCCAGATCATCGGCGCCTTCGGCAGTTTCGTCGTGGGCGGCAACTACATCATCGGCGCGGTGATCTTCCTGGTGCTGATCGCCATTCAATACGTGGTCATCAACCACGGCGCCGTACGCATCTCGGAAGTGACCGCGCGTTTTACTCTCGATGCCCTTCCGGGCAAGCAGATGTCCATCGATTCGGACCTGAACGGGGGGTTGATCGACGAATCCGAGGCCAAGCGGCGCCGCAAGCAGCTCGCCACGGAAGCCGAGTTCTACGGGGCCATGGACGGGGCCTCGCGCTTCACGCAGCGCGACGCGGTGGCGAGCATCCTGATTACCAGCATCAATATCATCGCCGGATTCCTGATTGGCGTTCTGCAGCACGGGATGGAGTTTCGCAAGGCGCTCGAAACCTACACCGTGCTGACCATCGGCGACGGGCTGGTGACCGTAATTCCGGCGCTGATGATTTCGATATCGGGGGGCCTGATCGTTACCCGCGCCAGCTCCGACGCCCCGTTGGGCACGGAATTTGGGAGGCAGATTTTCGGCCATTCGCAGCCGCTCCTGCTGGGGGCCGGGGTGCTGGTGGCCCTGGCCGCGCTGCCTTCCATGCCCAAGATCCCGTTTCTGTTGTTGGGCGGCGGGGCTGGCTGGGTGGGGTGGACTTTGCGCCGCCGGGAGCAGCTCAGGGCGGCTGCGCCGGCGGGCGTCAAGCCGGTGGCCGCCAAAGAGAACCTGGAATCGCTTCTGCGGGTGGAACCGCTGGCTATCGAGGTGGGGCTGGGGCTGGTGGGGCTGGTCGAAGGGGCGCAGGAATCGCCTCTATTACGGCGGATTTCGGCCATTCGGCGGCAACTGGCCGCCGACCTGGGCTACGTGCTTCCCCCGGTGCGCGTGGCCGACAATCTCTCGCTGCGCAGCCGGGAGTACGTGATCTCGATCAAGAGCGTGGAGATCGCCCGCTACGAGTTGCCGCAGGGATGCGAGCTGGCGATTCCCTCGGGCGCTGGAGACGCCGCTCTGGAAGGCAAGCCCACGCGCGAGCCCGCCTTCGGAATGCAGGCATTGTGGATTCCGAGCGAGCGGGCGGAGCGCGCGCGCAGCGCCGGGTACACCGTAGTGGACGGCGTAAACGTGCTCGGGACGCACCTCGCCGAAGTGATCCGGCGCCACGCCCACGAGCTTTTCTCGCGGCAGGACGCCAAGCGGCTTCTCGACCGCGTGGCAGTCGAGAATCCCAAAGTCGTCGAGGACCTGGTTCCCAAGCTGCTGCCCCTGGCAACCGTGCAAAGAGTACTGCAGAATCTGCTGCGGGAACGGGTGTCGGTTCGTGACGCGGCGTCCATCCTGGAGGCGCTCGGCGAGGCCGCCCCGGCGACGCGCAACCCGGCGCTGCTCACCGAATACGTACGGCAATCGATCCGGCGCGCAGTGATAAAGCCCTATCTCAACCGCGCTGGGGAGCTGGCGGCGTGGTTCGTCGATCCTTCGATCGAGCAGGCCATCGAATCCGCCGTGCAGCACGGCGAGCAGAACAGCCACCTGACCCTGGCCCCGGAAGCTATGCGCGGCATTGTGAACCGCGTGGTGAGCCGCGTAGGCTCGCCCGAGACGCCGGTGGTGGCCATCACCTCATCGGGAGCGCGCTACTTCCTGCGGCAGATTGTCGAGCCCTCGGCCCCCAACCTGGTGGTCCTGTCTCACAGCGAGATCCCGCCGGGACAGAAAGTGCAATCGCTGGGGAACATTCAATAGGACGGGCTCTACAGCGATTGGCGAAAAGCGACGATAGATCACACGAAGCCTAAGGTGAGCAATTCGCCGGCGTGCGCCGGGAGCCTCTGTCGATGAAGATCAAATCGTATTTCGCGCGGACGGTGGAAGACGCCATCGCGATGGCGCGCCAGGAAATGGGGCCGGAGGCCATGCTCGTCAATAGCCGTAAGGCCCCGCCGGAGACGCGCGGCCGCGGCGAGTACGAAGTGGTTTTCGCGGATCTGCAAGAAGACGGGCAGGCGCTGGCCGAAACGGCCGGCCGCGCCCTTCCGCCACCCAGGCAACCCTCGGGAGACCGTCTTTCAACGGAGGTGGCGGAGCTGAAGAGAGAGCTGGAGGAAATGCGCCGCACCCTCACTCGTTCGGCGTTCGCGCCGTCGCAGTGGCTGGCGTCGTCTCCGGACATATCGGAGGCCTACGCGGCCCTGACCGCCAACGAGGTGGGCCCGGAACTGGCGCGGGAGATCGTGCAGGCCGCCGCCACGCGCTCCTCGGCGCCGAACGCGCCGCTCGCCCGCGCGTCCGGCGGCGTCGGGGCGGATGCGTTTCCGCGCGCGCTGGCCGAGGAACTGGAATCGCGCATCAGCGCCGAGCCGCTGTTGGGCAAAGGCGAGGTCCGGCCCCGAATCGTGGCTTTGGTCGGTCCGCCCGGCGCCGGCAAAACGACCACGCTGGTGAAACTGGCCGTGAACTATGGCTTGGCCGCCAGGCGCCCCGCCCTGTTGCTTTCCATGGACACGTACCGCGTGGCCGCGGCCGACCAGTTGCGCTCCTATGCGGCCATCCTCGGCGTGGGCTTTCAGGTTCTGGAGACGGTGGCGGCCCTGGCGCAGGCCATCGAGGAGCACCGCGGCAAAGACCTGCTTCTGATCGACACGCCGGGCTTTGGCTTCGGCGACATGGATCATGCCGGCGCGCTGGCGCGCTTTCTGGCGGGGCGCGGCGATGTCGATGCGCAGTTGGTCCTATCGTCGTCCATGAAATCCGCCGATCTTACCCGTGTGGTGGATGCATTCGAAGTCTTCCGGCCGCAACGCCTCCTGTTCACCAGGCTCGACGAGACCGGCTCTTTTGGGCCCATTCTTAACGAAGCCGCGCGCACCGGGAAGCCGCTTTCGTTCTTTGGCACGGGACAGCGCATTCCGGAGGACCTGGAGATCGCCAGCCGAAGGCGGGTGTCGGAACTGGTGCTCACCGGGCACCGGTCGCGCGCCCTTTCGGCGGCATAGAACGGCCTGGAGCTTAGGGTGGCTTATGTACGCGTACGTGGCGTCTGAATCGATAACCGACGACGAACGGGAGCGTCTCATTCTCGAACATCTGCCGCAAGTCCGCCTGATCGCGCGTCGGATTCAGGAGCGGCTGCCTGAGAATGTCGTGCTCGAAGACCTGATCTCCACCGGCGTTATCGGTCTGATTGCCGCGATTGACAATTTCGATCCGGGCCACAACGTCAAGCTCAGGACCTACGCGGAGTACAAAATCCGCGGGGCGATTCTCGACAGCTTGCGAGGAATGGACTGGGCGCCACGCCAGAAGAGGCGCAGAGCCAAACAAATCGAAGCGGCCATCGCCGAGGCGGAACAGCGCTTCCAACGCTCCCCCACGGAGGAGGAGACGGCCGCGCAGCTCACCATCTCGATCGAGGAGTACCACTCGTGGCTGGTCGAGGTGCGCGGCCTGAACATCGCCAGCCTCGAGTATGTCGCCGGAAATCAAGGCAAGGACCTCCTGCACTACATCTCCAGCGGCCTGGAGAACCTGCCGTCCGCGCTTCTGGAACGGGCCGAGCTGGAACGCATACTGGCGCGGGCGATCGACGGCATTCCCGACATCGAGCGGACCGTGCTGAGCTTGTACTACCGCGAGGAACTTACCTTGCGCGAGATCGCGCAGATAGTCAAACTGCACGAGTCGCGGATCTCGCAACTGAAGTCGCAAGCCATTTTGAGACTCCGGACGCACCTGGCCGGGCGGTGGCCCTCTTCGCGCGGGGTGGTGGTGAAGACATGAGCGCGGAGGCGACCGAGCTTCCCAACCGGCTGGGAACCGCCGAGCAAGCGCGAGCTCTGGTGGATGCGTGGGTCGAAAGCTTGGCGCAGGTCCTCGAGTCCATGGCCGATGAGCGGCCCGAGTTTCGATGGGAGCCGGCCTCCGAACCCGCGATTCCCGAAGCCGATGGCGCCGAACGGGAACTGCTGTGGTGGGAACAGCCATTTGAGGGCGCGGCGGAGGCCAAGGCGTGGGTGGGCGCTCCGCGTTCGGCTTGGGAGTATGCAGGCGGCCAAACTCTGCGGGCGGCAGGGCTCGAAACGGTGGATACCGCCGAGGCCAGGAACACCTGGCTGGAAATCCTCAGCCAGTCGTTGTCGGTCATGGCGCGCACAGCGGGTTCCCTCGTGGGCCATGAGGTGGTCTGCGCCGGCGGCGGCGAGCGCCCGCCCGGACCCGAGGTGGTGGATTTTGCGCGGGTCTGGCTCAAGTTCAAAGCGGCAGCGCCCGCTCCTTTCACCCTGGCTTTGAATCCCCGGATGCTGGACCTGTTGTCCGCGCCCGCCGGCGCACATGCGGAGCCGCGCGGCGAGCGGGCCGGCGAGGGGCAGCCGCCCGAGCCTCCCAAGGGGAACTCGCAGACGCTAGCCCTGCTTCTCGATGTCGAGCTGCCCGTAAGCATCTCGTTCGGCAGGAAGGAGATTGCCATGAAAGACGTCCTCAAGCTGACCACCGGGTCGATCATCGAGCTGGACCGCGACGTGAACGAGCCGGTCGAGGTGCTGGTCAACCACTGTCTGATCGCGCGGGGCGAGGTGGTGGTGGTGGACGGGAACTACGGCGTGCGCATACAGCAGATCGCCAACCGGCACGAACGGCTGCGGAGCGTGCGGTGAACTGGCTGACTCTGCCGCTCGCCGTGCTGGGCGGCCTGGCGCTGGTGGGCTTGGCGGCGAGTCTTCTCGCTCTGTTCCGAACCAAGTGGATGGTCTGCGCCGCCGAGGAGCGCTCGGACGCCCGCCGGGCAATGTGCGAGGCGGCCGTGGAAACGCTTCAAAACGACCTGGCGGCGTGCCTTCAGGAATGCCACGAAATCCAACGGGAGCCCGTCTATCCATCGATTGCGGCTCCGGCCAGGCCGGGCCTGAACTTGAGCAAACGCTCGCAGGCATTGCGCATGCACCGGCGGGGCGGCGCCCCCGAGCAGATCGCGGAGGCCCTGGAGCTTCCCCTGCAAGAGGTGGACCTGCTGCTCAAAGTGCACCGCATCGTCATCGAAGCGAGTTAGCCTCGATAGAAGAGCGAGTCCAGACGGACCCGCGCGAACCAGGCATTGGCGTTGGGTTAAGCCCTGGTGGAACCATTCCTGGTGGGTTTGGCAGCAGCAATCGGCCTTTCTAAACGTTGGGGCGTCAGGGGAGATCCAGGCTCGCCGCAGGGTAGGCCGTTACGCGGCAACGCGGCCACCGCAAGGATTAGCGACCACAAGCCGACTTGTCGTTCCTAATCCGGCGTGACTTCTCCGAACGCCGATTTCCGTCCCGTCGCTATTCAGCGTCAGTTTCGG
>JBEKPK010000140.1:0-12756 GCA_049520795.1 Bryobacteraceae bacterium
GGTCGACTTCGGCCTTCGAGCCAACATCGCGAGCTTGTCACGTTCTTCCGCTGTGAGGTTGAGCGGCTTGGTGGGGCGTCCGATACCCATACCTCCAGTATGAGGGTATCGCATCTATTATTCAACCTATTTCTGACTCACAACACTAGCGGCGCTGTGTGCATTGCCGTCGCCAGGATGCCCCCGTGATACCACCGGAGGCAATGGAACGCCGCCGTGGGCTTCCTGTGCGGCGTAATGGGCGTTCTGCGGTGGCATTCATTGTTCACGCCGGTTCGATTAAGCACCGATCTGTCAGGCAGTTGCGGCCAACGGCACCCGGAACGGTAGGCGAAGTACGTTCGGAGCGTTGCAGTCCCCCGCAACCAAACCCTGGTTCGTCCCTGAACAGGTTCCGGCTCTACGCCAACAACCTCATCATCGCCCCCGACAACGGCCTTCGACCCCTCCGAATAGTCGCGCCCTCGTCGCGGCGACGGACAGATTCACCGGCTGAGCGTCGCGTTGTACTGCAGGGGGCTTGATGTGGCGGAATATCGCATGGGGCGCGTGCGGGCTTCGATGACGATGCACATCCTCAGCGTGGCGCGGTCCTGGTGATGGTTTTGGCTCGCGCTTCCACCTTGATCGCTTCGTCGGCGCGGAGATGATGGCGCAGAAACGAGGCGTAATTGGTGAGCGCCTTGCCGAGGAGTTCCTTTTCACCCACCGACCCGGTCCCGGCGATAGCGGGGATCTTTTCGGCCAAGCTGATGGCGCGCGCGTACTGGCGTTCGGCGCCGGCATCGTCGCCCGTGGCTTCCAGCACCATCGCTAGGTTGTTCAGATTCTCGACCGTGGCCTTCTCCCGGAGGGCTAGCGATCGCTCGTACAAGGGCTGAGCCTCTTTGTATTTCGCCTGGGCCGCCAATACTACCGAGAGATTGTCGAGAGCGCTGACCAACATGGGGTTTGTGGGGCCCATGGTGGCCTCCCATATCGCCAAGGAGCGGCGATAGAGCTGCTCGGCTTCGGGTTGACGCTCGACCGTGAAGTACAGAAACGCCAGCTTGTCCAGGTGCGGGGCGACGTCGGCATGGGTCGGGCCGTAGGCGCGTTCCTGGATGGAAACGGCTCGCCTCAGGGGCGCCTCGGCCCGCTCGTAGCTCTTCATCTCCATTAGGGCGGTGGCCAGGTTGTCGAGGATGGACACGAGTGACAGGTCTACCGGGCCGAGTTTGCGCTCGATAATGGAGATCGCGCGGCGGTAATTCGGCTCCGCCACCGCATAGCGCTTGCGGGACGCGTAGAAAGCAGCGATGTCGTTGCAGTCGCCGGCCAGATCGAGGTCGTCTGAGCCTTTGGCCTTGGCGCGGATGGCGATAACGCGCAGGTACTGCTTCTCCGCATCGGTATCGCGCGACAAGGCCCAGTAGACGCCGCCGAGCGCTTTGAGATGGGGGATTAGGTCGACGGACCATTCTCCCTGATCCTTTTCCAGAATCCCGACGCAGCGGACGTAGAGCCCTTCGGCTCCAGCGCTATTGCCTTCGGCGCGATATACGGAGGCCAGGTCGTCGAGGATAGGGACCAGTTGCGGATAATCCGGCGATAAGGTCTTCTCCGCCGATGCCAGGGCCCGCGCCAAGAGCGGCTCGGCTTCGGCGTACTTACCCGCTGCGATCAAGGCAGCGGCGCCCGGACGCGGGTCGGTGGGTTCCTGTTGGGCCCGGAGAGCAACACTGAGCAGGAGAACGAGAGCGGCCTGGGGCATCCAGCGAAGCATACAAGTATGGTACGCCCGTTGCAACGTCCTTGATGGGACCATTCGGTGCGGCAGCCTGCTCAAGGCGCGACAGCGATATCAGCCGGTCGCGTAAACCCCGCGGCGACGGTAAGCCGCCTGTTGGGACGCGGCCGGCTATCAGAAGTAAACCTTCCAATCCACATCCTTGCCAGTCGTCGACGTGAAGTCAACCGTCAGCAGGCTCCCCTCCGTTTTCAAGGTTCCCGCAAGGCCATCGGACAGCTCCACTCGCCTGGCGGCGAACCCCTCCGGAACGTAAAAGCGCAGTTGGTACGGATCGCGCGCCACCGCCCGCGACACGCCGCGCAGCGTCCGCTGCTGGCTGTCCCAAGCCAGGTCCTTAATGTCGAACGCCATCTGCCGGACGTGCCGGCTGGTGGAGATCAGCACCGGCCGGTCCTGCTTCTCCACGATGCTGTAAATACCCACGTCGTAGGGGTTCACCGGGGGATTGGTGAAACTGCCCTTGAACGCGCCGATGAGCTTCCGGCTCCAGAATTCATAGACGATGTACTCTTTGTTCGGGTCGAGGCGCAGGTCTCTGGCGGCGTTCAACTTCGTGCTGAACTTCAGCGGTTCCCGGCCGTTGTCCGTATATTTGTCGATGTAATTGAAGACGGCCAGAATGGACCAGGCGCCAAATGGCCGCTCGACGGGCATGTTCCAGATCTGGGCCGGCTTGCGGACGAACAGATCCACCGGATAGGCCACGTCCATGGTGGGCGGGCTGATCCGTTTCAACAGTTCGATGCGGTCGTCGGGGTACTTCTCGTTGAAGGCTTCCGACACGAAGATGGCGTTGCCGGCGATGGCGTGGAACATGGCATTGACCTTGGCCTGACCGTAGTTGAACTTCCCCGCCGATCCGTAACTGGAGTTGAACTTGTAGATGTGCATGCCGTCGGGATCGAGCCAGAAGACCCGGCCGCTATAGAAGAACCGGCTGGCCGTGCCCAGCAGAGATTCGGTGAGCAGGTGCTTCCAGCCGTCTCCCATCTCGTAGCCGCCGTCGGCGTCCTCGGATGTGCGGCAGATGTCCACGATTCCGTAGGAATGATCCACCACATTCATGTTCGAACGAACCACCTTGCGGGGCGCGTTCTTATCGATCGCCTCGCGCCAGGGCATGCCCGCGGCGTGGTACGTCTCCAGCGCGGTCATGAACGGGTCGAACTGACCCGGCCACTTGTCCCACCAATCCGCGAAATCCATCTCCACCCGGCCGGTTTCCTTCTCACGGCCGGTCATCGCCTGGAACGCGCGCTCGCGTTCGAGCTTGATGGTCAGAGGATTGGAAAAATCGATGACTCTCTCTCCGCCGTATTTCACGGTGCGGATGGGAAGGAAGCACTCGGGCGGGAAGTTGACCCTGGCACGGCCTGGCGCGGCGCTCGAGGAGACATAGGTTCCCCAATTGCTATTCAGGTCGAACTCGGGAAACCTGGCCGACGTGCTTCCGCCGGAACCATAGAAACCCATGCTTGAATTGCCGCCGCTTCCCATCCCCCAGTAGAATTCGCCCAAGCCGTTGGTCTCGAAGAAAGTTCTTGCATTGCCATCGCCGCCGCCCGACATCCAACCGTGGAAGCGGGTGTAATCGTTGGCCACCCAATCCCGGTCGTCTATGTCGATCGGGCGGCGCTGCTTGAGGCGGATGTCATGCGCAATCGCGATGAGGTCGGCCTGGTGTTCCATGGCGCGGAGCGCATCCGTGTTGAAGTAGATCAGCAGCTTCTCGCCCGGGAAACTCTTGCCCGGCGGCATAATGACGTTGTAACTGCAATATCCCCGAACCCGCATCCGGTCCGGCGTCTTCCCCTTCCAACCTGTCGCCAGGTCGAAGCGCGACGCTCCCTTCGTGGTCGTGACGTGGCCCATCAAGAGGCTGTTGCCCGTGTCGGAGTCCTGGACCACTTGATTCACGGCGTACGTCTTGGGCGTGTTCAGGTTTATCACGGCCCAAAGATCGTAGTAGTCGCGATTGCGCGACTGCGTCCCCAGCGAAATCCATCTGTCGCTTGTGCTTCCCAGCCGCGCATCGCCCGACGCAAAGTAGTCCATGTCGTAGATGTCAACCTCTTTGCCGGTGTTGTTCGTGCGGCCCAGGCTCACAATGATGTCGTTGTTCGTCTTGCTGAGGGAGAGCTGATATTCGAAATCGAGCTGACCGGTCTTCTTCCCTCGCAGAGTCACGGTGACGAACGATCCCAGATTGTTCGTCTCGTTCTGGTTGACCGCACTGGTGACAGTCCAGCCTGAAGCATCGTCACCGGGAAGAAAGTAGACGTCGTTAATTTGCATCGGCGTCCCTTTGACCGCCGCGGACCACCGGCAGGCCGTCGGGTCGACCGTGACAGCCAGGGTCTTCGTGTCGACGTGGATCGGCGCCGCCGCTCCGATCGACAAACACAGGGACAGCATGATAGCGACCAGCGATGCAAAAGCTCGAATGCTCGTATTCGTCATAGCGACTCCCGCGTTGCTCCCTACCTCAATGATCAAGACGTGACCCTGCGCCGTCGCCGGCGCGGAGGTTTCACAGCCGATCCTCGTGACCTGACCGGTGTTTGGCGCAAGTCCGACTTGAGAGTATAGCTCCGTGCGCAAGCGCAAGGAAGGGTCAAGGCCTGTCCGGCGCATCCCTAACCTACGGTCATATCTCCTTCAGCAACCATTTCGCCGCGTTCTTCTGAACCTTCTCGTACTCCGGATTCCATAGCGCGGCGATGGTGTGCCCCGGCGCCAGGTAGCACACGCGGCCCCTGCCGTAATCATAGGCCCACCCCGCCACCGATGAAGTCCCCAGGTCCCGCCACGTCAGGCCGTCTTCGTTGACGCTCTGCATAAGGACGCACTTCGGGTCCTTCTCGAATTTCTCGAAGTGTTGCTCGTCGGTCACCACGAAATCATTGACGCCCCGCGTGATGGGGTGGTTGTGGTTCACAATTTTCACCTTAAACGGCCGGATCGCCGGATGCTCCAGCGTGACCCCGCCGATCACGTCGCGGAAGTCCTGATTGTGGGGGCTTATATAAGTGCAGTTATGGTAGAACAAAGCAGCCCGTCCACCTTGCACGAAATCCTTGACGGCCTTGCCCTCTTCGGGCGTCATCCAGTAAGTCGCCTTCTCCTCGATCGGCGGCAATGGCGGATCGCTCACACTCCCGCGGCCGCCCCGGCCGCCGCCATCGCTATAGCCCGATGGAAACATCATGCCATCCCGAAGCATGATCAGCATCCTATAGTCCTTTAGGAACCGCGTGGCCAGCAGCGTCACCTCGTCGCTGAAATCCATGGTGAGGCCCAGGTCCCTGCCCAGCGTCTTCGCCAGCGCTGTCCGGATATAGTCCATGTTGTGGTAGCGGTCGCCCCCGATTACCAGCGCCGTCACCTTCCTGTTGCCGTACACCGAGGCGGGCAGCGCCCGCGATCCCGCCAGCGCCGCCCCGATGCCGCGAATCGCCGCGCGCCGTGATATGCCATTGGTCATAGAAATCTGTCCTCCGCGTCCCCAAACCGCCGGTGGCCCCGGTGATCGCAGCGCCGATACCTTCAGAGGCCCCAAGCGAAGACGTCGATGCCTAATCCATCAATTGCGATCTGTCGGCAACGCTCGCGGCGTTGGCAACAAAGTTGGCGGCATTTCCTGCGTCAGACCATCATTGACCACCACAGGTTTGGTGTCGATCGTGATCGTCGCGGGCTGCAAGCCTTCGCGTCGGGCCGTCAACCGGATCGTCCCCGGCATCAGAGTCGAGCGCATGGCCACGCGGTTGATGCCGCCCTCCGTGTTGAGGTAGAGGTTGTTGGTGGAGTTGGTCTTGCCGGAGTTATAGCCGCCGCGCCAGATGGCCGGGCCGGTGGCCGAAACAGCCCGCCCCACCGACTCCCAGGTGAAATCCACGCGGGCGTCGTCGGTCGGGCATCGCTCGCCGCTCGAGTCGACCACTTCAAAGTCGATCAGAGCGACATCTTCGCCGTCGGCGCGCAGGCCGCCCGGAGCGGTGTGAAGGGTGAGTTTGATCGCCGCGGGAGCGCCGGCGGTCTTCAGTTCGTGCTGTGTCACGGCAACACCGCCCTTGTAGCCGACGGCCTTGATCGCGCCGGGCGCAAACGCGATGTTCGGGAAGGCGTAGAGATAACCGTTCTCCGGCTGGGTGACCTTGCCTCGAGAGACTCCGTTCACGAAGAACTCGACGCTGTCCACATTGTTGGCGATGACATTCATCGTCTTGGTCGTGTTGGGCGGATAAGTCCAATGCCCGATGATATGGATGTCCGGCTTTTCGTTCTGCATCACACGCTCGACGAAGTAAATCTCCTTGGGCAGGCGCACGGCGTCGATCTTGCCGCTGACGCGGCAGACCTCGCTCGAATCCTGCCGGCCGTCGGCGTCGGAATCGATGAAATAGATCGATGCGTAAGCCGCCCATTTGGACTGGTCCGGGTTGGCGTTGGAAATGCGGCTGGACCAGAACGACCAATATCGCTTGACCTGCGCCAGGGCGAAGGTCTCGGAATTGTAATTCCAGGTATCGTTCGGCCCCTTCTTGAATCCGAAATAAGGCGGCGAATAGTCGTCCCAGAAGCGGCGTGCGCCTTCATCGCGGAAATCCTCGGTCTCGATGAGGGGAGCCTGGTCGCGCATCTGGGCGTCGTAGGGCCCGCCGAGCATCGTGCCGAACCACTCGGTGGCGGCCCTCGCCCCTGGCTCGGTCAGCGAGCGGCACCCCATAACCCGGCCGCCGTGAGGGTCGAATTCCTTGCGCAAGTTCACCATCTGCTGCATCTGGGACGCAGTGACCCCCGTGTTACCCGCCTCCCAGAAGAGCACGCTGGGGTTGTTGCGGAGGTAGATGATGGTATCGCGCATGACCTCCACGCGCTGCTCCCACTGGCGGCCTTGAGCATCCTCTTCCTTGTCGCCGGCGGGCGCGACCTCGACGATGCCGAACCGGTCAAACGCTTCCACATCCACCTTCTGCGGCGCCACGTGCATCCAGCGCATGTAATTCCCGTTGCTATCGCGGAGCATCTGGGCCGTGAAATCGTGCATCCACTCGGGATAACCGGCGCCGACTCCGGCCCATTCATTGCTGGTCCGCTGGGCGAATCCCTTGAGATAGACGAGCTTGTCATTGATATATACGCCGCCCGCGCCGGCGCCGCCCTTGTATTCCGTCTTGCGGAACCCGGTCGTGACTTTGTTGACGTCGACCACTTTCCCATCGACGGTCAGAATCGTGTAAACGTCGTACAGATAGGGATCGTCGGGGCTCCAGAATCGGGCATCGGTCAATGGGCCTCTGGCGGTCAGAACGGTCTTCGCGCCGGATGATATATCGACGCCGTCTCCCTTGAACGTGGCGCGGACCACGCCGTCCTTATCGACTACCGCGCCCGACAGGGTGACCGTCGTCTGAGGGACCCTGCGATCGGCCGTGGCATTGTGAACTTGCGATTCGACTGTGACGTCGCAGGTGCGGCCCGCAATGTTGTAGTTACTGCAGTAGATATACGTGCCGGTCGTCCCCAGCCCGTAATACAGCGGCAGGGTCTGGTAGATCCTGCCCGTGACGTGCAGCCACACCCGCCGGTTGAGCCCGCCGTGGTCGGGGTTGAAGTCGTTGGCGTTCCATCGGTAGGTCGTGTCCGTGGCCCGCTCCTTGTAACTTGTGCGGTTGTCTACCTCGACCGCCAGCACGTTGTCCCGGTCGCCGAATAGCGCCGCGGAAGTGAGGTCCACGCCGTAGCCCGTTATGCCGTTCTCATACAGACCGAAAGGCTTGCCGTTGAAATAGATATCCCCGGCCTGACGCATGCCCTCGAACTCGACGAACACTTTCGATCCCGCGGCTTCGGCCGGGAGCTTGAAGTGTTTTCGGTACCAGCTCAGACCCTTGTAAGTGCCCCGATCGCCGCCGCTGTGATCGATGATCACGCGGAACGAATCGACATCGTTGAACGAATGCGGGGTGCTGACGGTCTCCCATTGGGAGTCGTCGAAGGACGCCTCCTGGGCGCCGGGCACGTCCTGGCGGATGAACTTCCACCCCGGATTGAAATTGTAGGTGACGCGCGGCGACGCGGGTGGCGTGTACCGCGGCGCAGCCGCCCAAAGCGGATTGCCGGAAACGACAACGGTGAAAGCAACCAGCGGCAGGATAGGGTTTGACTTCATGCGAGTCAGTTTAGCCGATGACGCCACGTGCCTGCAAGACGCCGACGGGTTGGACCTTCCTCAGACGTACACGCGGCGCACTCGCGCGCTGATGCCGCACAGGATGTTGTAGGAGATCGTGCCGGCCACGCGGGCGATCTGCTGCGCATCCAGGCGGGCTTCGCCTTCGGTTCCCAGCAGGGTCACTTCGTCGCCGGGACCGAGCGCCGAAGTGTGGCTCAGGTCGATGGAGGTGAGGTCCATCGAAATGGTTCCCAATATGGGGGTCAGCGCGCCGCCGGCGATGACCTTGCCGCGGTTCGAGAGGCGGTGGAAGACGCCGTCGGCGTAGCCGGCGCCGATGATGCCGATGCGCATGGGGCGCGGCGCGCGGAAGGAGCCGCCATATCCCACCAGCGCGCCCTCGGGAATGTCCTTCACCGCCAGAAGCTTGGCCTTCCAGGTCAATGCCGGCGCCACTTCCAGCATTTGCGGCGGAGCCTCGCCGCGGGCGGGCGAAACGTATCCGTAGATCGCGTGCCCCGCGCGCACCATGTTGTGCCAGCCTTCGGAGCGTCCGAAACCCACGGCTATGGAACTGGAGGCGTGCAGCCAGGCCGCCGGGTAGCCGGCGCGGCGCAGGTCGCCGGCGATGCCGTGGAAGCAGGCGAGCTGCTCGTCGGTCTGGCGCGTGGTGTAATCGGCGGCCGAGGCGAAGTGGGTCATCAGACCCTCCAGGCGCGCGTGCGGCGTTTCCCGCAGCGCGGCCAGGATTTCCGCTGCCGGCGCGCGCGTCCCCAGCCGGCCCATGCCCGAGTCGATTTTGAGGTGATACGGGAGGGCCCTTCCGAGGGATCGCGCCATCCCATCTAGTTCGCGCATCTGATCGAGCGAGTGCACCGCCGGAGTCAGATCGTGTTCCACCATGGCGGCGCTCTCATACGGCAGAAAACCGCCCATCACCAGAATGCGGGCTTCGCGGATGCCGCCGCCACGCAGATGGACGCCCTCATCGACGGAACTGACCGCCAGCCAGCGCGCCCCCTCGGCCGTGAGGACGCGCGAGACTTCAATGGCGCCATGGCCGTAAGCGTCGGCCTTCACCACTCCAGCAACCTCGACGGACGGGCCCACCACCGCGCGGACGCTGCGGTAGTTGCGCGCAATCTGCTCGCGGGATACGAGCACGTAGGAACGATAGGGGGCGGACACTATTTCCATTCTAAACGGGAAGGACTGGCAGGCCGGCACAGCGCTTTCGCCTTGTTTATCCTGAAACTCCGAAGTCAACCCAGACGAAGCTGAATTCCCACGACCTAATGCTTTGAAAGAACAGACCTTGTATCAGGGCACGGCTTGAGCCGTGCCGATCAGGCAGCATTTTCTGGGCTTTAGCCCCTGGTTTGGCAGCTCCGGCGCGATTCCTTCTCATCCTCCTGAAAAGACAGGGGCTAAAGCCCTCCGTGACCCCTGTTTGCGGCACGGCTCAAGCCGTGCCCTGATACAAAACGCCCCGACTTCGGAATTCAGCAAGCGGCGGTGGGGCCGTCACAGGCGTCAGAAACCGGGGGCCGATCTGCGAGCCTTCTGAGGTTTCTGGAGAGTTTATTTCCCGGAGTACCGTTTCCACAGCGCATCCACGCCCGCGCTCTTTGTGTCTCCGGGGTGAATTACCACGCGGTAGCGGAATCGCACGCTCTGGCCGGCGGCCAGCGTCATGGAGCCATCCTGCGATTTGTCGTTGGTGAACGCCGCCAGCCCAAACGGGTTGGCCGCGAACAAGCCGTAGCCGCGCACGTGCCAGCGCACCGGATGGCGGGGATTGTCCGGGTGATCCAGAATCGCGATCCCCACTTTCTCGCCACCGATTTCGCCCCAGTAGTCGCACCAATTGGAAGGCTTGCCCCACGCCTCCTTCTCGGTGGTCTGCCCATCGGCGTTGAGAATGTGGCCGGTCAACTGAAACGTGTCGCCGCGCTGCGCCGATTCCTGCAGCACCGGACGCAGACGAATCCCCAGCACGCCGTCCTTGCTGTCTCCGAATACCACCGGCTTGACCGCGGTCAGCGTGATATCCAGGTCGATGGTGCGCGTTCGCAGTTCGTCGTAGAACGTCATCACGCGGGATTCGGTGAGCTGCACGGCGCCTGCCAGGTCGGTCCAGTCGAAGGTGGCGGCGATGGAGCCCTGCGAGGTTCCGCTCTCGATCTTGTCGAGCGTCTTGAGCGTCATCCTGCCGCGGTTCGGCGTGGTATAGGACGCGTCGTTGTTCCAGAAATCCAGCTTGTTAACGCTCTCGTGCGCGAACCACAACCCGCGCTGGTGCGGGTGGTCCTTTCCGGTGGCCGCCTCCTCCGCCACTTTCTCCATCGGCCACATGCGGGTGACATAGGTTCCCGAGGCGGCGCGCAGCGGGTGCAGGTAGGGCTTCATGACTTCCGGCCCGGCCACATAGAACACGGTGAACGGCTGGCCGTGAATGTCCACGGCGATCTTTTCGGGCCCGGGAGTGATCTTGACCTGGGCGGCGCAAGGCAGCGCCGCCAGGACGAGCAGAAACAGCGCGGTTCTCATCTCACCTGTAATCTTACTGGTTTTGGACGGAGTAAGTGGAACGCCGGCGGTATGACCGCCGGCGCTACCGGGATAGCCTCTACATCGCCAGGTTCTGCTTCGCGTAGGCGATGCACTGGTTGTTGCCGTCGTCCTCGGCTTTGAGGCGCTGTTCGGGCGTCAACCCGGTCATGCTGGGCAGCGGCTTCTTGCTCTTGCGTACCCGGTCCAGCATTTTGGCCAAGTCTCTGCCGGGCAGAGGGCTGCCCACGTCGTCGAAGGTGGCCCAGTACTTGGTGGTATAGACCGGGATCTTGAGCGGATCGCGGGTGATCATCTCCAGGTCGAAGATCATGTTCGGATTCTTCTTCCGCAGGATCTGAACCATCCCCTTGAGATCCAGGAAGCCTGTGCCCATGGGGACCTCGGAGAGCAGGAAACCATCCTCGTATTCCAGCACGGCCATGTCCTTGATGTGGCAGAACACGATGTAGGGGAGCAGGTTGTTCAGCGTGTCCATGGGGTCTTCGCACAGGGAAACGTTGTTTCCGAAGTCCAGACACACGCCCACGTACTCGCTGCTCACGCGCTTCATCCAGGCAGCCTGCTCGGGGGAACGCCAACCCTTGTGGTTTTCGATGCCCATGGGGATCTTGTACTTCTCGAGAATGGGCAGGACCGCTTCGATCTGCTTCTGGTTCCGATCCCACATCTGCTTCCAGGCGGCGTAAGAGTCGAACTGCTCATAGCGCCTGTCGGTCATGGCGGCGTGCATGGCTGTGGCGCCGACTTCCTTGATGGCTTTCACCTTGGCCTCGAAGGCGGCCAGATCGCCGCCCGGCTGCGGTATCCCGGGATCGAGGACGAGATGGAAGTTGTAGGCTTCTATCCGCGCGCGGAATGCCTTGAGGCTATCGGCGTCGAGGCTGGGCGGGAGGTTCGTTTGGACGCCTCCCAACCCGATGTTGTGGCAGTGTTCGATAATGTCGAAACGCGGCCCCGGCGCGGCTTGGGGCGGTGGCGGCGGCGGCGCGTCCGACGCCGCGTCCGGCGCCGCTCCGCCTCGTCCCGCTCCGCCTCGTCCCGCTCCCCCGCGTCCCCCTCCCGCGCGGCCGCCGCTGGCCCGTGCGCCAAACGCTGTCGGGGCGCCGCCCATGCGCGTGAAGTCTGGCGCGGCGAATGCGGAAGAAGTCGAGGCCATCCAGGCCGGCGCCGAGCCGGCCAGCGCCAGCATTTGTCTGCGCGTCATATTGAGGTTCTCCTTGTCCGAAATAAGAAAGCCGATCGTTTCAAGTTCATACCGGAACGCACTCCACACCGGTAAACTCGCAGAATAACTCCAGGTCGCGTTGCCGGCAACCGTATACCATCGAGGCGTGGTGCTCCACCGCTTCTCGAATCCACTTGCCCATGAAGACCGCCAGCGGAGCGTTCGGCCGGAAGGTGGCCACGCTGCCGCGGATGCCTTCGGAGGAAATCACCTCGCCCTCCGCGACGGCCAGCTTGAGTTTGCCGCCGGAGGGCCGCATCAGCTTGGCGAGCGTAGCCGGGCCGGTCTTGAAGGGAAACTCGAGGGTGGCTCCGGTCCCGGTGCGCATATGGGCGCGCAGCAGCGGCCGGACGCCGTCGGCGGCCAGTTGGGGCGCCGCGGCGCCGCAGTGCGCCAGTTGGATGGCGCCCTCATCTTCCAGATAACCGGTGATATCGAAATTGAACGCCGGAGCGTCCGCCAGCCGCGCCAGCACAAAGGCGCCAATGAGCGCCGGCAGGTCCACTTCGCACGTGCTGGGAATGCCTTCCTCCGCCAGCAGGGCGTGGGCCGTGCAAGGCGTGATCTTCCGGCCGTCGCGCAGCTCCGGCCAGCAGCGCACCGAGTAGCCGTCCAGGCTGTGCACGCGGATCATCTCCTTGAGCGCCACGTAGAGGTGAAGGTTGCGCTCCAGGGACGGTCGGTCGCACTCGGGCCCGAAATCGGCCACGGCAACCAGGCGATCGGCGGCGTGCGCTGCTTCGGCCGGGGAGGCGGTCTGCGCCGCTGCCACCAGCTCGTCCAAGGCGAAGCGCACGGTGGTGACGCCCAGGGCTTTCTCGAAATCCGAATCGTCCGCTTCCACGTCCAGCATTCCCGGGCAGGGCGTTCCGACGACGCCGAACGTGGCCTGACGCAACGAGCCAACCACGGCCGCCACCCGGGCGGCGCGCACGATGTTTTCGAGGACGCCGGGCGCCACCTGGCCGATTACGTGGGCGAAGCTCT